>JAKADY010000051.1 GCA_021826065.1 Pseudomonadota bacterium
CTGAAGAACGTCGACATCACCCTGGGCGCGGGCTTGACCATCACAGCCCTGCCCGGTATCAACGGCATCGACAACGGCAACAGCGGCACGACCGATAGCGCGGGTATCGCCCAGCTCAACAGCTACAAGCTGGCGGTGGGTGCAGGCACTACTGTTAATGCTCACAGCACAGCCAACTTGGGTGCGCGCTCTGTGACCGCCATCGACATCAGCGCAGCGGAAGGCACCAGTGCATACACTGTGGCTCAGAAGTTCGCGATCGACGAGTCGATCGGCACCATGACCCTGACGGCTGGCAAGAATGCAACGGTCAGCGTTGAAGTCATCGGTGTGAACGACGGCGAATCGACCGAACTGTACAACCTTGACATCGGTACGATTACCGCCAGTGGCGAGGGTAACGTTGCTGTGACGGGCTTGGGCCAGATCTCGAGCACGGATGTCATCAAGTCGATCGCAACGGTTGACTTCTCTGCGGTGAAGGGCACTTCCGCTCTGGCTGCTTCGACCCTCTCCGGTACCACGGGTATCAACATCACCATCGGTGAAGGCGGTACTGGTTCTGGCGGTGTCAACGGCTCTAACAAAGCTGACGTGATCCTGGGTGGTAAGGGTGCTGACGTGATCAATGGCGGTGACGGTGCCGACAAAATCACTGGTGGTCTGGGTGCTGACACCATCACTGGCGGCGCAGGCCAAGACACCATTGACCTGACCGAAGCAACGCAGTCTATCGACACGATTCGCTACGCCGAATCCGGCGCAGCCAACGTCGATACCGTGACTGGTTTCAAGGTTGGAACCGACGTTGTTTCCTTCAGCATTGGTAACATTGCTGAGGCAGGCGTGGGTAATGTTACGCTGAGTACTGGTAACGGTACCGATATTGGCGCAGCCGTTGCAGCTGTTTTTACCGCGGTAGCAAAGAATGCCACTGTTGCTAACGATGCTACGACCACACTGCTGAAGCTGACCGCTACGGATGCAACCACCTTCGCCACAGCGATTGGGACTGGTTCGTACGTTATCACTGATGGGAGCTGGACTGCCGCCTCCGAAGGCTTGGCTGCGGTGTTCTACGATAGCCTTAACGGTCAAGCGGTGTTTGGCTATGTGCGCAACACTGACACCACGACTAGCAACGTCATCAACAGCGCCGACACGTTTGTTGAGATCGTCCGTGTTGGCATGACCAGCACTGACTTCACGGCGCTAGGCAACACTAGCTTCTCGTTGTTCTAATCCGCCGCGTCAAAGACAAGCACCCGCTTTTCAGTAGGTGCTTGAGGTGAAAGCCATTGAAACCCTGTCCTTCTCACGAGGGGCAGGGTTTTTTCCATAAGGGACTTGCGGGTGCGGGGGGTTTACAGAGAAGCGGAAAGTAAGGGACACCCACTTACTTTTGCAGATGAAAGTAAGGGACACCCACTTACTTTTGACATTCCCCTCCCGCTCCAGAAAGTAAGGGACACCCACTTACTTTTGACATTCCCCTCCCGCTCCGGTAGGATTGCGCCATGACCCGCCCCCGCTCCGAACTCGTCTCAGTGGCCGATACGCCCTGGTATCACGTGGTTTCCCGCTGCGTGCGCCGAGCCTTTCTGTGTGGGCAGGATGCCCTGACGGGCAGGAACTTCGACCACCGCCGCGGCTGGATCGAGGCGCGCATCCGCCAGCTTGCCTCCATCTTCACCATCGATGTGGCCGCCTATGCGGTGATGAGCAACCACTACCACATCGTGCTCAGAATCGACCGCGCGCGTGCGCATGCCTTGAGCGACGACGAGGTGCTCGAGCGCTGGACCAAGCTTTTCACCGGGCCGCTTCTGGTGCAGCGCTACCAGAATCCCGAAACACGTGCGGTGATGGATGATGCGGAAGTGGCGCGCGTCATGGAGTACGCCGCGCTCTATCGCGAGCGGCTGAGCGATCTATCGTGGTTCATGCGCGTGCTCAACGAAGGCATCGCCCGCGAGGCCAACCGCGAGGACGGGGTCAAGGGCCGCTTCTGGGAGGGCCGCTTCAAGAGCCAGGCGCTGCTTGATGAAGAAGCGGTGTTGATGGCGATGGCTTATGTCGATCTCAACCCGATCCGAGCAGCGGTGTGCGAAACGCCGGAAGAAAGCGACTATACGAGCGTGCAGGCGCGCATTCTGCCCGAGAAAGTCGATGCGCGACTGAGGCAAAGCATCGAGGCGATGGCGGCCGAAAGCCAAGAGACCCCATCCATCGGCGAGGGCAAAACAGAACCGGCCCGGCAAGCGCAGCTTACTCCCGCCCCGCTGATGCCCTTTGATGCAACCGGCCGGGAAGCCTGGGCGATTCCTTTTGCCTTTGCGGACTATCTTGAGCTCGTCGAAACCCTGGGGCGCTGCCTGCACCCGCACAAACGCGGCTTCATTCCGGAGAAAACCCCCAAGCTGCTTGACCGACTCGGCATCGATCTTGAGGCCTTCATCAACCGCGGCACGCACTTTTTGCAGGAATTCGGCCATGCCGTGGGCAAGCCTGCATCCCTCATCGATCTGGCGGCCCGCCGCCAGGCGAAGTTTCTGCGCGGCATCCACGCGGCGCAGAGCGTGTTCGAGAAGCGGGCGGCGTAGCCGGCTGCGTGCATACCCGTGCAGCCATCGGGCCCACGACGGCTTGATGGGGCCACTGCGACGATAGCCCGCGGAGCCCGCGCGGTGGTAGACTGATCATAGCCGCACCTTGCCTCAAGATACGACCATGACCACCGCCGCCGAAATCTCCTGGGATGACCTCAAGAAGATGATCTTTGCGCACAACGAGCAGCTGCGCGAGACAGATCGCCTCATCCGCGAGCTGCGAGAAAGCAGCAAGGAGACCGACCGTCGCTTGCAGGAGACGGATCGTCTCGTGCAGGAGACGACCGCCTCGGTCAAGGCGCTTCGCCAGGAGTTGGGCAGGCTCGGCAACCGCCTGGGTGAGTTTGTGCAGGACATGGTGCAGCCGGCCGTGGTGCGGCTGTTTCAGGCACAAGGCATTCCGGTGCATCGGGTCTATCCGAACGCGGTGGCCCGGCGCAGCCGCGATGAGCCGGTGATGGAGATCGACCTGCTCGTCATCAATGGCAACCATGCCATTGCGGTGGAATGCAAGAGCCGGCTGACAACAAGTGACGTTGATGAGCATCTGGCGCGACTTGCTGAGTTCAAGGCGTATTTCACCGAGCACGCGGATAAGGTGCTGCACGGAGTGGTGGCGGGTATGAGCGTGCCGGAGAATGTCGCGCGCTATGCCGAGCGGCAGGGCCTTTATGTGCTCGTGCAAGCCGACGATGACGTGGTCGTGGCAAACCGCCCGGATTTCACGCTGAAGAGCTGGTAAGAAAAGCCAATAGGAACATCTGCTTTCTTTTAGCCCCTAGATGTCGGTGATCAACCAGTTGGGCGGGCCTAGGAGAAGACACACACTGTCTTGCTTCCAAATGTCGCGGGCAAGCCCGCACCTACATGCCCCGATCGCGGGCAAGCCTGCTCCTACAGGACGCTGACAAAGCGTGTTGTAGGAGCGACGAAAGTCGCGACTCTCGTCGCTCCTACGCGCCTGACCTGATGAAGCTTGGTATCGCGGGCAAGCCCGCTCCTACATGCCCCCATCGCGGGCAAGCCAGCGCCTACGCGCCCTTGTACTGAATCGCTTGGCAGATGCTGATGCCAGAACGGCACTGCTAAGTGTGAAGACTTACCGGCCATTGGTCATTGTGGATTTTGCTAAAGTGATCCAGCCGAGCGAGGCGGGGATTTGGGCAGTGCTGAATGCGCCGCTTTTGAACAAAAAACATCTCGGTTGTCTTTGCCGGAATACCAGTGGAGCACCAAGCATTTTTGTTTCGTACGAGGCTTGGCGAGTATATACTGAGGGAATCCCTGCGTAACTTGCTGCGCGGGCTGCCTGCTGCGTTGCGCGGTGTTGGTTTCGGCCGCTACACTTGACCTTTCGCCAAGGTTAGCCTGGGACGAAACGAAACTGCGTTTTCGCCTCCTCGCCTATCTTTTTGGTCGCTGCGCGCCATGCGCCTGGTAGCCCATCCCGCTCGCAGTGTTTCGCCGAGGTTTCTGAGCTGTGTGTACTGAAGGTGGCGGCATTAACATCCTCTTCATCCACCAGAACTTCCCCGGCCAGTTCAAGCACTTGGCCCCGGCCCTGGCGCGGCAGGGTCATACGGTGGTCGCGATGACCATGCAGAGAATCAAGGCCACCGAATGGCAAGGGGTGAAGTTGGTGCCGTACGCCGCCCACCGCGGCACCACGCCGAACGTGCATCCGTGGGTTGCGGACTTTGAGACCAAGACCATCCGCGGCGAGGCTTGCATGCGCGCGGCTTTGCAGATGAAGGCGCAGGGGTTTGCCCCCGATCTGATCATCGCCCATCCCGGCTGGGGTGAGAGCCTGTTCCTCAAAGACGTCTGGCCCACCGCGAAGTTAGCCATCTACTGCGAGTTTTACTACCACGCTCAAGGGGCGGACGTGGGCTTCGACCCCGAATTCGCTAGCAGCGACCCCGTGGCCGAAGCCGCGCGCCTGCGGCTCAAAAACCTCAACAACCTGCTGCACTTCGAAGTAGCCGACGCTGGCTTGAGTCCCACCCACTGGCAGGCCAGCACGTTTCCCGCAGCGTTCCGCGACAAGATCACGGTCATCCACGATGGCATCGACACGCAGGCGTTGGTGCCCAACCCGGCGGTGAGCTTGACGCTCAACGGCACGCTGACGCTGACCAGGCAGCATGAGGTGATCACCTTCGTCAACCGCAATCTGGAGCCGTATCGCGGCTACCACATCTTCATGCGGGCACTGCCGAAAATTCTAAAGCGTCGGCCGCATGCACGCGTGCTGATTGTCGGCGGCGACGGTGTGAGCTACGGCGCGCGACCGAAAAATGGCCAGACGTGGAAGGACATTTTGGTCGCCGAGGTGCGCCCGCAAATCCCTGATGACGACTGGGCGCGGGTGCATTTTCTCGGCAACATCCCCTACCTGCACTTTATCCCTTTGCTGCAGCTGTCCACGGTGCATGTTTATCTGACGTATCCCTTCGTGCTGTCCTGGAGTTTGCTCGAAGCGATGAGTGTGGGCTGCACGATCGTAGCGAGCGACACGCAGCCAGTGCGCGAAGCCATCAAACACGACGAGACCGGGCGGCTGGTCAATTTCTTCGATGTGGCCGGTCTGGCCGACGAGGTGTGCGCGCTGCTCGATGACCCGGCTGCGCGGCAACGACTCGGTCAGAATGCCCGGGCGTGGGCGCAGGCGAATTACGACCTCCGCACTCAATGCCTGCCCCGGCAGCTTGCATGGGTGGCGCAGGTGGCAGGCGGCGTGAGTATCGGCAAGGGCGCCGGCTGACATCCTTGGCCCCGAAGGCCAGGCGGAGGACTGATAGAATATTCAGGATGTTGCACTTGGGGAGGCCTTGTCATGGGCGTGGCGCTCAGGCTTTATGAACAGCTCACCGATGCCGGCGAGGACAAGGCCCGCGCACGGCTGATCGCCGAGGCGTTTGAGGCGCTGGAGTCGCGCTATCCGCAGCTGTCGGATGTGGCCACCCAAGGCAACCTGCGCGAGACGGAGCTGCGGCTGCAGAAGGAGATCAAGGAGGTCGAAGGCAAGCTGCAGCGGGAGATCAAGGAGGTCGAAGGTAAGCTGCGCCTAGAGATCGAAGCGGTGCGGCTGGAGATCAAAGAGGTCGAAGGCCGGCTGCAGAAGGAGATCAGAGAGCTTGAGGTGCGGCTGACGCAGGCGATCCACCGGCAGACGGTGTGGATAGTGCTGGCAATCGGCGGCGTCACCGGCCTGATCCGCTGGATGGATGTCGTGCTGAAATAAGGTCGAGGTGAACATCCATCGGGCCCACGACGGATGCTTGCCGCTTCGGGAAAAGTTCCGAACGTCAAGAACTTCAACAAGGATAACCCCATGACCGACTGGACCGCCGGCTACGTCTCCGAAATCGGCTACACCTACGGCTACTACACCGAACTCAACCCGCAGCGGCTGGCCTTGCCACTGCTGGCCGCCGGCATCGTGCCGCCCGAGGTGGAGACGGCTTGCGAGCTCGGCTTCGGTCAGGGCATGAGCATCAACATCCACGCCGCCGCCTCGGGTGTGGCCTGGTGGGGGACGGACTTCAACCCGTCGCAGGCCGGCTTCGCCCTGGAGCTGGCGGCGGCCTCGGGCGCATCAGCCAAGCTCTTCGATCAGGCTTTTGCCGAGTTCTGCGCGCGGCCGGATTTGCCGGATTTCGATTTCATCGGCCTGCACGGTATCTGGAGCTGGATTTCGGACGAGAACCGCGCCGTCATCGTGGACTTCATCCGCAGCAAGCTCAAGGTCGGCGGTGTGCTCTACATCAGCTACAACACCCAACCGGGTTGGGCCACGATGGTGCCGATGCGCGAGCTGTTGATCGCCTATGGCGAAGCGCTCGCCGCCAAGGGCCAGGGCATCGTCAACAGGATTGACGCGGCGCTGGACTTCGCCGACCAGCTTTTTGCCGCCCAGCCAGGCTTTGCTGCTGCCAACCCGCAAGTGGCGCAGCGCATCGCCAAGATGAAAGAGCAAAACCGCCACTACCTGGCGCATGAATACTTCAACCGCGACTGGCACCCGATGTCGGTGGCCAAGATGGCCGAGTGGCTGGCGCCGGCCAAGCTGGGTTATGCTGCGTCGGCTCACTATCTGGATCACGTGGATGCCATCAACCTCTCGGAGCCGCAGCAGGCGCTTCTAAACGGCATCCCGGATATAGGCTTTCGCCAACTGGTGCGCGATTTTTGCTGAAACACGCAGTTTCGCCGCGACTACTGGGTGAAGGGCACGCGCCAACCGACCGCCTTGGAGCGGCTGGAGGCCCTGCGCGCCCAGCGCTTGATCCTCACCAGCCCGCTGCCGGCAGTGCAGCTCAAGGTCGCGGGCAACCGGGGCGAGGCTACTCTGAACGAGGGGGTCTATCGGCCCATCCTGGAGCTGTTGTCCAGCCACAAGCCGCTGTCGCTGGGCCAGATTGAGCAGCAGCACGCCCCCAAGGGCCTCACGTTCGCGCAAATCCTGCAAGCGGCGCTCATTTTGGTGGGCAAGGGCGATGTGGCGATCGCGCAAGACGAAGCCACGGCCAGCCGCGCCAAGAAGGCGTGCGACCGGCTCAACCAGCACCTGATGATGAAAAGCCGTGCGAGCAATGACTTGGCGTATCTGGCCAGCCCCGTCACCGGCGGCGGCATTCAGGTCAACCGCTTTCAGCAGCTCTTTTTGCTGGCCCGCCAGCAGGGCAAGAAGCAGCCGCACGAATGGGCGCAGTTCGTCTGGGAGCACCTGCAGGCCCTGGGACAGCGGCTCACCAAGGAAGGCAAGGCGCTGGAGACGGCCGATGAAAACCTCGCCGAGCTTGCCGCCCAGGCGCAGACCTTTGCGGAAAGGCAATTGCCCATTCTCAAGGCGCTGCAGATCGCTTGAACATGGCCCTGCCCTTCCCTCAAGGGACGGTTTTCCGTCTGGGCTTGGCTGCTGGGTGGGGGCTTGACGTAGAATAAGCATAGACACCCATTTACATTCGAGCCCGCTCGTTTTCTGTCAGTATTCAGCCGGGAGCTGACATCGACCCGAACACTCAGGATCCCACACCAGTTCTTTAAACAAGCATCGGCATTGATGAACCGCCGCTGCCTCGTCAAACTTTGAAAGGAGTGTGAAACATGAAGGCACAGCAATATCTGCAGAGTTATGGCATCACAGTCGCCCAGGCATTCGATTACATAGCTGCCAACATCGGCAACCCAGCCGGCTTGTTTGCTACACTCAAGACGGCTGGTATCAACACCGAAATGCTGACGGAAATCGTCCAGTCGCGATTGCCGGCGGTCACGACCGATCAAGTGCGCGCATTTTTTGCGCAGTATAACTTGAAGACGCGCGAGCTGGATGAGTCTTATTTCAATCTCATGCGAGCCAAGTATGCGCCCACGACCTTCGGCAGCGCAAACGATTCCATAGTCGGCACCGAAGGCGACGACTACATCGACGGTGGCGCCGGCAATGATTTCATTGAAGGGAAAGGCGGCAATGACATCTTGATCGGGGGCAGCGGCAACGACACGCTCTCTGGCGGTTGGGGTGCGGATATTCTCGAAGGCGGTCTTGGTGCCGATGTACTGAAGGCTGGTCGCTTGTATATTAACAGGTGGGGTTACCTGACCGAAGATTCCAGCTATATCCCAAGTGACGCCGTGGTCGATCGGTCAACGAATTTGCTCTACGGCGGCGGTGGTGATGATACCCTGTATGGTGGATTTGGCCCTGACCTGCTGGATGGCGGCGACGGCGCTGACGACCTTTATGGGTATGAAGGGGATGATACCTTGCTTGGCGGGGCCGGGGCTGACAGCCTTTTCGGCGGTCAAGGCGCGGATCTGATTGAGGGTGGAGACGGGGATGATGTTATTTATGCAAACGGCGACTACAGTTGGTCTAGTAGTGACGGTTCGGCTGACACGATCTTTGCCGGCAACGGAAATGATCGTGTATATGCAGAAAGCATCGATGACGTTGAGGCAGGTCTAGGCGATGACTCGATTAACATCCTCTTTAGCGATGCGCTGACCCGCACGGGCGTGGTTCGGGCCGGTGAAGGCGCCGACCGCATCGATTTGAGTTACATGAAGAATGGCAGCTCATTGATATTGAGCCTGTCAGAAACGCAGGCGGCCCGTGATTATGTGACTTGGAGCCTCGACAGCAACCATGGTCTTAGTGCGCCGGCGGTCCGCATCGAAGCGTTCGATTTCAAGAACGATCAGTTTGAAATCGGAAGATTTCAATTGGTAGGCCCGAGCGAATGGAACTATAGCTTTTACGCGGGCTCGAAACTTGGCAATACCACGATCAGCTATGCGCAAATACTGACCAGTCCTCAGCAGGCTTATCGTACCATCGCCCAGAACAAGCAATCGGGTGACGATTATGGCAAAGGCTTTTTCGTCATTCAAGGTGCGCGCGCCATGTCGGATGACATCCAGGATGTTGCCCGCTTCCTAGACCCCTACGGCAACAATCATACCTATGGAAAAAATTTCGTGCATTATTTCCTCGTCAATGTGAGCGACACCGATATGGCGCTTTACCTTTTCAAAGACGATAGTGGCGCAGACAACGTTGTGACGCCGGATGAGCTAAGCCCGGTGGTGCGCTTCATGGGCATTACCACCGACCAACTCACCATGGCCGACGTGATTGCCGCCTTCGTCTAAGGCAACGCCGATCGAATCGCTGTCGCAACCCATACACCCTCGCATCGGTTTCGGGAATCAGGCCATTGCCGGACCGTTGGTTTTGGGTTTGTTCAGCGCTTCTCACAGGCACCCGTGCGTGGCGGCCAGCGCTGCGGCCGTCACGCCCCATTGGACGATGGAATTCTGACGGCTTGGGGCAGAGAATATGACGCTTGGCATATATGGTGATGCTGGTTACTGGGGCGAGTGGCTTCATCGGCCGTCGCCTCGCGCGACCGGGTGACCGCCGCCTGGCGCGTTGCGCTCGCGGCCTGCCCGATGAGGTACAGGCCGACATCCTCGACACAGTAGCATTGCAGAGGGCCTGCCAAGGTGTCAGCACCGTGGTGCATTGTGCCGGGATGTCCGATGCCGACAGCGTTGAGAGCGAGCGCCTGTGGGCGGTGAACACCGAGGGGACGCGTCGCTTGTTGCGGGCAGCCATCAATGCCGGGGTAGAGCGCTTCGTGTTCCTGTCCAGCGTCAAGGCCATGGCCAAGCCCGGCCCCGAATGTGTGGATGAGGACTGGCCCGGTGAGCCGACGACAGCTTATGGCCGCTCCAAGCGTGCGGCCGAGGCGGCCGTGATCGAGGCCGGGGCCAGGCATGGGCTGCATGTCACGGTGTTACGTCTGCCGCCGGTGTATGGCCGTGGTGGTCGTGGCGGGAATCTGGCGCGTCTAATCCATCTGATCGAGCGCGGCTGGCTGCCGCCGCTGCCAGAAACGGGTAACCGGCGATCCCTCATCCATGTACAGGACGTCGTGGCGGCCGTGCACAAGGTCATCGGCAGTCCGCAGGCCAGCGGCCGCATCTATATCGTCGCCGACCCTGTCGCCTATTCCAGCCGGCAGCTATATGAGGCCATTCGCACGGTCTTGGCAGAAAGACCTGGGTCCCGCTTGGCCAGGCCAGTTGTGTCATGTACGATACCTGCAGCCGGGTGGCGACTCGTTGGCCGTCTTGGCGATGCCCTAGAGGCTTTGTCAAGGCGTTCTCTCCCAGTGAATTCGGATGTAGTCTCGCGCCTGCTCGAGTCAGCCTGCTATAGCCCGGCGCGCATCCAACAGGAAATCGGTTTCAGGACGCAGATCGATCTCATGACAGGTCTGCGGGAGATGTTGCTGTGAGCACGCTGTCGTGGAGACGCTGATTCCGCCGCCGCTGGTAGCCCCTACATTCTCGTATCTCATCGAATCATGACTTCAGCCTTCGTCGGCAGAGCGGTTTAGGGTTTGGCCAGCGCTGCCCTTAAAACGCCCCCAATAGGGTCATGTCCTTCTGTCTCATTCCGCAGCATCTCGCCCAGGGGGAGAGCCTTCGAGCGAAATCATGATCCTAAAAAACCGCAGTGGACCGCTCTTACGGTTTCGTAACAGATTGATGATGCAAGAGATTTTTGCCTCTGCGCTGCCTCTCCCAGCGGGTGGACACGCGAGGCGCCCTGCTTCGGGCTTGCACGCCCGCCTGGCTGTGTCGCACCTGCCTGTAGGCAGCCCACCCGGCGTCGTCGCGCCTGGCCAGTCGGTCGTACAAGCCCGCTTTCGGGTGCGTTCAACTGCGGTTTTTAGGATGATTGAACATGATGAGCACGAGACAAGGGGAGTCAAGTTTATCCGTTGCGGACAATCGGTCGAGAGGAAGGGGGTGAGACAAGGCCAGGGGCGCGACCTGCTGATGAGTGTTTTCCAGGCTGAACTGGCCTCGGGTCGATTCGATTGATAAACGGCAAAGCGACTGACTCGGTGATCCGACTGTTGGATCTCTGTCTGGCGGCTGTGGCCATCGTCCTGCTGCTGCCGATTATGCTCATCATCGCCCTAGTCGCGTGGCTGGAGACGGGTTCGCCCATCTTCCGACAGACCCGGCTCGGGCGTCACTGCCAGGCGTTCACTCTGTATAAGTTTCGCACGATGCGTCGCGGGACCCCCTCGCTGGCCACTCACCTGGTCGACTCGGACAACATCACGCCATTAGGGCGCTGGCTGCGGCACTGGAAGCTGGACGAGCTGCCGCAGTTGTGGAACGTGCTCAAAGGCGACATGAGCCTGGTGGGGCCCAGACCCTGTTTGCCGAGTCAGACAGAGCTCATTGCCGAGCGGCTAAAGCGCGGCGTGTTCGCTGCACGACCGGGGATCACGGGGTTGGCCCAGCTCACAGGTCTCGACATGTCGGAGCCCGAGCGGCTGGCCGAGACCGATGCGGCGATGCTGCAGGCGCTGACCCTGGGGCGCTATCTGCGCTACCTGGGACTCACCCTGTTGGGTCGCGGCATGGGCGACCCGGCCCGCCAGCTTGAGCGTTGAGAGCCCAGACTATCGGTGTGCGGCCCGTGTGCCAGCCGGCAGCCGGTGCAAGAGGCCCAGACATGTCGTGTCTCGATCCGTGAATCGCGGGCCGAGGCGGTTGGGAAGCGTGCAACAGGCACCGCTCAGGATTAGATTGTGGGAAGATAGCCGTCTCACACGACATGAAAAACTGGTTGAGGACACGCCTGAACAATTCGCGACTGCTGTTGGTCATCGTGCATGACATCCTGGCCAGCGCCGTGGCATGGCTGGTGTCATGGTTTTTACTGCACGACTTCGCCCTGCCTGCCGATCGTCTGGCGGTGGCCGCCACCACCCTGCTTTGGACGGTCCCCTTGCAGGCGCTGCTGTTCCGCCATTTCGGCCTATATCGTGGGATTTGGCGTTTTGCGAGCCTGCCGGACCTGCAGCGCCTGCTCAAGGCTGTGGGCGCTGCGGCTATATTGACCCCTTTGGGGCCGCTTCTGTGGGGGGTGTCCGTGCCCGTGTCGATCTACTTCCTCGACCCCCTGCTGCTGATCGTCGGCATGGGCGGCAGTCGCTTTGCCTACCGGGCCTGGAAGGAACACCGTGTGGCCAACGCGCTCGAGCACCCTCGCGTGCGGCCGGTCATCGTCCTGGGGGCAGGATCGGCGGCGGACTTCCTGCTGCGCGAGCTGGCCCGCAACCCGGTCGGTTTCCGCGTGGTGGGCCTGCTCGACGACGACCCCCGCAAGATCGGCCTGCGCATCCAGGATGTGCCGGTGCTGGGCCGCTTGAACGAGATCGAACCCTGGGCGCAGCGATTGGGGGTGGCCGACGTCATCCTGGCCCTGCCCTCGGCACCCGCAGAGCTGCGCCAGGCGATGACGCAGCGCTGCCGCCGCGCCGGGCTGAACGTGCTGACGGTGCCCTCGCTTGAGGACCTGATGCACGGGCGGGTGTCGGTCACCGCCCTGCGCCACGTACGGTTGGAAGACCTGCTCGGGCGAGAGCCCGTCCGGCTCGACGACGCCGGCCTGCACGACTGGATCGCCGGGCGTGTGGTGCTGGTCAGCGGTGCGGGGGGGTCGATCGGCGCGGAGCTTTGTCGGCAGATCGCCCACTACCAGCCCTCGCTGCTGGTGTTGCTGGAGCTGGGGGAATATGCCCTGTATCGGATCGAGCAGGAATTCCGCATGCTGAACCCGAATCTACCTATTGCCTGTGTCATCGGCGACGTCAAGGACGCGGCGCGCATGCGCGAGGTGATGCAAGCCTACAAACCCTACGTCGTCTTCCATGCCGCGGCCTACAAGCATGTGCCGCTCATGGAGAAAAACGCCCTACAGGCGCTCAAGAACAACGTCCTGGGGACCTATGTCCTGGCCTGGGCAGCCTGCCAGCACGGGGTGGCGAAGTTCGTCATGGTCTCCACCGACAAGGCGGTACGCCCCACCAATGTGATGGGGGCCTCGAAACGGCTGGCGGAGATGGTCTGCCAGTTGGTGGCCGGGTCCTGCGCCGTTGACCCGGCCGTTGCACACATCCGTGGCGGGCACGGCACGCGCTTCGTGTCGGTGCGCTTCGGCAACGTGCTGGGCTCCTCCGGCAGCGTGATTCCGCAGTTCCAGCGACAGATCGAGATGGGCGGGCCGCTCACCGTGACGCATCCTGAGGTCACACGCTACTTCATGTCGCTCAACGAGGCAGCACAGCTGGTGTTGCAGGCGGGCCTGATGGGGCGCGGCGGCGAGATCTTCGTCCTGGACATGGGCGAGCCGGTGCGCATCGACGACCTGGCGCGGCTGATGATCCGCCTGGCGGGCAAGACCGAGGCCGAGATCGGCATCGTCTACACCGGGCTGAGGCCGGGCGAGAAGCTGCACGAGGAGCTGCTGGCGGATGAGGAGACCACGCTGGCCACCCCGCACCCCAAGCTGCGGGTGGCGCGGGCCAAACGGGTCGATCTCGAACAGGTGCAGGCCATGGTCGACTGGATACGCGACACCCCCGTGTGCAGCGATGCCGAGGTACGGGCGCGGCTTGCGGCCTGGTTGCCCGAATACCAGCCTGAGGTTGGCAGGCAGGTCGCCGACGACGCACCGCGAGCGGAAGCGGCGCTGCCCGTGCCGACCTCAGTCAGCGAGGTCGCGCTCGATTGCCTTGGCCGCGGCGAGCCCCTGGGCGATGGCCGTCGCCACGCTGGGCTGCGGGCTGTGCGTTAGGTCGCCGGCAGCGTAGAGGCCGGGCACGCTGGTGCGCTGCCAGGCATCGACCTTAACGTGGCCGCTCTCTGTGAGCGCAGGCCGGATCGACGCGGCGAAACGTTGCAGCACCTCGGTGTTGGGGCGGTAGCCGTACATCACCAGCAGCCAGTCGTAGCGCACGCGCACGCGGCCCCACTCGGCAACGATGCGCCCATCCTCGATCACGAGCCGGCTGGGGGGGCAGTGGTCCTTGAGCTCGATCTCCGGGCGGGCGGCGCAGGCGGCCTGGAAGGGGCGGCGGGCGGAGAAGCGGGCGCGGGTGCACACCCGCACCGAGTTGCCGCGCTCGGCGAGGAAGAGCGCGTGGTCCAGGGCGTTGTCGCCGCCGCCGAGGATCAACACCCGGGCGTCGTGGATCGCGTCGCGGATCGCCGTCGACAAGGGGCCGATGATGACCCGTGGCGACTGCGCGGCGAGCCGTTCGAGCTCGGGGGTGGCGCGCGGCCGCATGCCTGTGGCCAGGACGATGGCGCGGACCCGTTCGCTCACCTCGCCCCTGGGAGTGGCGAGCCGCAGCATGAAGCCGTCACCGTCAGGTTCGACGGCGAGGACCTGGGTGGCGCGGTAGAGCTTGACCGGCAGCGCCAGGAAGTGGGCGGCGAGCCGCTGGGTCATGGCCTCGCCGGTCTCCTCCGGGTGGCCCAGCAGCCAGAGGTTGGGGTGGAAGTTGCTGCGCTGGGTGCCGCCGACGTGGTCGCTCGCCTCGATCACCACCGGCTCGAGCCCGTAGGACAGGCAGGCGTTGGCGCAGGACATGCCGGCGGGGCCGGCGCCGAGGATGGCGACCTTCATGGCGAGGCGCTGTCGTGTCCGTAGGGCCCGCTGGGGCGATGCGGACGGGGGCGGGATGCGCTGGGAGGCGGTAACATGGCATGATGCAATCTAGCACACCCTTGCCCGAACCGGATGCCGAGGCGCTCAAGGCAAGCCAAAGGCTCGCCGCGTTGATCCGCGCCGAGATCGCGGCCGCCGGCGGCTGGATCCCGTTCGCCCGCTACATGGAACTGGCGCTCTATGCGCCGGGGTTGGGCTATTACAGCGCGGGGGCACGCAAGTTTGGCGCGGGGGGCGATTTCTTCACCGCGCCGGAGCTCACACCCTTGTTCGGCCAGGCCCTCGCGCGGCAGGCGGCGCAGGTGCTGGCGCAGACCGGCGGCGACATCCTCGAGCTGGGGCCGGGCAGCGGCCGGCTGGCGCTGGACCTGCTCGACGCCCTGGCGGCGCTGGGACAACTCCCAGAGCGTTATTTCCTGCTGGAAGTAAGCACTGACTTGCGCGAACGGCAGCGCGCCCTGTTCGCACAGGCGGCGCCGCAGTGGCTTTCGCGGCTCGTCTGGCTCGACACGTTGCCGGAGGGCTTCACGGGGCTCATCCTCGCAAACGAGGTGTTGGACGCCCTGCCGGTGCACCGCATCCATTGGACGAACACAGGCCCGGTGGAGCAGGGGGTGGGACTGGATGCGGCCGGCGGTTTCGTCTGGCAGGACCGCCCGCTGCTTCAGGGGCCGCTCCTGGAGGCGGCGCGGGCGATCGCGGCGCCGCCCGGTTATGTGAGCGAGATCGGCCTGGCCGTCCGCGGGCTGGTCACCAGCCTGGCCGAGCGGATCGTGCACGGGGTGCTGCTCTTTCTCGACTACGGCTTTCCGCGCCAGGAGTATTACCACCCACAGCGCACCGGCGGAACGCTCATGGCCCACCGCGCCCAGCGTGCGCACGCGGACCCCTTCGACCTGCCGGGGCTCACCGATCTCACCGCCCACGTCGATTTCACCGCGGTGGCCGAGGCGGGGCATGCGGCGGGGCTGCAACTGCTCGGCTACACGGACCAGGCGAGTTTTTTGCTCAACTGCGGCCTACTGGACTTACTCGCAGGCATCGCGCCGGCTACGCCGGCGTATTACCGTGCGGCCGCCGCGGTGCAGCGGCTGCTGCAACCGGCAGAGATGGGGGAGCTCGTCAAGGCCATCGCCCTGGGGCGGGGGGTGGCGGGGCCGTTGCTGGGCTTTGCCCGCGGCGATCGTAGCGCGCGGTTGTAGGCATCTGGGATGTAACGACCGACCGCAGGTAGGCGCGCCGCTTGCGGTGCGAACGGTTCGGCCTGCAAGCGGCGCTCCGACCGCCTCTGAGTCATAGACGCAAAAAAAGGACGGCGCCTGCCGTCCTCTGGACATCACGCTTGCCCTCTCCCCTGCCCCCTCCCCCGCTTGCGGGGGAGGGGAGATAGGGGTATGGGCTCAGGTCGCGCGGGTCTCGCTGAGCGCGTTCAGGTCGCGCGGGTCTCGATGTCCCCTTCCAGGCTGGGGTAGCGGACGTGGTCCACCAGCTCCTGGATCTCCTTGGCGGGGGCGCGGGTGAGCAGGGAGCCGATGATGACGCCCAAGAAGCCGATCGGCACGCCGAAGATGCCGGCGGCGATGGGCTTGATGTCCCACCACTGGTTGGCGGCCACCCCGCCGAAGAACTCGTAGGTGGTGTACATGTAGTACATGCACACACCCAAGCCCGCGAGCATGCCGATCACCGCGCCGGTCTTGTTGGCCCGCTTCCAGAACACGCCGAGCACCAGGGCCGGGAAGAAGGCCGAGGCGGCGAGCGAGAAGGCAGCGCCGACCAGGAACAGGATGTCGCCCGGTTTGAGCGAGGCCGTGTAGGCGGCAAGAACCGCCACCACCAGCAGCAGGCCCTTGGACACGGCGAGCCGCCGGGTGGTCGGGGCGTTCGGGTCGAGCATCTTGTAATAGACGTCGTGTGACAGGGCGTTGGCGATGGTGAGCAGCAGGCCGTCGGCGGTGGAGAGCGCCGCGGCCAGGCCGCCCGCCGCCACCATGCCCGAGATCACGTAGGGCAGCCCGGCGATCTCCGGCGTGGCGAGCACCACGAGGTCGGAGCCGATGGTGATCTCGGCCAGTTGCACCAGGCCGTCCTTGTTCATGTCGACGATCTTCATCAGCGTGGCGTCCACCGCCGCCCAGTTGGCCACCCAGGCGGGCAGTGAGGCGAAACTGGAGCCCACCAGGTTGGTGTAGACCTCGTACTTGACCAGCACGGCCAGGGCCGGGGCGGTGAAGTAGAGCAGGAAGATGAAGAACAGCGACCAGGCCACCGACACGCGCGCCTCACGCACGCTGGGCGTGGTGTAGTAGCGCATGAGGATGTGCGGCAGGGCCGCCGTGCCGACCATCAGGCAGAAGACCAGGGCCAGGAAGTTGCGCCGCTTGATGTCGGACTCTTTTTCGTCCTCGGCGCGGGCCTTGGCGATCTCCTCCGGCGTGGCGTCGGGGTTTTCCTTGAGCAGCTTCTTCTCCGCCCCCTTGCCCGGGAAGGCGACCGCGTGCGCGGGCACCGGTCCGGCCTTGGCCTTGGCGGCGTCGGCCTTTTTCTTCCAGTCCTCACGCAGCTTGGCCACGTTGGGCGGGAAGTCCTTGACCGCCTTCTCGGCCTCGCTGATGGCCTTGGCCGAGGCGGTGGGGTCGGCCTTGAGATCGGCGAGCTTCTGCTCGACCTTGGCCCGCTCTTCGCGATAGATGCTATCGGCCGTGCCGGCGGCGATGGCCTCGTCCAACAGCTTGAGCTTGGCCTCCCACTCGGCCTGCTTCTCCTTGTGGATGGCGCGCACGCTCGCCTCGGCGGCGCCCAGCACGGTGGTGGGGTCGTTGAGCTCCTTCTCCTTGGCGCTGACCGCCTGCAGGGCCTGGCCGTAGGCGATCTGCGGGATGGGGTTGCCGGTGTGCTTCACCGACAGCCAGACCACCGGGATCATGTAGGCGATGATCAGGATGATGTACTGCGCCACCTGCGTCCAGGTCACCGCGCGCATGCCGCCGAGGAAGGAGCACACGAGGATGCCCAACAGGCCGACGAAGACCCCGATCTGGAACTCCAGACCGGTGAAGCGGCTGGTGATGAGGCCCACGCCGTAGATCTGCGCGACGACGTAGACGAAGGACACCAGGATGGCGGCGAACACGCCGATGAGCCGCGGCAGGTTGCCGCCGTAGCGGGCGCCGAGGAAGTCGGGGATGGTGAACTGGCCGAACTTCCTGAGATAAGGCGCCAGGAACAGGGCCACCAGGACGTAGCCGCCGGTCCAGCCCATGACGAAGGCCAGCCCGTCATAGCCCGTGGCGTAGAGGGTGCCGGCCATACCGATGAAGGAGGCCGCGCTCATCCAGTCGGCGCCGGTGGCCATGCCGTTGAACACCGCCGGCACACGCCGCCCGGCGACGTAGTACTCGGCCACATCGGCGGTCTTGGACATGATGCCGATGCCGGCATACAGCGCGATGGTGGCGGCGAGGAAGATGTAGCCGATCCAAACGGGCGGGAGCCCCAGTTGCTCGAGGATGGCCAGGACGATGACGAAGGCGATGAAGCCGCCGGTGTAGAAGCTGTAGTACTTCTTCAGCGCGGCATAGAACTGGGCCTGGGTCTGCGCAGCCATCTCAGTCCTCCCCCTCGTGCACGCCGTATTCGCGATCCAGCTTGTTCATGCTGTGGGCGTAGTACCAAATGATGACGACATAGATGATCAGCGCCCCCTGCGCCCCCATGTAGAAACCGAGCGGGAAGCCGAGGATCACGATCTCGTTGAGTTCACGGGCGAAATAGCTCACCACATAGGTGGCGACGAACCAGATGGCGAGCAGGACCCCGGTCAAGCGGAGATTTCTGCGCCAATACTCACGATGCTTCTCGGTCAGCTGCATTATGTGCCCCTCCAAAAGCGTTGGCCTGCTGTCTGCCCCATCCCTGCGCGGCCGCACGCAGACAGTCACGTGCGGCGGCGTGAGTATAGCCCAGACGGGCGCCGATGCGCGCTCGTATTGCAAAATTTTGAAAGTGGCCTGGGGCCGCCGGCGCGGGTCTTACGCCCGACGCCGGGTGTCGGCCGGATGTCAAAATGTAGCGGTGGCGTGCTTACGCCGACTTTCGCGGTGTAAGTCCATGAATCAGTAAAAATACCGATTGCTAAGACCCCTCGGCAAAATGGGTCGCCGGTGTGGGCCGGCCGGGGGTGAACTGGCTGCCCGGCCTACCCGAGCGGAGCCTGGCGGCGGTGGCCGCCCGGATGCGGGCGGCGAGGTGCGCGGGCGAACAGGTGGTGACACTGGAGCGAGGCAGTTTGCTGGTGCAATGGCGGCAGCGGCGGCACGAGGAAATGTGCGGCGACGCCCATCGACTCGCACCCTGAGGGCTACTCGCGGCAACGATCGATTGCCTCAACCATCAACGGCTCGGGATATGGATAGATCCACACCGCCTGGGGGAGTCGGGCTAGGCCCTTCAGACCAACTCG
>JAKADY010000052.1 GCA_021826065.1 Pseudomonadota bacterium
CGGAGGCAGAATCTCTTGCATCATCGAGCTGTTACGAAGCCATAAGAGCGGTCAACTGCGGTTTTTAGGATTATTGCAGTATGGCTAAAGTCGAGGCCCGACGTGGCCGTTATTGTCGTTGTCTTACCGCATGAGGACGGGGCAACATGACCAAGCTATTCAGCGCCTTCTCTCAACGCGTGGCGGCCAAGGTCCTGATCGTGGCGGCCGTCGTCTTCGTGATCGAGCTGGGTTTGAGCCTGTACCACTCGCAGCAGACACTCAAACGGCAGGCGGAGGATTTCGTCAAAACAGAGACCGCCACCCTGGCCGACAACTACTTCGACAGCCTCAACAAACTGATGCTCACCGGCGGCATGGACCAGCGCGGTGAACTGCGACAGGCCTATCTCGCCCGGGAGAACATCGTCGAGGCGCGTGTCATCCGCGGTCCCGCCGTGAGTCAGCAATACGGCCCCGGACACGCCGAGGAGGCCGCCATCGACGAATTCGACCGCCGGGCCCTGGCCGGCGAGGAGATCCAGGTGATACGGGACACCCCACAAGGCCGCCGCCTGACCCTCGTGCGTCCCTATCGCGCCACGGAACACACCCGCGGCGTCAACTGCATGGGCTGCCACAGCGTGCCCAAGGACACGGTGATGGGGGCGGTGCGCATCACCTACGACCTGGCTCCGGTCGATGCCAACATCCGCGCCAGTGGTCTCACCAGCGCCGGCATCCACATCGGCCTGTTCAGCCTGGGTTTCGGTCTGATGATCTGGCTGATGCTGCGCATCGTCTCTCGCCCCATCCGCAGGCTGGCCGAGACCATGGCGCGCGTGGAGCGCGAATCCGACCTTAGCCTGCGCGCCCCCGTGCTTTCACACGACGAGATCGGCCACGCCGCCGCGGCCTTCAACGCCATGCTGGAGCGTTTCGCCGGACTCCTGGGCCAGGTGCACGGCACGACCGACCGGCTTGGCCAAGCGACCCAAAGCCTGGTCGACTCCGCCGCCCGCTCCCTGGACGGTGCCCAGCGGCAGCTCAGGGACACCGAAGAACTGGCCGGGGCGATGCATCAGATGGCCGCCAGCGTGCAGACGGTCGCGCAAAAGATCCAGGAGGCCGCCACCGCCGCCAAGGCAGCCGACGGCCAGGCGCGCGATGGAGCGCTGACCGCCACCGAGGCGCTGGGCGCCATAGAGGCCATGAACGAGCAGCTCAAGGGCGCCGTGCAGGTCATCCAGCGGCTCGACAACGACAGCCGCGAGGTCAGCCGCGTCCTCGGCCTGATCCGCGAGATCGCCGAGCAGACCAATCTGCTGGCGCTGAACGCCGCCATCGAGGCGGCTCGCGCCGGCGAGCAGGGCAGGGGCTTCGCCGTGGTGGCGGATGAGGTGCGCACCCTGGCCGGCCGCACCCAGAGCGCGACGGGCGACATCGAGCGCATCATCGGCAAGGTGCAGCAGGCCTCGCGCGAGGCCGTTGGCGTCATCCAGGACGCAGAGAGCCGCTCCCAGGGCGGGGTCGAGCACATGGAAAACACCGCCATGGCGCTGGCCGAGATCGCCGGGGCAATCAGCCGGATTACCGCCATGACCGACCAGCTCGCCGCCAATGCCCAGATTCAGAGTCAGGCCGCCGTGCAGATCGGCGAGCGCATCGATGCCATCAGCCAGGTCGCGCGCTCCGCCGCGCAACAGGTCGAGGCGGTCAGGGGGGTGGGCGAGGACCTGCAGACGGTCGCAAGCCAGCTGCAGGAAGGCGTGGCCCGCTTCCGCCTATGAGGCCTGGCGGGTGCGCAGGTAGTCGCGCGTCTTGAGCGCCCAGAGCAGGACGTAGTGCAGCCCTGAGAACACCACCAGCAGCGCCGTGAGCGCGATCAGGGGGTCCAGCCAGCGGATCAATCCCGGCCCCAGGGCGAGGTCGGCCAGGATGAGGCTGACCAGGACGAACTCGGCGAATGTGGCGGCCTTGCCCGAGAGGGTGGGGGCGACCTCCAGACGGCCGGTGAGCCACCTGTAGGCACCCGCGCCGCTCAGGATCACCGCATCGCGGGTGAGGACCACCGCCGCCAGCCAGTTCGGCACGGCATCCGCCCAGGCCAGGGCGAGCAGGGTGGACAGCAACATCACCTTGTCGGCGATGGGGTCGAGCCAGGCCCCCAGGACGCTCTTCTGGTCGAGCCAACGGGCCAGATTCCCATCGAGCAGGTCGGTGAGGGCTGCCAGCGCGAACCAGGCGAACGCCCCCCAGACGTCCGCCTGGACGATGTGCCACACCACCACCGGCGCAATGACCAGCCGAGAGGCCGTGAGCAGGTTTGGCAGGGTATAGATGTGTGACATGTCAGTACGCGACGGGCGGGATTACAACCTGTCTCAGGTGAGCTCGATCCACACCGGCTGGTGGTCCGACGCCTCGGTCTGCGCATTGACCCCATGCGCCTTGAGCCGCGGGGCGAGGTCCTTGGTGAGGAACCAGAAGTCATAGCACTCCGGGCGGTCGACGAAGTCCACCGGGTGGATGCCCACGGTGGGGGCGTGCGGTTGAGTCCCGTGCAGCACCTCCCAGGCGTCGCGGAAGGCGGGCGTGCCGTCTTCGAAGGGGGCGGAGAGGCGCGCGCGCTCCGACGCCCAGGCCGGAAAGTTCATGTCGCCGCACAGCACGGCCGAGGCCGGGCGCGGCAGCACCTCGAAACTGCCCCCCTCCTCGCCCTCGCCCAGGCGAGGGCTGCGCGCATGCGCGCAAGCCTCGGTATGCAGGCGGCGGATGGCATCGATCTGGGCCTCGCGCTGGCAGCGCGAGTAATACTCCAGATGGGTGGTCAGCACCCTGAGCCAGCCGAACGGGGCCGCGACCACCGCCTCCAGCAACACCCGCTGCATGCTCGGCACGGCCGGGTCCACCGGCCAGGGCAGCAGATGACGCCAGACCTGTCCCACCGGCAGGCGGGAGAAGAGTGCGTTGCCGAACAGCTTGCGCCCCCCGCGCCCGTCCGGCAGGTCGGTGGCGGGGGCATAGATCGGGGTGTAGCCGGGCAGCCCGCGCGCGAGTTCCTCCACGCCGTCCTCGCCGCGACTGCCGGGCAGGCCCGCGAAATTCACCGCCACCTCCTGCAGGCAGATCACGTCGAACTCGCCCATGGCCTTGATCTCCGCAGCGATGCGGGCCAAGTCCACCCGCCCGTCCATGCCGCGGCCCCACTGGATGTTCCAGGTCAGCAGTTTCACCCCGCGCCCTCCTCGACGACACGACGCGCATGATAAGCCCGGCTAGAATTGGCTTGTAGACCCCGGAGCGCACACCTTGACCGAAGCCACCGTCCACGATTACTGCCGCCCCTTTCTGTTCGAGCACCTCGGCATCCGCGGCGCCTTCGTGCAGCTCAATGACAGCTGGCGCCAGCTGCAGGCCGGCCGCGACTACCCGCCCGCCGTGCGTGGCCTGCTGGGGGAGATGGCGGCGGTCACCGTGCTGATCGCCGCCAACCTTAAGCAGCCGGGCCGCATGACCTTCCAGCTCAAGGGCGAGGGGCCGGTCTCCCTGCTGGTCCTCGACTGTGACCGTGAGCTCAACATCAAGGGCATGGCCCGTTGCGCCCCCATCGTCGAGCCGGCGCCGGTGCCGGAACTGCTCGGCCACGGCCAGCTCGTGCTCACGCTGGACGTCGCCGGGCTGCGCCATCCCTATCAAAGCCTGGTGCCGCTCGACGGCAGCTCCATCGCCGCGATCTTCGAGCACTATCTCGAACGCTCGGAGCAACAGCCGGCGCGTCTCGCCCTGGCTGCCACGGCCGAGGTGGCCGCCGGACTGTTTCTGCAGAAGCTGCCCGACGCCGACCGCCAGGATGCGGACGGCTGGAACCGTGTGACCCACCTCGCGCATACCCTGCGGGCCGGGGAGCTCACCACCCTGCCGACCATCAAACTGCTCACCCGCCTCTTCCCCGAGGAGGACATCCGCGTCTTTGACCCCAGACCGGTGCGCTACCACTGTCCGCGCGACTGGGCCAAGGTTCATCAGATGCTGCGCGGCCTGGGGCGCCGCGAGTGCGAGGCCATCCTGCGCGAGCACGGCGTCATCCGCATCCAGGACGAGATCTGCAACCAGGAATACGTCCTCGATGCGGCCGCCCTCGAGCGTGTCTTCAACCCGGAGGACACGGCGACATGAACCCCCTGCCGGCGACCTACCGCGTTATGCAGCTCGACGCGCCGGGCCAAGCCCTGCGCCTGGTCGAGCGCGCGCTGCCGCAGCCCGGGCCGGGTCAGGTTTTAGTACGAGTCGGCGCCTGCGGCGTCTGCCGCACCGACCTGCACGTCGTCGACGGTGAGCTGCCCGAAATTCCTCTTCCCATCGTCCCCGGCCACGAGATTGTCGGTCGTGTCGCCGCCCTCGGCAGCGGTGTAAGCGGCCTCGCGCCGGGGCAACGGGCGGGCGTGCCCTGGCTGGCCTGGACTTGCGGCGTCTGCCCCCATTGCCTTGCCGGCCGTGAGAATCTCTGCGACCACGCCCGCTTCCACGGCTATCAGGTGGATGGCGGTTATGCCGACTTTGTCCTGGCTGACGCCCGCTACTGTTTTCCCCTGCCGCAAGGCGAAGACGATGCGGCGATCGCCCCCCTGCTGTGCGCCGGCCTGGTCGGCTACCGTGCCTTGGGTCTGGCCGGCGATGCGTTGCACCTGGGCCTCTACGGCTTTGGCGCGGCGGCGCACATCGTCGCCCAGGTCGCCCGCTGGCAGGGCCGCCGGGTCTATGCCTTCACGCGCCCAGGGGACACCGACGCCCAGCGTTTCGCCCTGGAACTGGGGGCGGTCTGGGCGGGGGACTCCGGCCAGGCCCCGCCCGAGCCGCTCGATGCCGCGATCATCTTCGCCCCGGTCGGCGCCCTGGTGCCAGAGGCCCTGCGGCGCGTGCGCAAGGGCGGCACGGTGGTCTGCGGCGGCATCCACATGAGCGACATCCCCGCCTTCCCCTATGCCCTGCTCTGGGGGGAACGCCAGGTCCGTTCGGTCGCCAACCTGACCCGCAGAGATGGCGCCGACTTCCTCGCCCTCGCCCCCAGGGTGCCGGTCCACACCCACTTCGAGACCTTCCCCCTCACGGCGGCCAATGAGGCCCTCGCCCGTCTGCGGGCGGGTCGGCTCACCGGCGCCGCCGTCCTCATCCCCTAGGAGCCAGTCATGCAGATCACCTCCCCCGCCTTCACCCACATGGACAGCATCCCCCGCGTCTACACCTGCGAGGGCCGCGACATCTCACCGCCGCTCGTCTTCAGCGGGGCGCCAGCCGGCACGCAATCGCTCGCCCTGATCGTGCACGACCCCGACGTGCCCAGCCCCGATGCACCCAAGCGCATCTGGGTGCACTGGGTGCTCTACAACCTGCCGGCCGATTGCCCGGGGCTCGCCGAGGCGGTGACCCAACTGCCGGCCGGCACCCTGGAAGGCAAGAACGATTGGGGCCGCACCGGCTATGGCGGCCCCTGCCCGCCCAAGGGCCGGCACCGCTACTTCCACACCCTCTACGCCCTCGACTGCCGCCTGCCGGACCTGCATCAGCCCACCAAGGCCGCGCTGGAGCAGGCCATGCAGGGCCACATCCTGGCCCGCGCCGAGCTGGTCGGCACCTACCAACGGCAGGGATGAGGGTCGCCGAGGGGCTGGCCGCCTTCCTCGCCGGCTTCGCCTACGCCGCCCGCGGGCTGGGCATGGCCGCCCGCCAGCGTAATTTCCGTGTCGAGCTGGCCGTGGCCGCCCTGGTGCTGGGCGCCGGCTGGCATTTCCGGGTCAGCGCTGTCGAGTGGGCCCTGCTGGTGCTGTGCATCTTCTGGGTGCTGGGCATGGAGGCCATCAACAGCGCCGTGGAGACCCTCGCCAACCGGGTGAGCCGCGAACGCGATCCCATGATCGGCCAGGCCAAGGACCTCGCCGCCGGCGGGGTGCTGCTCGCCGCCTGCGGTGCCGCCGTGATCGGCCTCATCGTCTTTCTCCCCCGCCTGATCCCGCTGTCATCCTAACGGGCATGGCTTTGAGGAGACACCCCTGTGCATGAAAGTCATGCCCGTTTCCCTCACCCCCTACCCCTCTCCCGCCTGCGGGAGAGGGGAGCGCCGTGAGCCGCTCTCCCGCCTGCGGGGCAGGGGAGCGTCGTGAGCCGCTGCGCGACTTTCACGCTAATCACACCTCCCCCTCTCGCCTCACCCCTCACCGACCCAGATGCCCCTGACCCCCGCCCGCCTGGCCTACACCGAGGATGGCACCCCCTTCGCCCCTGATTACGGCGACGTCTACCACTCGGCCGACGGCGGGCCCGGCCAGGCCGAGCACGTCTTCCTACACGGCAACGGGCTGCCCGGGCGCTGGCGCGGGCGCGAACGCTTCGTGATCCTCGAGCTGGGCTTCGGCACCGGACTCAACTTCCTCGCCACCTGGGCGGCCTGGCAGGATGACCCCGCCGCCTGCACGCGGCTGCACTACGTCGCGGTGGAGGCCCACCCCTTCACGGCCGCCGACCTCGCGCAACTGCACGCCCGCTGGCCACAGTTCGCCGCCCTCTCACAGGCGCTGCGCGCGCGCTGGCCTGTGCTCACCCCCGGCCTGCACCGGCTCGAATTCGCCGGCGGCCGCCTCACCCTCACCCTGGCCTTCGGCGATGCCGAGGCGCTGCTGCCCAAGCTCACGCTCACGGCGGATGCCCTCTACCTCGACGGCTTCGACCCGAAAAAGAACCCCGGACTCTGGTCGGCCGGGCTTTTCCGCCGACTCGCTCGGCTCGCCGCCCCCGGCGCCACCCTGGCGACCTGGTGCGTGGCCGGCGCCGTGCGCGCCGCCCTCGACGAGGCCGGCTTCCAGTGCGAGAGGCGGCCGGGCTTCGGGCGCAAGCGCGAGATGCTGGCGGGCACCCTGGCCCGATCCAGCCCCGCCGCCCCCACGCCCCCGCCCCCCGAACGCCACGCCCTGGTCGTCGGCGCCGGGCTGGCCGGCGCCGCCCTCTGCGAGCGGCTCGCCGCACGCGGCTGGCGGCTCACCCTGCTCGAGCGCCACGCCACGCCGGCCGCCGAGGCCTCCGGTAATCTCGCCGGCATCGTGCGCCCGCTCGTCTCGCGTGACGACAACATCGCCTCGCGCTTCACCCGTGTCGCCTATCTCGCCAGCCTGCGTGCCTGGTCGGCGTTCGACCCGCCGCCGCGCTGGGCCCCCTGCGGCGTGCTGCAGCTCGCGCGCAACCCACAGCATGAGGCCTCGCAGGCCGATGCCGTGCGCCTGCAGGCCTATCCCGCGGACTATGTGCGCTGGCTCAGCCGCCTGGAGGCCGCCGATCTGGTGGACTGGCCGGTGGCGCAGGGCGGCTGGTTCTTCCCCGCTGGCGGTTGGGCGCAGCCGCCCAGCGTCTGCGCGCGCATGCTCGCGCGCTGTGGCGATGCGCTACAAGCCCGCTACGGGGTCGAGGTGGCGTCACTGCGGCACCAGGGCGGCCTGTGGCAGGCGCTGGACGCCAACGGTGGGGGCCTCGCCGCCGCGCCGGTCCTGATCCTCGCCACAGGCACCGGCACGGTCTGGCCATCGCCGGCCCCGCCGCTGCCGCTCAGACGGGTGCGCGGCCAGGTGAGCCACCTGCCCGCCGCGCAGCTGCCCGAGCTGCGGCTTGCCCTCTGCCGGGAAGGTTATCTCACGCCGCCCCTGGACGGTCTGGCCTGCGTGGGGGCGAGCTACGATTTCGACGACGACCCGCAGCCGCGCCGCGAGAGCCATGCCGGCAACCTCGCGCGCCTCGGGCAGATGCTGCCCGGCGCCGAGGCGCCCTTCTCACCGGACGCCCTGGACGGCCGGGTCGGCTTCCGCAGCGTCGCGCCGGACCGTCTGCCAGTGGTCGGGGCGCTGCCGGCCGCGCCTCCGGAGGACCGTGAGATGCGGCTCGCCGACGTCCCGCGCCTGCCGGGGGCCTTTGCCCTGACCGGGCTGGCCTCACGCGGCCTCACCTGGGCCTGGCTCGCCGCCGAGCTGCTGGCGAGCCGGCTCGAGGGCGAGCCGCTGCCGCTGGAGACCGATCTCGCCGATGCCCTCGACCCCGCCCGTTTCCTGCTGCGGGCCTTGCGCAAGGGCCGGACGCTGCCGTAGGAGCGACGAAAGTCGCGACCCACCAATGCCTGCAACCGTAGGTCGCGACTTTAGCTTCGCTGAAGCTTCGCCTCCGGCTCGTTTTTGTCGCTCCTACCCCGGGCGGCCGGGGTCGCGACTCTCGTCGCTCCTACCCCGGGCAGGCTACAAGGACAGGGAGCCTCTCGCGGGCAGGGCCGGCCGTGATCACGCCGCGGCCGCGCACACCGCAAGCGGCATTCTACCGTTCTGCCGGCGCCCCGCCCTCGCCTGCCACCGCTTTGAGCGTGTCGCGGATGATGCCCGGCGCCTCGACAATGCGCATGAAGGTGCCCATGCCCACCGCCGGCCAGCCCAGGGCGATGCGGTAGCGGGCGAACAGGTGATTAGCGCGGTTGTTGACCACGTAGATCTCGTAGGGCAGCGCGGCGATGTTGTCCGGCCCGATCACCTTGACCCACCAGCCCTCACCCTCCTTGGGATCGTTCAGCGCCACACCGAAAACGGCGATCTTCCGCTCGGGGATGATCACCTCGTAGACCTTGGCCGTACGTCCCACCCCCTTGGCAAGGTTCTCTTGTATGGTGCGCACCGCATCCTCGAACTCCAGGTGCTCCATGAGCAGGTTCTTGTCCGACTCGAACCCCTCCATGCCGAACATGTACTGATAGTCCGGCAGGTCCTTGGCCGCCACCTCGCCGCCGAAGGGCTTGCCGCGTCCTAAGGCACGGGCGAGCCGCTGCTGCACCGCCGCCACGTTCTTCTCGGCCAGGCGGAACTGTTTGCGGAAATAGGCCCGGTACCAGTAGTCCGGATTGATGTACGAGACCGTTCCGTCGCTCTTGACCCCCACGCGGATGCCGGCGCCGACGATGGTCGCGCCGCCCAGATGCTGGATGTCCTTGAGTAGATCGCGGTCGGTCACGACGATGACGCCATAACCAGGCAGTCCCTGCGGCGTGTACTTGCCGGCGAGCTGGAAACCGGCGCGGGTGAGCTTGGATTCCACCGCCGTCATCACCGCGCCGAGGTCGCCGCCGGGCACGCGGTCGCCATAGATGTAGGGGGAGACGGCCCAGACCCAGGGGCTCAAGCACAGGAGCAACACGGCAACCAGGAACTTGCGCATCGATGACTCCTCCAGGAAATGATACGGGGCTGGTCGCCCAGCCCCGTGATTCTACACCGCGCCCCGTATCAGAAGCGGTGGCTGTACATGAGCTGCCAGTTGGTCTGGCTGTGCTCGACGCGATAACTAAGGTTGCTATTGGTCTGCTTGACCTCGGGGGCATAGGTCAGCGAGAAGTTGAGCCCGGAGTTCTTGCTGAAGTCGTAACCGAAACCCGCGGTGTAATGATTCTCCACGATGGCCGGGAATAGGTAGTGCATGGTCGCATCGGGGATCGGGTTGCTGGCCAGGTTGGCCCCCGCGCGGAGGGTCAGGGCGTCGGTCGCCTTGTAGGAGACCCCGATCTGGAAGATATCCTGGTCATCCCAATTCTGCGGCAAGGCAAACTCCACCGTATCACCCATGGCCGAGTAAGTCATGGTGAAGTTCTTCATCACGTCCTTCCAATTCAGCCGCTTGTAATCGGCGGCGATCATCAGCCTCGGGGTCGCCTGCACGGCAATGCCGATGCCGTAAGTCTCCGGCCACTGGAAGTCCTTGACCGTGATCTTGCCCGGCACTGTCTGGGTCGGATTGGGGCCATTGAGATCGGAGACGATCATCGAGGCCCCGGTCGATCCCGTCTTGAGGTCACCTAGGCTGGTCTCTGCGTGGTAGACGGCACCGATGGTCAACATCGGATTGACCTTGTAGGTCAGGCCGACCTTCCCGGCAAACCCTGTGCCTTTGGCCTTGCCTGTAAAGTCGCTGCCGTCACTGAATTCGAGCCGTGCCGCGTCATAACCCGAGCCTGCCATGCCGGCAAGCGCGCCGGCCAGCGTCCCGCTCCCCGGGTTCGTGATCAGGCTGGCCATCATGCCGATGGGCATCACCATCTTCATGTCCAGCATGGCCCAGACGAAATCCAGGCTGCCGCCGATGGTCAGGGCGTCGTTGACATTGTAGGCCAAGGGCAGGATGAAACGCCCAACCCCCAGTTCCGAACGCTCGGGGCGGCCGTCCATGCTGGTGTTGTACTCGGTACCCATGCCGCCTTGCGCGAACAGGCCGAAACCATAGGTCAGTTTGCCGTCGCTGCGCACGTAACCGATTGCGGGCATATAGTAAGCGTCACCGCCAGAACCGATCGAGGGCATACCCATGGGGGCGAGGTGGGTACTGGTCACATCCGGCCCCAGGAAACCCAGCGCCACGTCCAGCCGGCTGCCCTTGCCCATCAGCCCCAGGGTGGCCGGGTTGTTCATCACCGCGGCGGTGCCGTTGTCGTAGGCGAAGGAGGCGCCGCCCATGCCGGTGGCGATGGGGCCGTAGCCCTCCATGTTCATCCCATTGGTCGCCCAGACGAGCGCGGGGGTTGTCAGACCAGTCAGTGCAAGGGCCAGGACGTGTCGCTTCAGTCTCATGCTTGTCCTCCAGAGTGGAAAAAATGACGGCGCCATGACAGGCGCGGGCACATAGTAGCGGAACCTCTGTCCCGTCAACAAGGAGAAAGGGCCGCAGCGAAACACGCTATGGAGCCTGATAGTCTTGCGCCCGATAGAGACAGACATGAACAAGGCCCGTCAGGCGGGCCTTGTTTTCGGTATTCCAGTCTCAGATGAAGAGACAGATGTCCGTCTCGCCGGCGAACTCGAAGAAGGTGGCGGCGCCACCGAATTCGATGCCGGGGATGAAGTCGTCGTGGCTGAAGCCGAACAGCTCCACCGTCATCTGGCAGGCGATGAACTTGACGTCCGCCTCCTGGCACAGACTCCTCAGCTCGGGGATGGTGGCCACGCCGTTGTTCTTGATGGTCTGCTTCATCAGCGTGGTGGCCAGCGACTCGAAGCCGGGGACGATGGCCTGGATGGCATTGGGGATGTTCCAGTTGATGTCGCGGAACCACTTCGGGCCGAACGGCATCTTCATGGGCATGCCGGGGTTGCCCAGGGGGCTGACCTTGAGGTCGCTCACGTCCTTCTTGAGCAGTTGCAGCCCGTAGAAGGTGAAGAAGATCTGGGTCTCATAGCCCAGGGCAGCGGCCGTCGAGGCCAGGATGAAGGGAGGGTAGGCCCAGTCGAGGGTCCCCTTGGTTGCAATGATCGCCAGCTTTTTCTCGTCCATCACACCACCTCGCTATCGGGTTGCGTTTTCGGGTTGATGGGCCGCGCCCAGGGGCCGGCCCTGGGTCGTAGATTATTTTTTCTTGATGTAGAAGGTGAACTCGCCACCGGCCTCGGAGGAGGACAGCAGCTCGTTGCCGGTCTGCTTGGCGAAGGCGGCGAAGTCCTTGACCGAGCCCGGATCTGTGGCGACCACGCGCAGGATCTCGCCGGAGGCCATCTCGTTCAAGGTCTTCTTGGTGCGCAGGATGGGCAGGGGGCAGTTCAGGCCGCGTGCGTCGAGGTCTCGGTTGAATTCCATTCGGGCTCTCCTTCAACGAATTGGGAAGTGCGGAAAAAAGCTCGGCAACATTAAACCAGTTGCCCCGGCTTTGCAACCCGGAGGACCGGAGGGGGAATGGATGGCGGTGCCGGCGCCGGGAGGCCGGCACGAGCGCGCAATCTCAGGCCGTGGCTCGGGGCAGCGCGATCGGACGACCCGAGCGCGCCCAGGCCTGGATACCCCCGGCCAGGTTGTGCATGTTGCGGTAGCCCTTGGCGGCCATGAAGGCGCAGGCCTGGGCGGAACGCGCGCCGGAGTTGCAGTAGATCACCACCGGCTTGTCCTCGGGCACCTCGTCGGCGCGCAGCGGCAGCAGGTGCAGGGGGATGTGGATGGCGCCGTCGATGATGCCGCGTGCCACTTCGGCATCGGTGCGCACGTCGATGAGGTGGATGCTGTCCTTGTTGTGGCCGTCGAGAAAATCGACACCGACCTCCTTGAAGTTGTACATGCCGTACATGATCCTCTCCTCGGAAAAATATTAGGAACAGCTAATATACGGATTTCACCCGATTTTTCAACTGCTTCCCGCGGTTTATGGCCTTGTTGTGCATAGGGATATCGGCGCCGTCGGGACTGTGGCCGCGTGCGCGCTTTCGCCACAACCGTGTGGGCATCGGGCTACAATGCGCGATGGCTTGTTGAATCCCTCCCGACACTCATGAAAAGCAGCGAGATCCGTCGCCAGTTTCTGGACTACTTTGCCTCCAAGGGACACACCATCGTCCCCTCCAGCCCGCTGGTGCCGGCCAACGACCCCACCCTGTTGTTCACCAACGCCGGCATGGTGCAGTTCAAGGACGTCTTCCTCGGCCGCGAGACCCGTCCCTACGTGCGCGCCGCCTCTGCGCAGCGTTGCGTGCGCGCCGGCGGCAAGCACAACGACCTGGAGAACGTGGGCTACACGGCGCGGCACCATACCTTCTTCGAGATGCTGGGCAACTTCAGCTTCGGCGACTACTTCAAGGCCAACGCCATCGAGTACGCCTGGGAGTTCCTGACCGGGGTGCTCGGCATCCCCCCGGAGCGGCTCTGGGTGACGGTCTATCAGGACGACGACGAGGCCTACGACATCTGGGCCAACGCCATCGGCATCCCCTCTGAGCGGCTGATCCGCATCGGCGACAACAAGGGGGCGAAATACCACTCGGACAACTTCTGGCAGATGGGTGACACCGGCCCTTGCGGCCCCTGCACCGAGATCTTCTACGACCATGGCCCCGAGGTGGCGGGGGGCCCGCCCGGCTCAGCGGAAGCGGACGGCGACCGCTACATCGAGATCTGGAACGTGGTGTTCATGCAATACAACCGCGACGAGGCGGGGGTGCTGCATCCGCTGCCCAAGCCCTCGGTGGACACCGGCATGGGTCTGGAGCGCATCAGCGCCGTGATGCAGGGCGTGCATTCGAACTACGAGATCGACCTGTTCCGCGACCTGATCGCCGCCGCCGCGCGGGAGACCGGGGCGCAGGACCTCGGCAGCAACTCGCTCAAGGTCATCGCCGACCACATCCGCGCCTGCGCCTTCCTGATCGTCGACGGGGTGATCCCCAGCAACGAGGGGCGTGGCTACGTCCTGCGCCGCATCATCCGCCGCGCCATCCGCCACGGCTACAAGCTGGGCCAGAAACAACCCTTCTTCCACCGCCTGGTGGCCGACCTCGCGCGCGTCATGGGCGATGCCTATCCCGAACTTCCGGCCGCCCAGGACAACGTGGCCGCCGTCCTCAAGCAGGAGGAGGAACGCTTCGCCGAGACCCTGGAACACGGCATGAGCGTGCTGGAGGCGGCCATGCAGTCGGAGGACCGCATGCTCGACGGCGAGACGGTGTTCAAGCTGTACGACACCTATGGCTTTCCGCTCGATCTGACCGCCGACATCGCCCGCGAGTGCGGCTTCAACGTCGACTTCGCCGGCTTCGAGGCGGCCATGCAGCAGCAGCGCGAGCGGGCACGGGCGGCGAGCAAGTTCACCATGGGCAAGGGCCTGGAGTTCAGGGGCGAGCCGACTGAGTTCGTCGGCTACGACACCCTGGAGCAGGAGGGCCGCATCCTGGCCCTTTACAAGGGCGGCAGCCAGGTCGATGAGATCACCGCCGGCGACGAGGCCATCGTCGTGCTCGACCGCACGCCCTTTTATGCCGAGTCCGGCGGCCAGGTCGGCGACGTGGGCGAGCTCGCCTGCGGACACGGCGTCTTCCGCGTCGAGGACACCCAGAAGATCCAGGCCGAGGTCTTCGGCCACAAGGGCCGGCTGCTTACGGGCCGGCTCGCCATCGGCGACAGCGTGAACGCGCGGGTGGACATGCAGGCGCGCCAGATGGCGGCCTATCACCACTCCGCCACGCACCTGCTGCACGCGGCCCTGCGCGTGGTGCTGGGCAAACATGTGACGCAAAAGGGTTCGCTGGTGACCCCGGAGCGCACGCGCTTCGACTTCTCGCACCCGCAGCCGGTCACACCGGAGGAGCTGCGCCGCATCGAGGACCTGGTCAACGCCGAGATCCGCCGTAACCATCGCGTGGAGACGCGGCTGATGAAACACGACGCCGCCATCAAGGCCGGCGCCATGGCCCTGTTCGGCGAGAAATACGGCGAGGAGGTGCGCGTGGTGGGCATGGGTGAGTTCTCCACCGAACTGTGCGGCGGCACCCATGTGCGCCGCACCGGCGACATCGGCCTGTTCAAGATCGTCTCCGAGAGCGGGGTGGCGGCCGGCATCCGCCGCATCGAGGCGGTGTGCGGCCCGGCGGCGCTGGCCTGGCTGCAAGCGCAGGAGGACACGTTGCGCGCCGTGGCCGAGCGCCTCAAGGCCCAGCCCTCGGAGATCACGGCGAAGCTCGCACAGATCCAGGAGCAGGTGCGCGCCCTGGAGAAGGAACTGGACCGCTACAAGGCGAAGCTCGCCGCCGCCCAGGGCGAGGACCTGGCCGAACAGGCGGTGGAGGTGCACGGGGTGAAGGTGCTGGCCGCCCGCATCGAGGGGGCGGATCCTAAAGCCCTGCGCGAATTGGCCGATAAACTGCGTGACCGCCTGCACTCGTGTGTTTTGTTGCTGGCCAGCGAGGCGGAGGGCAAGGTGAACCTGATCGCCGCGGTGACGCCGGACCTGACGCAGCGCATCAAGGCGGGGGAACTGGTCAATTATGTCGCCCAGCAGGTCGGCGGCAAGGGAGGGGGCCGTCCCGATCTGGCCCAAGCGGGCGGCACCCGGCCCGAGGCCTTGCCGGCGGCGCTGGCCTCGGTCGCCGCCTGGGTGGACAGCAAACTGGCCGTATAGCGCGAGGGCTCTCGACACGCATGTTCGGGTTCTTCAAGAGGAAAAAAGGCGCGGAAGACCCGCTCAGCGACCTTTCCACCGTGTCGCGGTGGATGGACAACCTGCCCGTGGGCGACATCTACTCCGCCCAGGAAAAGGTGGTGCAGAGCCTGATCCAGTTCAACCACGCCAAACAGCCGATGTCCAAGGACCGGCTGGCCGTGCTGATGCACCTGGACGAGCAGGCGCGCGACATGCAGTACACGCTGTGCCAGCAGTACCTGCGCAACCCGCGCATGTCCAAGGCAATCGAGTCGCGCCTGTGGACGGCCATCCATGCCTTCTACTGGGAGGTCACCCGCGGCTATCACGCCTTCCTGATGGATTTCGTCGCCAATCCCGGCGGCAGCCGCATCCAGGCCCTGGTGCCGCTGATCACGGCGCGGGCGATGCGCGGCTTCGGCGACATCTTCAAGTGGCGCTACTTCCGCTACGAGCGGGTGGAGGAACGGCTGTGGCTGCGCCAGCACAACCTCTACCGCATCGCCGAGTTCGACGGCTTTCAGGCGAGCAAATTCAAGGTCTACCGCAACGACGCCCAGGTCTCCAGTTGCGAGGCGGAATATCTGCGCACGCTGCTGCTCTCGCCGCTCGGCAACGGCAGCCTCACACCACGCCAGCTGGAGATGGTGGACCGCTGGCTGGAGAAGTGGTCCCACCTCAGCAGCCTCGACACCGTGTTCGACCCCCAGCGCCACACCCTCTACGTCGATACGGCACAGGGGCTGGGGCTGCGCCGGGTGCGAACGAGCGTCGGAACTCTAGCCATGAGGGCCTCTTCATCAGCCGGCAGCCCAGGAGGACTCAACCTGGACAGGGGCGCGTCTCCAACTCGACCTCGGACGGCACGGCGGTGCGCAGGGCGTCCGTATGGCCGCTCAATTCGGCCGGGATGTCCAGATAGATCACGCGTATCCCCGGCCGCGGCCCGTAGCGCAGCTCCGTGAGCCCCTTGCGCGCGAGCGCCGTATGTTGAGCGCGCGCATCGGCCTCGCTCTTGAACATGCCCAGCGAGATGGCGCGGGCCATCGGCCCCTGGCGGATGGGGGTGAAGTCCTTGACCCCCGCGGCCTTGATGGCGGCCAGGGCCTGGACCTGCTTGACCGGGTCGTCCTGCGGCGGCCAATAGACCCACCAGCCCAGGCGCGCCTCGGCACGCAGGTCGAGCGCCCCCAGACCCACCTCGCGCATCGCCGCGCGCAGGGCGTCATAGGCGGCGATCCCGCTTAAGGTCACCTGCAGGCAGACCGGCTGGGCCGGCTCTGCCTTGGTAGGTTGCGCCGCCGCCTCGGCAGTTTTCGTCACCGACCCGGGCAAGCCGGCAGGCTCCGGCCGGGTGAGCAGGCGCACCTTGTCGGCGTTGTAGCCGATGATCGCCCGCGGCTGCGCCCGCCAGTGTTCCAGCGCCAACCCTGCCGCCAGGGTCAGCGCATTGAGCAGCAACAAGAGCAGCGTCAGCGTTCGGGCCATCCCGCCAGCCTGCCGATGCACGCCAACCCCTCCAACACCAGATCCTCCACCACCCGCCGCGGCTCGGCGACATGGGCCGCGAGCACCGGTCCCTCGCCGCCCGTCAACACAACCGCGACCGGCCGCCCCGTCGCACGCGACAGACGCCCCCGCATGTCCTCCACCGCACCGGTGAGCGCGCGCCAGATCCCCGTCTCGACCGCATCGCCGGTCGAGCGCGGAAAGTCCTGCACCCGCCCGGTCAGCGCCCTCACCCCCGCTGTGCCGCTCCCCAGCGCCTGGCGCATGAGCTGCGGGCCGGGCAGGATCAGCCCACCCAGGAAGGTTCCCGTCGCATCCAATGCGTCCACCGTCACCGCCGTGCCCGCCCCCACGATGACACAGGGGGCCAGACCCAGCTGCACCGCCGCCACCAGCATGGCATAGCGGTCGGCCCCGAGCTGTGCCGGCTCGTCATAGCGATTGTGCACCCCGAAGGCGTCCGCCCGCGCCTCGACCCACAACACCGCCAAGCCCAGGCGTTGCAGCCAAGCGTCCAGCACCGCCCGCACCTCCTCCCCGGCGACACAACTCACCACCGCGTGCATGGGTTGCGCCGGCACGACCACCTCGGCCAGACGGCCCGCCTCGCCGATCGGCAGCCACCCCTTGCGGCGCCATACCCCCGACTGCCACAGCCCCCATTTGAGCCGGGTATTTCCGACATCTACAGCGAGGATCAGCGACTGCATGCAACCCGGCTCTCCATTCAGCGAAGGCACGACTGCTTGCGCTGGGCAAAAGCGAATCCTGCGCCCCTTGCGGCGCGAGCCTCAGTCTCCAGCCCAGTCGCGAGTTGGCCGGGACGGGGGCTGCATCCGTAGGAGCGACGTAAGTCGCGACCTTCGGTTGCGGGCGCTGTTGGGTCGCGACTTATGTCGCTCCTACCCGGATACGCTTCAGGCAGTGGATCGATCGGGGCCATGATCGGGGTGCATCGACCATCCGTGGCAATACCAGTCGCGAGTTGGCCGGGACGGGGGCTGCATCCGTAGGAGCGACGTAAGTCGCGACCTTCGGTTTCAGGCGCTGTGGGGTCGCGACTTATGTCGCTCCTACCCGGATACGCTTCAGGCAGTGGATCGATCGGGGCCATGATCGGGGTGCATCGACCATCCGTGGCAATACCAGTCGCGCGTAGGCCGAGACAGGGGCTGCATCCGTAGGAGCGACGTAAGTCGCGACCTTCGGTTTCAGGCGCTGTTGGGTCGCGACTTGCGTCGCTCCTACCCGGATACGCTTCAGGCTGTGGGCCGATCGGGGCCATGATCGGGGTGCATCGACCATCCGTGGCAATACCAGTCGCGCGTAGGCCGGGACGGGGGCTGCATCCGTAGGAGCGACGTAAGTCGCGACCTTCGGTTTCAGGCGCTGTTGGGTCGCGACTTATGTCGCTCCTACCCGGATACGCTTCAGGCAGTGGGTCGATCGGGGCCATGATCGGGGTGCATCGACCATCCGTGGCAATACCAGTCGCGAGTAGACCGGGACGGGGGTTGCATCCGTAGGAGCGACGTAAGTCGCGACCTTCGGTTTCAGGCGCTGTGGGGTCGCGACTTATGTCG
>JAKADY010000066.1 GCA_021826065.1 Pseudomonadota bacterium
TACCCCACCAACTAGCTAATCGGACATCGGCCGCTCGAATACCGCGAGGCCCTCTTCAGGTCCCCCGCTTTCTCCCTCAGGACGTATGCGGTATTAGCCCAACTTTCGCTGGGTTATCCCCCAGTACTCGGTACGTTCCGATGCATTACTCACCCGTTCGCCACTCGCCGGCTCCCCGAAGGGACCGCTGCCGTTCGACTTGCATGTGTAAAGCATGCCGCCAGCGTTCAATCTGAGCCAGGATCAAACTCTTCAGTTCAATGCCTGTTTAAGCTTCCCACTCCGGCACTCGCGTACCCAGAGTAGGCCGCCCACTCTCAAGAATCAACTTCTCTCCATGTGGGCACTCAAGGTCTCTTCCACACGCCAGCCTAGCATCCGCTTCCACCTCAACCAGTGTCCACGTACACCAGGCCCGCGCCCAAAAACCCACGCCCACACTTCAAAGGCTGGTTAACTTGTTAAAGAACCGTTGGTTGCGGGGACAGGATTTGAACCTGTGACCTTCGGGTTATGAGCCCGACGAGCTGCCAGACTGCTCCACCCCGCGTCCGAGAGAAGCGAAATTATGGAGAACCCCACCGGACATGTCAACACCTTTTTAGCATCAGGCTGTCGACTGCACTGGCGCCCGCATTCCGGCTAGGATGAGGGCCTGCAGCCAGAAGGAGTCAAACCGTGATCCCAGCCTTCAGCCTCTCGCGCCTGCCCAGGATCCTCTTTGGCCCGGGCACAAGGGCCAAGCTGCCCGAGCTGATCCAGGGCTATGGTCGGCGGGCGTTGCTCGTGACCGGTGCTCGCTCATTTCAGAATAGTCCACATTGGCGGGATTTGCAGGCGGCGCTGGAGGCCGCCGCAGTGGAGTGGACCTTGGTGAACGTCACGGGCGAGCCCTCGCCCCAATTCGTCGACGCGGTGGTGGCGCGTGAGCGGGGTCGGCCGTGGTCGGTGGTAGTCGGCATCGGTGGGGGCAGCGCCCTCGATGCGGCGAAGGCGATCGCCGGTCTGTTGATCCCCGGCAACTCGGTGATGGATCACCTCGAGGGGGTGGGCCCGGAGCTGCCCTACCGGGGGCCGGCCACGCCCTTCATTGCCGTGCCGACCACCGCCGGGACCGGCTCGGAGGCAACCAAGAACGCCGTCCTGTCTGTGCAGGGGCCACAGGGTTTCAAGAAGTCGTTCCGCGACGATCAACTGGTGGCGCAGTATGCGGTGGTGGACCCGGATCTGCTCGCGAGCTGCCCCCGCCCCGTGCTGGCGGCCAATGGCATGGATGCCTTCACCCAGCTACTGGAATCATACGTGTCGAGCCGGGCCAACCCGCTGACCGACGCGCTCGCCGTCTCCGGCCTGGAGGCAGCGCGCGATGGGCTCCTGCCCTGGTACGAGGGCACGGCCGATGCCGCCGAGTGCCGCGCGCGCATGGCCTATGCCGCGCTGGTCTCCGGGATCACCCTGGCCCAGGTGGGTCTGGGCTCGGTGCACGGGCTGGCCTCGCCGCTGGGGGCCTTTTTCCCCATCCCGCACGGCGTGGTCTGCGGCACCCTGGTGGCCGCGGCCACGCGCGTCAACATCGCGGCCCTGCGGGCGCGATCGCCCGGTGCAGCGGCGCTCAGGAAATACGCCGAGGCGGGACGGCTGCTCACCCGGCGTGACTTGGACGATGACGCGGCCATCGATGCCCTGCTCGCGACACTGGAGGATTGGACTCGCCGGCTGGACTTGCCGCGGCTGTCCGCCTTCGGCGTGCGCAGCGAGGACATCCCGCGCGTCGTCGCCAACAGCCGCGGCAGCAGCATGAAGACCAACCCGATCGTGCTGACTGACGCGGAGATCGCTGAGGTGGTGGCGGCACGGCTGTAGGGAGCCGTCCGTCCACGTTCGTCGCGGCTCTCGCCGCTCCTACAGCGGCCTTGAGCGCTCAGTCTTCCTCGGGGCCGCCGACGACCTGGGCGACGACCTCGGCGGGAAAGCCGCGGCCCATGAGGAAGCGATACTGGCGGGCCTTGTCCTTGAGGGTGGCGGGCGGGGTGCCGAACTTCTTCTGCCATAGCGCGCGGCAGGCCTCCAGGTCCTGCGCCCGCGCGCGCTGCACGGCGGTGTCGGTAAGGTCGGCCTCGACGCCCTGGCGGCGCAGGGTCTGCTGCAGGCGCAGGCTGCCATGGCGGCCCTGGTAGGTGTGGGCGAGGGCCTCGGCATAGCGGGCGTCCGACAACAAGCCCTCGCGCTCCAGCGCGTCCAGCACGGCGGCGATGGCTTCCGTCTCGCCATGCGCGGCGAGTTTGCGGGCGAGCTCGGTCCGGCTGTGCTCGCGCCGGGCCAGTAGCCGCAGGGCCCGCTCGCGCAGCTCCACCTATTCTTCGATGGCCACCGCGGCACCCGGCAGCCGGACCCCGACCCGCTCGCGGATCAGCCCTTCGATCTCGCGGGCGATGTCGGGGTGCTCGCGCAGGTACTCGCGGGCATTGTCCTTGCCCTGGCCGATCTTCTCGCCCTGGTAGGCGTACCAGGCACCGGACTTGTCGATCAGCTTGTGCGCCACGCCCAGCTCGATGATCTCGCCCTCGCGCGAGATGCCCTGGCCGTAGAGGATGTCGAAGATGGCCTCCTTGAAGGGGGGCGAGACCTTGTTCTTGACCACCTTGACCTTGGTCTCGCTGCCGATGACCTCCTCGCCCTTCTTGATCGAGCCGATGCGGCGGATGTCCAGCCGCACCGAGGCGTAGAACTTGAGCGCATTGCCGCCGGTGGTGGTCTCCGGGTTGCCGAACATGACGCCGATCTTCATGCGGATCTGGTTGATGAAGATGACCAGGGTGTTGGTGCGCTTGATGTTGGCGGTGAGCTTGCGCAGGGCCTGGCTCATCAACCGCGCCTGCAGGCCCACGTGGCTGTCCCCCATCTCGCCCTCGATCTCGGCCTTGGGGGTGAGCGCCGCCACCGAGTCCACCACGATCACATCGACCGCCCCCGAGCGCACCAGCATGTCGGCGATCTCCAGGGCCTGCTCGCCGGTGTCGGGCTGGGAGATGAGGAGCTCGGAGACATTCACCCCCAGCTTCTGGGCATAGACCGGGTCGAGGGCATGTTCGGCGTCGATGAAGGCACAGGTACCGCCCAGCTTCTGCGCCTCGGCCACCACCTGAAGCGTCAGCGTGGTCTTGCCCGAGGACTCGGGGCCGTAGATCTCGACGATGCGGCCACGTGGCAGCCCCCCCACACCCAGCGCGAGGTCGAGCCCGAGCGAGCCGGTGGAGATGACCTGCAGGTCTTCGGCTACGCTGCCGTCGCCCATGCGCATGATGGAGCCCTTGCCGAACTGCTTTTCGATCTGCGAGAGCGCGGCGCTCAGCGCCTTGGCCTTGTTGTCGTCCATGATGGCTTCCCTGGTGGTCGAACGAAAGTTCGATTTTAACCTAAAAACCGCAGTTGAACGCGCCCGAAAGCGGGCTTGTACGCCCGGCTGGCAAGGCGCGACGACGCCGCAGGGTGGCCCCCTGCAAGGAGGAGCAACGCAGCCAGACGGGCGTACAAGACCGTAGGCGGGCGCGGAGCGTGTTCACCCTCTGGGAGAGGATGACCGGAGGCAAAAATCTCTTGCATCAGCAATCTGTTACGAAAC
>JAKADY010000067.1 GCA_021826065.1 Pseudomonadota bacterium
ACGCTAACATCAATCCCAGCCATCGCTTCCTCCTATCCGTTGATCAACGATTCGACACCGTCAATTTACCGATTCGAAGCGGTGGCTACCTCCACACCCGATTTACAGCAGTTTACGGACTCAATCCGACGCAGGTGGCCGTCCACACCGATCGGTGGGAGGTGGCGTTATTGATCCGGCAGTCAAATACCGCACGGTCGTCATTCCGGCGCAGGCCGGAATCCAGCGCCTTGTCTGGGCTCCGGCCTGCGCCGGAGCGACGGAATTATGTTGCCGAGTTGATAATAAATATCCTCGATGGGATGATAAAATTCAGTAGTTTCTAATATTCCCGCGAGGTCCCCATGCACACCGGCACCACCCTGACCCAGTTCATCATCGAGGAGCAGCGCCGCATCCCGGGCGCGACCGGCGACTTCACCGGGCTGTTGAACGACATCGTCACCGCCTGCAAGGCCATCTCCAACGCCGTCAACAAGGGCGCCCTGGTGGGCATCATGGGCGCGCTGGAGAGCCAGAACGTGCAGGGCGAGGTGCAGAAAAAGCTGGACGTGATCTCCAACGACATCATGATCCGCTCCAACGAGTGGGCGGGCCACCTGGCCGGCATGGCCTCGGAGGAGCTGGACGAGCCCTACGCGATTCCTGACAAGTACCCGCTCGGCAAGTACCTGCTGCTGTTCGACCCGCTGGACGGCTCCAGCAACGTGGACGTCAACATCTCGGTGGGCAGCATCTTCTCCATCCTGCGCGCCCCGCGGCCCAACCGCCCGGCAGTCGTCGAGGACTTCCTGCAGCCGGGCACGCAGCAGGTCTGCGCCGGCTACGCCCTATACGGCTCCTCCACCATGCTGGTGCTGACCCTGGGGCATGGGGTGAACGGCTTCACCCTGGACCGCGAGGTGGGCGAGTTCATCCTCACCCACCCCAACATGACCATCCCCGCCGACACCAAGGAGTTCGCCATCAACGCCTCCAACCGCCGCTTCTGGGAGCCGCCCGTGCAGCGCTATGTCGAGGAGTGCCTGGCCGGCAAGGAAGGCCCGCGCGGCAAGGACTTCAACATGCGCTGGGTGGCGAGCATGGTGGCCGAGGTGCACCGGATACTGACCCGCGGCGGCATCTTCATGTACCCGCGCGACACCAAGGACCCTAGCAAACCGGGCAAGCTGCGCCTGATGTACGAGGCCAACCCCATGGCCATGATCGTCGAGCAGGCCGGCGGGGCCGCCTCCACCGGCTACGAACGCATCCTCGACATCCAGCCGGAGAGCCTGCACCAGCGCGTGCCGGTGATCCTGGGGTCAAGGAACGAGGTGGAGGTGGTGGTGGGCTATCACCAGAACTGAGGCCGGCCGGGCTGCAAACAAAATATTCGTGCGCGAGAGTGCCGCGGCCTTAGCCGGCACTCCCAGGCGTCGTTTTTTTCAGAAGCGACAAGCCCAGCCCACGTCTGATCGGTATGACTCGCGATGGCGGCGGATGAAGGGATCATCAACCATTGTAGAGGCTTTCGAAGTAAGCCTTAACCTGATCTGCATCCCAATCCACACCAGGGGCGACATTGTAGGTCCCGCCTTGGTAGACGGCATTGAACATCGCCACGACCCGTTCTGGCGTGAGCGGGTAATTGGGCGCGAATTTAATGGCATTCAGATAAGAGGCGACCGCTGCACGACCCAATGCTGGATAAGGTGGTTCACTCATGCCACCGGCGGCCTGCAAGACCTGAAGCAAGGTGGGATTGGGTGAATAGCCGGTAGGGCATGCCCCGGCCGCCGCCAGCTCTGTTGTGTTTTTATTCTTGATTTTATAGCAATAGGCATCGGCAAAGACGCTGTTAAATAGGGCGTTGCGATTTACTGAAGGCCACTCATTGGTGGTGTTTTTCCAATAGCCAGGGGAATTCCCTAGTGTGCCGCATTTAATCGGTGTGCCTTGGGGCCTGGACAGATTGCCTGAGATGATGCCAGAGATCGTGCATTCATAGGGGGGGCGCCCAGTACCGGCAGGCTGGCGAGCACACCGAGCACGGCCGGGGCGGCCAGGCCCGCCTTGGCGAGGCGGCGGCGCGTCGTGTCGACCGACTGCTCGGGGTGTTTCGGATCGTGTTCGTGTTCCATGCTACCACCTGTGGGTTCGTGACTGCCTAGACATAAGCAAGTATCGTGCCCTTTTTATAACTCATTGATTCATAAACAAACACCGTCGGGCGGGCGGCGCCAGTGTAAAAAAAACCGACAGATCCCGGACGTTTCCGGCGATACCCTGTCGGCAGGGGATGACCGACCTACTGACTATGCCCGGATCGCGTCGCCTTGTACAGCAGGTGGGGCAGGAGCAGGTGCAGGGGCATGCGCAGCCAGTGGGCGCGCACGTAGAGCAGAAAGGTGGCCAGGCCGGTGAGCGGCGGGGCGCAGTCGGCATGGGCGGCGGCCAGGCCGCGCAGGAAGAGGGCGTCGCGCCAGCGCCAGCCGAGCCGGCCGGGCAGGTCAGTCTTGGTTTTCGGCTGGTTTGGGGTGTCGGCAAGGGATTGCCGACCTACGACCCTCGGGGCGGCCGGGGACGGCCGGTCCAGCTTGAGTTCGCTTACCACCGCGTCCGGCACGGGGGTGGCGAGCAGCCGCTGGGCGTAGCGCAGGGCGAGGGCCAGGGGATAGGTCAGGTCGAGTTCGCAGGCGCGTGCGAGCAGGGCCGCCCACCAGCCGGGCCGGGTCGCGCCCAGGCGCAGCAGGGCGTCGATGTCGGCGAGGTCGCGTAGCCCCATCGCCCACTCGCCCTCGCAGAAGCGGTGGGTGGCGCTGTGCAGGACGAGGTCCTCCAGGCGAGGCAGGCGCAGGCAGCGGTGGCCGGGGATGGGGGCCGAGTCGGCGATGACCCGCTCGGGCGAGGTCCTGAGCCGCGCCGTTTCGGGCAGCAGGTTGTGGTGCACGTCTAGGCTGGAGCCGCGGCGCAGGTGGGTCATGGGCGGCAGCTCGTGCATCCACTGGCGGTAGTAGCGCTGGTCGTAGGCGTCGTGGTGGGCGGCGTGCCAGCCGTGCAGCATGAGCTGGGCCTCGGCATGTCCCAGGCCGGCCTTGGGCACCAGGATGTCGATGTCGCTGAACAGCCGGCCGCGCGCCGGTGGCAGGTCGCCCAGGACATAGGCCGCCCCCTTGAGCAGCAGCACCGGCATGCCGGTGGGTCCGAGGGCCGCGTCGATCTTGCGCGCCTCCCACAACACCGCGCGGCGCTGGCGCTCGGCCAGGGTGCGGGCGGCGGTGAGGTGCGGCTGCACGGCGGCGGGTAGCTGCGGGGTGATGGCGAGGTCGTCGGCCAGCACCGCCAGCCGCGCCAGCAGCCCCGCCGCGCGCGCCTGCGGCAGCAGCAGGTCCCAGTCGGCGAGGGTGAGGGTGGTCAGGCGCGCCGGTTCGCGCAGGGTTTCGATCAGCAGCGGGCAGCGCATGGTTTCAACCTAAAAACCGCAGTTGAACGCGCCCGAAAGCGGGCTTGTACGACCGGCTGGCAAGGCGCGACGACGCCGCAGGGTGGCTCCCTGCAAGGAGGAGCAACGCAGCCAGACGGGCGTACAAGACCGAAG
>JAKADY010000068.1 GCA_021826065.1 Pseudomonadota bacterium
GTTGGCCGGGACGGGGGCTGCATCCGTAGGAGCGACGTAAGTCGCGACCTTCGGTTTCAGGCGCTGTGGGGTCGCGACTTACGTCGCTCCTACCCGGATACGCTTCAGGCTGTGGGTCGATCGGGGCCATGATCGGGATGCATCGACCATCCGTGGCAATATTGGTCCAAGCCAGGGTTGGTGGGAGAGTGCGCCACAAGACGGCATTGTAGCCCTCACCTGAGCGCACTGGTCGCTGCCGACACCTGCGCCACGCGCGCTCAAACCGCCCGCCGCAGGCTGACATCACCGGAGAGGATGGGCGTAAGCCACGCCCCGGTATCGAGCAGCAGGGCACCCTGCGCGTCCACCCCCGCAGCCCGTCCGTAAACCACCCGGCCGTCCGCCGCGTGGATGGCCACCGGCCGGCCCTGCCAGACGTGCAAGCTTTCCCACTCCGAACGGAAGGCCGCAAAGCCCTGCCGATCGAAGGTGTTCAACACGGCCGCCAGTTCACGGGCCACCTCAACGAGCACCGCGTTGCGGTCCAACCGCTGCCCGCAGGCCGCCTCCAGGTCCGCCACCGGCACCCCCACCCGCTCGCTGAGCGCCTCGCCCGCGCGCACGTTGATGCCTATGCCGATCACGGCCGCCGCCGGCCCCAGCATGTCGCCCGTGAGCTCGATCAGGATGCCCGCCAGCTTGTCCTCCCCCGCCAGCACGTCGTTCGGCCACTTGAGGCCCACCCCCGCGGCCCCCATCGCCCGCATGGCCCGCACGAGGGCCACCCCCACGGCCAGGCTGAGGCCCGAAAGCGCGGCAGCCGGCCGCTCGAAGCGCCAGAGGAGCGAAAAGGCGAGCCCCGCCCCGAGGATGCCCCGCCAGTCCCGCCCGCGCCGGCCGCGCCCTGCCGTCTGCCACTCGGCGGCGAGCAGCAGCCCGTGCGGCGCGCCGGCGGCGGCCAGGGCCAGCAGCCGCGCGTTGGTGGAATCGACCTCGGGCTGGCACAGGACATGCAGCCCCACCGGCGCCAGCCCCGCCGCCAGGCGCACCTCGTCGAGAGGCTCAAAAGGCCGGGTCAGACGGTAACCACGGCCGGGGACGGTCTGCACACGCACGCCGTAAGAGGCGGCATCGCGCAGCAAACCATGCACACTGGCGCGGGAAACCCCAAGCTCGCGGGCGATAACCTCACCCGACTGGAAGTCATCTACACGCAACCGGCCGAGGACCGGTAACAGCAGCGGATGCAATGCCTCATTGCTGTCAGGGGGTCTGCCGGGGGCCGGCGAATCAACGATTCCAACACTGCTGGACGTCTTCGGCATCCCCAGCAGTCCCATTGCCATTCGCATCGCCCGACACACCCTTGACCCCTGTATGGGTGAGCGTCAGGTTACCGCATTCGGGGTCCGTAAAAGTCCCTGTGGGCGCGGCTTGCAGGGTATAGCTCTGGGCAGTGATGGCGGAGACCGTGATGGTGTAACGGGCCGTCCCCTCCTTCGGCGCCTGCGTCAGGCCGGTCAGCGCAGGGGCCGTGGTACCGGCCGCATCGGTCGAGTAGCGCCCGTTGGTGGTATAGAAACGCTCCATGAACCCCGCCGCCTCCATCAACACCGCTTTGGCCTCAGCCCGTGCACTACGGCGGGTGTGATCCTGGTAAGACGCCACGGCGATGGTGGCCAGGATGGCGACGATGGCCACGGCCACCAGCAGTTCGATGAGGGTAAAACCTTGCGACGATGCCTTCACAAAAGCCTCCCGGGTAATCTTGGAGCACCATGTTAATCGATAGGCAAGCAGGTCGTCACATCAGCAAACTCCCAGACTGATACACCTGCATCGGCTGGTAAGGCAAGCTAACGGACATGACTTTGAGAAGACGCCCCGAAATATGAAAGCCATGTCCGTTTCCCTCACCCCCAGCCCCTCTCCCACAGGGAGAGGGGAGCTTCGAGAAGTCGCTGGCGCGACTTTCACGCTAAGCTCAGTCGGTGAGCTCCCGCCACGACACCCTGCCCAACCGGCGCGGTACACTTATACCTACGCCGGGGCCTATGCTGCCAGTGATGTCTTGCGAAAGCATCACCCCTTTGCCGACACCATAATCACGCAGGAAGATGGCTGATTTGCTGAGCCCCTTTAGTTTCAGGGCAGCCAGCTCAACCGGTTCGTCCGTCAGCTCGAAGATGCTGGAGGCCGGCATGGCCCCGGTCACAGGGTCGAGCTCGTAGACCCAGCTCTCTCCACCTGGACCGCAGGGGTCGTCCGATGGTTTGACGCTGGTAAAGAGGATGCGACCGAAGACGAACTGGGCCGGGGTAATGACCCGCTCCCCAGCGGAGAGCGGCAGATACCAGCCTCGCCGGGTCGTATAGTCGACAGCGTTGCGTGTGGCCTTACGGATGGTGCGGCCAGCCGTCGTCTCCTCGGATGTCACCGACTGTGGCTGCAGATTTGCGCGGTTGAGGTTTCCCGTGCCATTGTCCAAAACACCGTAGAGGGCGCGCCCGGCGCTGTCAGTTTTATCGCCATCGGTCACCAGACGTCCGCTGCCGAGATAGACCATCACCCCGTCCACCCCAGGCGGCGGATCGCCCAGCCGCGGCGCTGCCTGGATCGGCTCACCATCGGTGCGGAACAAGGGCTGGCCGCCGTAGGCCACTTTCCACTCGGCGGGGTTCGTGCCGCTCAGGTCGAATTTCCACAAACGTCCCAGATTGTCGCCGGCATAGATGTAATCGACGATGCCATCGCCATTGGCGTCGTACAGGGTGGGCGTCATCAAACCGTTGTCGAGGCTGCCCGCACCGGCGTCCGCGTCGATCTTTTTGATGATCGCCCCCGTCTTGAGGTCCAGCAGGAAAAGGACCGCATGCCCGTTGACACTGTTGTAGCCGTTGGCGACGATGGCCGCCCATTGGCCGTTGTTGAGCTTGGCCGTGAGCGGCCGCGCATGGGTATAGCCGAGATCGGCATCTTGGGCGCTGGAGAATTCCCACAACACCTTGCCGGCGTCAAAGGCGCAGGGGTCTGTGACGTCCAGGGCGAACACCGCCCGCCCACCACTGCCCAGCCCGCCGAGGAGGATGGTCCGCCACTTGTCGCCATCGCCCAGATTGAGGTAGGCGTCGCCAGCGTAGAGCGGGCCATCGACATAGAAGCGGTGCGCATAATTGCGCTTGGCCAGGTGCGGCAGTTCGCCCACCACTGCGCCGGGGATGTAGGCGAAGACCTCCTGTCCCAGTCCGGAAGCGCCGCATAGGTTACCCCCCGCACCTGCGCCGGCGATGAAGCCGTGCACCATGCCGTCGTTGGCGCCGACATAGATCATTTTCGGCCTGTCACGCTTGCTGCCGACAAAGGGCCGATAACTGGCGCCCTCACTGCCGCTCAGCCGGGTCAGAATCGGGTAGGACTCATCCCCAACATAAACCGGGTCTGAGTTAACGATGTCGCCCAGCAGGCGTGTACGCCTACGCAGACTCACGCCTTCCCGGCTGCGATCGCCTATGATCCAGTTGGCCACGTCCACTTTACCGAGATCACCAGC
>JAKADY010000053.1 GCA_021826065.1 Pseudomonadota bacterium
CCCCCGACTATTCACTGCTGAACCCTGAACCCTGATGCCATGAAGTGGACCGACACCCTGGACATCGCCATCGCCCTGGCCGAGCACCATCCCGATGTGGACCCCCAATACGTGCGCTTTACCGACATGCACCGGTGGGTGATGGCGCTGCCGGGCTTCGATGACGACCCCAACCGCTCCAACGAGAAGATCCTCGAGGCCATCCAGATGGCCTGGATCGAGGAAATCGACTAAACGGCGCGCCGCCCTGTTGGCCCCTCGAGCCGCTGCCCTCAGTAGATCAGGGTGGCGCGCGGATTAACGATTTCCAGGATCTCCATCGCCTCCAGCAAGGCCGTCTGACGGACTTGCGGCAGGCTGGCGGCATCTAGCGTCAGTGTGCTGAGCGCCGCCGGTTCGAAGCCGGGGATGTACTCGCCGTCCGCCTGCGGGGTCTTCAGTTGCGAGGCGGTGGCCGCCGCCATGTCCTGGGCGATGTGCAGGATGGCCACCTCCTGGAGGAAGGCGGTGGCCCGATGAGGGTTGAGCTGGTGGGCGATCGCGGTGACCAGCATCGGTGGTAGGCGCCAGGCCGTGAGCAGCGCGGCGCCCATCGCCGCATAATCGAAGCCGAAGACGCGCCGCTCCTCGGCGGCGAGTTGCTGTGGGGTGAGACCGGGTTTCAGGATCTCACGGTAGTGCACGGGGCGGCGTGCGAAGAAGATGAGCCGCCCGCAGGCATGCAGCAGACCGGCCAGGAAGAGGTCGTCGGCCTGCGCCAGGCGGCACTCCCGCGCGAGCGTCCGGGCGATCGCGCCGCACACCGTGCTGTTCTCCCAGAAGGCCTGCATGTCCACCAGGTCTGCCGGCAGGCCCTTGAAGGCGCGTGTCACCGAGACCGACAGCACCAGGCTGCGCAACGCCCGGTGACCGATCAGGTTGATCGCCATGGCCACGTTGCCGACCTTGGCAGGCAGCCCATAGTAGGCGCTGTTGGCCATGCGCAGCACCGCCGCGGCCAGCCCGCTGTCGGTCTGGATCACCTCGGTCAGCGCCTGGGTCGTGACCTCGGGGTCGTCGATGCGTTCCATCAGGCGCACGGCCGCATCCGGCAGGGTGAAGAGGCTGCCGACCTCCTGGACCAGGTCTTGTGGCGTCATGGTGTGGGTATGCAGGGTCGTCGCCGGCCGGGCCGGCCCGGATTCATCTGCCCGTTATAACGCCTACTGGGCGGCGGAACTTTAGTGTAAAAGTCGCGCCAGCGACTCACGATGCTCCCCTCCCCCGCAGGCGGGGGAGGGGCTGGGGGTGAGGGGAACGGACATGGCTTTCATATTTCGGGGCGTCTTCTCAAAGTCATGTCCGTTAGAGGTTTTGTCTTGCGGCTGCCGGCCGGGGCCCGCGCCGCCCGGCTGCAGGGGATCAGCCGGGCGCCGACCCGCTCAAGGCCTGCCGTATGGCCAGCAGCTCCGCGCGGGGGTCCGACCATTCGCCATAACTGTGTGGCGTGCGCGCATACCAGTAGCGGCTGTTCCAGGCGTCCCCCTCGATCTTGTGCAGCACGGCATGGATCCAGCAGGCCATGGGGTTGTGCTCGTCCTGCTGGACGATCCCGTGGGCGCGGTGCCAGTCGCCGGCCAGGGCGGCGTCGATGGCGATGAGCAGGTCGGTTGGGCTTGCCATCGGTCAGTCCAGGGCCAGGTGGAGTCTGAGCGCAGCCTCCACGGCGCGCATCTTGGCGTCATTAAGCCGCCCGACGGCCCGGCCGGTGATGCGTTGTTTCGCGATGGTACGGACCTGTTGCGCCTGTACCTTGCTGTCTTTGGGCAGGCCGGATTCATCCCGACTCAAGGCGACCTCGAACGGATAGACCCTGGCGACATTGGAGGTGATGGGCAGCACGGTCACCGTACTGGCGGCCCTGTTGTTGGCGTCGTTGCTGACGATCAAGACCGGTCGGCGCTTGTTGATCTCCGCGCCGACCGTGGGGTTGAGGTCGGCGTAATAGACCTCACCACGCTTCATCGTTTAGCCCGTCCGCGACCGTCTGTTCCCACAGCGGATCGGTCTGCGCGGCGGCCTCCCGGTAGGCGGATTCCAACTCTTCCTCCCGCAGTTTGCGCAGTGCCAGCTCTACCACCTGGGAGCGGCTCTTGATGGCATGCGCGGCGCGGTAGGACTCGATGAAGGCGACGGCATCCGGCGGTAGGGAGATGGAGAGTTTTTCGGATAGCATAATATTGCCCATGGGTAGTATGACCGAGAATCCTACCTGTTGCGGGAAGATCGCTCAAGGTCGCTTGAGGATGGGCCCGAGATAACGCCCCGTATGGCTCGCCTTGACGCGCGCCACCTGCTCCGGCGTGCCCTCGGCGATGATGCGCCCACCGCCTTCGCCGCCCTCGGGGCCGAGGTCGATCACCCAGTCGGCGGTCTTGATCACGTCCAGGTTGTGTTCGATCACCACCACCGTGTTGCCGTGCTCGACCAGACGGTGTAACACGTCGAGCAGCAGTTTGATGTCGTGGAAGTGCAGCCCCGTGGTCGGCTCGTCCAGGATGTAGAGGGTGCGGCCGGTGTCGCGCTTGGACAGCTCCAGCGCCAGCTTCACCCGCTGCGCCTCGCCGCCGGAAAGCGTGGTGGCGGACTGGCCCAGGCGGATGTAGGCGAGGCCCACGTCGATCAGGGTCTGCAGCTTGCGCGCCACCACCGGCACGGGGTCGAAGAAGGCGCGCGCCTCCTCCACGGTCATCTCCAGCACCTGGTGGATGTTGCGCCCCTTGTATTCCACCTCCAGGGTCTCGCGGTTGTAGCGCCGGCCGTGGCAGACCTCGCAGGTGACATAGAGATCCGGTAGGAAGTGCATCTCCACCTTGATCAGCCCGTCGCCCTGGCAGGCCTCGCAACGGCCGCCCTTGACGTTGAAGGAGAAGCGCCCTGGGCCGTAGCCGCGTTCGCGCGCCGTCGGTGTGCCGGCAAACAGCTCGCGGATGGGGGTGAAGAGCCCCGTGTAGGTGGCCGGATTGGAGCGGGGGGTGCGACCGATGGGGCTCTGATCGACGTTGATCACCTTGTCGAAATACTCCGCCCCTTCGATCGCCTCGAACGGGGCGGGCTCCAGCGCGGCGCCGTTGAGCTGGTTGGCCAGCGCGGCATAGAGGGTGTCGTTGATGAGGGTGGACTTGCCCGAGCCGGACACCCCGGTTACGCAGACGAACACCCCGGTGGGCAGCCTGAGGGTGACGTCCTTCAGGTTGTTGCCGCGGGCGCCGGTGAGCGTCAGCCAGCGACCCTCTCGCCCCCTGCGCCGTGTGGCTGGCAGGGGGATACCGCGGCGGCCGCTGAGGTAGTCGGCAGTGAGCGAGCGGGGACAGGCCAGGATCGTCTCCAGGTCGCCTGCCGCGACGACCTCGCCGCCGTGTTCGCCGGCGCCGGGGCCCATGTCGACGATGTGGTCGGCGCTGCGGATGGCCTCCTCGTCGTGTTCCACCACGATCACCGTGTTGCCCAGGTCGCGCAGGTGCTTGAGCGTGGCGATGAGGCGGTCGTTGTCGCGCTGGTGCAGGCCGATGGACGGTTCGTCCAGCACGTACATGACACCGGTCAGGCCCGAGCCGATCTGGCTGGCGAGCCGGATGCGTTGCGCCTCGCCGCCCGAGAGGGTGTCGGCCGAGCGGTCGAGCGATAGATAGTCCAGCCCCACGTTGTTGAGAAAGGCCAATCGCGCGGTGATCTCGCGCACGATCTTCTCCGCCACCTGGGCGCGTTGGCCGCCGAGTTGGAGCTGCTGGAAGAAGGCCAGGCAGTCGCGGATCGGCAGTCTCGACAGCTCGTGCAGGGTGCGGCCGCCCACGGTGACGTGGCGCGCCTCCAGCCGCAGCCGGCTGCCGCCGCACTCGGGGCAGGGCCGGGTGGCGATCAGCTTGGCCAGCTCCTCCTTGAGCAGTTGCGACTCGGCGTCGCGATAGCGGCGCTCCAGGGTGGGGATCACGCCGTCGAAGGCGTGCTTGCGGATCACCCGCCGGCCGCCTTCGCCGAGATAGTGAAAAGGGATCTGCTCGCCACCGCTGCCATAGAGCACCACCTGTTGGATCTTTTCCGGCAGGGCCTCCCAGGGGGTGTCGATGTCGAAGCCGTAATGCAGGGCGAGCGACTCCAGCATCCGGTAGAAGAAGGCGTTCCTGCGGTCCCAGCCCTTGATGGCGCCGGAGGCGAGCGACAGATGGGGCAGGGCCACCACCCGCTGCGGGTCGAAGAAGCTCACCGTGCCCAGGCCGTCGCACTTTGGGCAGGCCCCCATGGGGTTGTTGAAGGAGAACAGGCGCGGCTCCAGTTCGGGCAGGGCGTAGTCGCAGACCGGACAGGCGAATTTGGCGGAAAAAAGCGTCTCGCGTCCGCTGTCGAGCTCGACGGCGACGGCCTTGCCGTCGGAGTGCCGGAGCGCCGTCTCGAACGACTCGGCCAGGCGCTGCTTGGCCTCGGGCCTGACCTTGAGCCGGTCCACCACCGCCTCGATGGTGTGCTTGCGGTTCTTGTCCAGGCGCGGCACGGCGTCGATGTCATAGACCTCACCGTCGATCCTCAGGCGAACGAAGCCCTGGGCGCGCAGCTCGTCGATGAGGTTCAACTGTTCGCCCTTGCGTCCCACCACCAGTGGCGCCAGGATCATGAGCCGGGTGTCGGCTGGCAGCGCCAGGACCTGGTCCACCATCTGCGACACGGTCTGCGCCGAGAGCTCCAGCCCGTGCTGCGGGCAGCGGGGTGTGCCAGCGCGGGCGAACAGCAGGCGCAGATAGTCGTGGATCTCGGTCACCGTGCCCACCGTGGAGCGCGGGTTGTGGCTCGCCGTCTTCTGCTCGATGGCGATGGCCGGCGAGAGCCCCTCGATCAGGTCCACGTCCGGCTTTTCCATCAGCTGCAGGAACTGGCGTGCATAGGCCGACAGCGACTCGACGTAGCGGCGCTGGCCCTCGGCATAGAGGGTGTCGAAGGCGAGCGAGCTCTTACCTGAGCCCGACAGCCCGGTGATGACGATCAGCCGGTGCTGGGGCAGATCCAGGTTGATGTTCTTGAGGTTGTGCGTGCGTGCGCCGCGGATGCGGATCATGGTCGAACGGTCGGGGGGTAAACGGACAATCATAGGCAAGTTGGCGCGTACGACTCAATCGGTGCGCACGGGCGTTATCATTCGATCTGTCCGATGCGGCGCAGACGCGACTGGGACCGGTTTAGCGCGGCTGCGCCCGGACAGCGTTCGCTCGTAACCACATCAATGACCCATCGACACGACCAGAAGAATCGAGACGTCCTGACACGCACGGAACGGCGCGCCACCCTCTCGCTCGCCGGCATCTTCGGCCTGCGCATGCTGGGCATGTTCCTGATCCTGCCCGTCTTCGCCCTCTACGCGAAGACCCTGCCGGGGGGAGAGGACCACACCCTGATCGGACTCGCCCTGGGCATGTACGGCCTGACCCAGGCGGTGCTGATGATCCCCTTTGGCATGGCCTCCGACCGTTTCGGTCGCAAGCCGGTGATCTACCTGGGGCTCTCCATCTTCGCCCTGGGCAGCTTCGTGGCGGCGTGGGCGCCGGACCTCCATTGGGTCATCATCGGCCGGGCGCTGCAGGGGGCGGGCGCCATCTCGGCGGCGGTGACGGCCCTGCTCGCCGACCTCACCCGTGAGGAGAAACGCACGCATGCGATGGCCGTGATCGGCAGCACCATAGGGCTGGCCTTTGCCTTCTCGCTGGCGGCAGGGCCGCTGGTTTACCGCTGGATCGGCGTGCCGGGCATGTTTCTGGCCACGGGGGTGCTCGCCCTGCTGGCCATCGCGCTACTGCGCTTCTATACGCCAGACCCGGGTGTGTCCGCCTTCCACTCCGACGCCGAGGCCAATCCGGCGCGGCTCAAGGACGTCCTGCGCCACCTGGAGTTGGCGCGTCTCAACTGGGGCATCTTCGCCCTGCATGCGGCGCAGATGGCCATGTTCGTGGTGGTCCCCTTCGCCCTGCTGCGCGCCGGCAACCTCGACGTCGAGCACCACTGGCAGGTCTACCTGCCCGTTCTCGTTATTTCGTTCGTTTTTCTGGTACCGGCGATCATCTACGGCGAGCGGCACGGGCGACTGAAGCAGGTCTTCGTCGGCGCCGTGGTCCTGATGCTGGCGGCCCAGGTGGGGCTGGCCCTCTCGCTCAGCCATTTCTGGGGCATCGTCGTCGCCCTGCTGGCCTATTTCGTCGCCTTCAACATCCTGGAGGCCTCGCTGCCCTCGATCATCTCCAAGATCGCCCCGCCCGAGGCCAAGGGCACGGCCATGGGGGTGTACAACACCGCGCAGGCCCTGGGGCTGTTCTTCGGCGGCATGGCCGGTGGCTGGCTGGCGCAGCACGCCGGCTTCGCCGCCGTGTTCCTGTTCTGCGGCGGCCTGATGTTTGTCTGGCTCGTGCTGGCCGTTGGGATGAAGCCACCGCCGCGGGTGAAGACCCAGATGCTGCACATCGGCCCCATCGACGAGTTGGCCGCCCGGCGGCTGGCGACGCGGCTGACCGTCTTCGCCGGCGTGGAGGCCGTGAGCGTGTTGCCACAGGAAGGCACCGTGATGCTCAAGGTGAGCCAGACGGGTTGGGACGAGGAGGGGGTCAGACACGCCCTGTACGGCGAGTCTTGACGTCATCAGTCGCTTCGGTCTGGACTCGAAAGGCTGCCGATGGGCGCCATGCGGTCACGCTTGCGACTCTGACCGTATAATCGCCATTTTATTGGATCCAACATCCGCGGGGGGAGACATCCATGGCTTCAGTCAACAAGGTGATCCTGATCGGCAATCTCGGGCGTGATCCCGAGGTGCGCTACATGCCCAGCGGGGACGCCATCGCCAACCTGTCGCTGGCCACCACCGAGACCTGGAAGGACAAAAACGGCGAGCGGCAGGAGTCCACCGAATGGCACCGGGTCGTCTTTTTCGGCAAGCAGGCGGAGGTCTGCGGCCAGTACCTGAAGAAGGGCAGCCAGATCTACGTCGAGGGCAGCCTGCGCACGCGCAAGTACCAGGACAAGGACGGTCAGGATCGCTACATCACCGAGATCCGCGGCGAGCGCATGCAGATGCTGGGCGGCCGTCCGGGCGGCGGGACTGCCGATTACGGCGAAGCGCGTGAGGAGATGCGCCGCCCGGCCGAGACGGGTGAGGCCACCGGCAAGACCGGTGGCGGTTTCGCCGATCTGGACGACGATATCCCCTTCTGACCCCGCCTGACCCGCATGGCCGGCCTGATTGCCCGACTGTTCGGCAGTCCAGTGCATTATGCCGGCGATGCGGAGATCGAAACCGCCCTGTCGCGGGCGGTTGAGCAGGTGGAGCCGAGGCTCAGGCAGGCCGGGGATTTTCCCCGGCGCTACCGCCGGTCTGTCGCCCACGCCCTGGATTACGCCCGTCAGCTCGCCCAGGCCGTTCCAGGACCGGTGGAGATGGCCCCAGAGCTCTACGCCCGTGATCCCTTTGTGCACGTCCTCTTCAGCGGGCCGGAGGAGATGCAGCAGGCCCTGTGCATGAGCCACGCCATGCACGAATACGCCCGCCGCCCAGGCGGCCCCGGGACAGACGCCTACGCCCTGATGGGCATGCGCCGGCGGGAGAAGACCGCCTTCGGCATGGAGCTGCAGGGTGAGCTGCTGCGGCGCGAGGTGGCCCAGCGCGTGGTGATTTTCACCGACCATACCCTGAGCGGCCCGGCGCCGACCGAGGCCGAGGCGCGGCAGTTGCTCATGTGGAACCTGTTCGACAGCCTGCTCGGGCGGGTGAGCGAACGTATCCAGGCGCGCCGCAAGTCCCGGCAGGCGTTGGAGCAGGAGCGCGACTACCTGCGCGCCGATCTGCGCCTGGCGCCACCGGAGCGCCGCAGTGCGTTGCAGCAACGGCTGGAAAAGGTTCTGGCAGAACTGGCCGCCGCCGCGGCGACACTCGATCTGCGCCGGCTGGCGCAGGACTTTGATGAGATCCTGCTCAATCCCGAGCAGCACCTGCGGCTTGAGCGCGTCACGCTGAACGTGGATGGCATGGGTGTCTTGCGCCCAGACAGTGCACCGGCCGCGCACGAGCTGGATTTCACCGACCTGTATGGGCGCGACCGCCGCCGCTGGACGGTGGTCATGGTGCACTGTCATCCCCGCCCGGAGCTCCTTGCCATGGACGAGCGCCTGCATCAGGCCAGCCGCTGGCTGCAGCTATGAGTGCACCCGCCCCTGTCGCCGACACCCTGTTCCAGGCCCTGGTCGCCGCCACCCGTCGCTTTGGCCGCCGCACGCCGGGTCGGTGGGAGGATGCGACACCCGGCCGTTACAGCTACGGCGACCTGCTCAAGATGACGCTGGCGCTGGCGCGGTTGACGGCAAGGTTGACCCAACCGGACGAGCACGTCGGCGTGCTGATGCCCAACGTCGCCGCCACCGTGGCCCTGCTCATCGGCCTCAACGCCCAGCGTCGCGTGCCTTGTATGCTCAACTACACGGCCGGCACCGAGGGCATGCAAAACGCCTGCCGGGTGGCGGGCGTGCGCACCGTCATTAGCAGTCGCGCCTTCGTCGAGAAGGCCCAGCTCACGGCCCAGGTCGAGGCCCTGCAGGGCGTGCGGATCGTTTGGCTGGAGGATCTGCGCCGCACCTTCGGGCTGGCCGACAAGCTCTGGCTGATCGGCTATGCCCTGTGGTTCCCGGAACGGGCATTGCCCGGCGGCGCCCCGGAAGACCCCGCGGTGGTGCTCTACACCTCGGGCACCGAGGGTCGCCCCAAGGGGGTGGTCCTGTCACACCGGGCGCTCCTGGCCAACGTCGCTCAGATCCTGCAGATCTTCCCATTCGGCCCGCAGGACCGCATCTTCAACTGCCTGCCCATCTTCCACAGCTTCGGCCTCACCGCCGGCGCGCTCATGCCCCTGGTGAGCGGCGCCCGCCTGGTGCTGTACGTGAGCCCCCTGCATTACAAGGAGATCCCCCGGCTCATCCGCGAGAAGGGCTGCAACACCCTGTTCTCGACCAGCACTTTTCTCCACCACTATGCCCGCTACGCCCAGCCAGAGGACTTCCGGAGCCTGCGCTACGTGGTGGCCGGCGCCGAGAAGCTGGCCGAGACCGTGCGGCAGACCTGGCGTGAGCGCTTCGGCATCGATATCCTGGAGGGCTACGGCTGCACCGAGCTCGCGCCCGTGGTGGCCGTCAACCTGCCCGACTCGAACCGGCCGGGGACGGTGGGGCGGCTGCTGCCGGGCATCGAGGCCAGGATCCTGCCGGTAGAGGGGATTGCGCAGGGCGGCGAGCTGCATTTGCGTGGCCCCAACCTGATGAGCGGCTACTACCGGCCCGAGGCCCCGGCCGTGCTGGACCCGCCGCACTCGGCGGCCGGGCCGGGCTGGCACGACACCGGCGACGTGGCCGAGCTCGATGCCGATGGCTATCTCATCATCCAGGGGCGGCTGCGGCGCTTCGCCAAGGTGGCCGGTGAGCAGGTCTGCCTGGACCTCACCGAGGCCATCGCGCGTGCCGTCTCCAGCGAGGCCCAGCATGCCAGCCTGGCAGAACCCGACCCGGGTCGCGGCGAGGCCATCGTGCTCTACACCACCGACGCCGATCTCTCGCGCGAACGGCTGGCCGCCGCCGCCCGTCAGCTGGGGCTGCCCGAGATCGCCTTGCCGCGGCGTATCATCCATCGTGAGAGCCTGCCCCTGCTCGGCACTGGCAAGGTGGACTATCGGCGGCTGCGCGGCGAGGCGCAATCCAATTGAGACGCCAATCGTTCTTCGCCCTCCTGCTCGGCTTCACGCCCTACGCCCTGGCGCAGGGTGTGACCGAGGCGCTCTTCTTCGCCGACCTGCCACAGGTGCTCACCGCCTCGCGCATCGCCACCTCGCCGCTGGACGCCCCGGCGCCGGTGACCGTGATCGACCGGGAGACGATCCGCGCCTCGGGCTTCACAGAGATCCATGACGTGCTGCGGTTGGTGCCGGGCTACCTGGTGGCAGACTGGCCCAAGGGTTCGCCGGTGGTGGTCAATCACGGTCTTGGTGATGCCCACCCCAATCGTTTGTTGGTGATGGTGGACGGCCGCTCGGTGGTCAATCCCGCCACGGGGGCGGTGGACTGGCAGGACCTGCCCCTGAGGCTGGAGGACGTGGAACACATCGAGGTCGTGCGTGGCCCGAACCAGGCGAGCTACGGCGCCGGTGCCTTCCAGGGGGTGATTCACATCATCACGCGTGAGCCGGGTGCCGACACGGGTGTTGGGCTCATCCTCTCACGTGGCCGTCATGACTTCACGGACCACTACGTGCGCCTGGGCAAGAGCGCTGGGCGCATCGATTGGCGGCTGAGTCTGTCCAGCCGGGAGGCGACGAATTTCCGGGACCTCGGACGCCTCACCCACGCCTATCACGAGGAGATCCAGCGTCAGACCGTCCACGTTCAACTCGTCTTACGCCCGGCCCTGGATCAGGAATGGCTCTTGGGCGCCGGTCTGAGCCGCGGTGAGGACTGGGTGGGCAGTACATTGAAGCCCGATGAGGAACCTTATCGGACGCGCCGGCAGGAGCAGTACAGCTTGCGCCTGGCCTGGCGCAGACACTATGCGCCGGGCTCGCAGTTGTCGCTGGAATACGGGCGGTTCCAACGCAGCAAGCGGGAGACCGCCATCCTCGGTCGACAACTCGGCGCGATCTCGATTCGTGCCCCGGTTGCGGACGATTTGGATGCCTCGCGCGACGCATTAGAGCTGCAGCAGATTCACGCCTGGTCCGACGATGTCAAGGCCGTTTGGGGGGCATCCGTGCGGCAGGATCGTGCCGAGTCAGAGCGCCAGCTCTACGGCCTGGGTACGGTCAGTGCCACCCCTTGGCAGGTCTTCGGGAATCTCGACTGGCGCTTCAGGCCCGACTGGCTGTTGCACATCGGCGGCACGATGGAGAGGCACCCACAGAGCCATACCCTCATCTCACCGCGTCTCGCCTTGAACTGGGCGCTAAGCCCGGAGCAATCCCTGCGTTTCAGCGTGGGACAGGGCTATCGAGCCCTTACTTTGGCGGAAACCCATGCACGCGAGGTGGTCCGCTACCTGGGCCCGTCCCTGCCTGGCTTACCCACAGGTTCCATCGTGGATCTAGGCACATGGGCCATCCAGCGGCTCCAACCCGAGCGTACCCGATTCGCTGAACTGGGCTATGTCGCCCGTCACCCAGCGTATGGGCTGGTGATGGATGGACGGCTGTTCATCGAGCGACACACGCGCTACATCGATGACAAAGCGTGTAGGGTTGGTTTGGCAAGCTGTCCCATCGCCGTACCCGCTGGCTATGTACGCCCAGACTTTCTGGGGCCCGATGGCGCGGACTATTTTTATAACACCGGCGCCATCCGCACGATGGGTGGAGATCTCAGCCTGGACTGGCGTCATCCGGTGTGGGGACGGATCTTACTGTCGCATGCCATCACCCGGATCCGTGCCAGCCCCGGTACCGATCGGGACACCGAGCTCACTGCGCCACGCCATGCGACCAGCCTGTTGTGGTCGCTGCCCCTGCCGTCCGGTTTCAGTGCGAGCCTGGGCTACTACCGGGTCGGGGACATGAAATGGCTCAATGATGGGGATGTGCAGCCGGCCTATGAACGCGTCGACGTCAAGCTCGCCAAGCGTCTGGGTGGGATGGGTAGTGAGGACGAGCTGGCCTTGACCCTGCAGAACGCCACCAGCGAGCACACGGAGTTTCGCTTGGAGCACACGGTGCAACGCCAGGCCTTCGTCACCCTGCGCCTGGCGCGGTGAACTTGAAAACCGCACAATTGGCTAAATATCGGATTTATAGGGTATAATCCCATGAAATCCGCTTCGATTGGAGGTCGAGATGCCGATCTATGCCTATAAGTGCTCTGACTGTGGTTTCGAGCAGGACGTCATGCAGAAGGTGAGCGACGCGCCGCTAACCGATTGCCCCTCCTGTGGCAAGCCCTCGTTCACCAAGCAGCTCACCGCCGCCGGTTTCCAGCTCAAGGGCTCCGGCTGGTACGCCACCGACTTCAAGGGAGGCGCCCCCAAGAAGGAGGAGGCCCCGGCGCCGGCCTGCGGAGCGGGCGGCTGCCCGGCCTGCGCGGCCTGACGCTCAAGCCCCACTCCCCTCGATTGGGCAAAACGCCCTGTGCGTTTTGCCCAATTTATTTATCAGAGCCGTCATGGCCCCTTTGCGTCGTTACTTCATCACCGGCCTGCTGATCTGGGTGCCGTTGGGCATCACCATCTGGGTGCTCGATGCCCTGATCGGTGCCATGGACCAGACCCTGCTGCTGCTGCCGGAGCACTGGCGGCCGGAGGCCTGGCTGGGCGTGCGCATCCCCGGCCTGGGGGTGCTGCTCACTGCCCTGGTCATCTTCGTGACCGGGCTCATCAGTGCCAACCTGATCGGGCAGCGGTTGCTGGCCTACTGGGAGGGCATCCTGCACCGCATCCCGGTGGTGCGCACCATCTATGGCAGCGTCAAGCAGGTCTCCGACACCCTGCTCTCCGGCACCGGGCATGCCTTTCGCAAGGTGCTCCTGGTGCATTACCCACACCCCAACGCCTGGTCGCTCGCCTTTCAGACCAATGTGCCGAGCGAGGTGCGCAGCAGACTGGGTGACGAATGGCTGGCCGTGTTCATCCCCACCGCACCCAGCCCGGTGAACGGTTTCTACTTCTATGTGCGGCGCGAGGAGACCATAGAACTGGACGTCTCCGTGGATACTGCGCTCAAGTACATCGTCTCCATGGGGGTGGTGGCGCCCAGCCCGCGGCCAGTGGCCAACCATTACCCCGGCGATTGATGCCCTGTTCACTCACGACTGACTCGACACCATGCGGACCCACTATTGCGGCGCGGTGACCGCCGCCGACATCGACACCATCGTCACCCTTTGCGGCTGGGCGCACCGGCGGCGCGACCACGGCGGGGTGATCTTTATCGACCTCAGAGACCGCGAGGGCACCGTGCAGGTAGTGGTCGATCCCGACACCCCGGAGGCCTTCCGCCTGGCGGAGGAGGTGCGCAGTGAATACGTGCTCAAAGTCGAGGGCCGGGTGCGCCGGCGGCCGCCGGGCACCGAAAACCCCAACCTGCCCACCGGCGAGGTGGAGGTCATCACGCAACGGCTGGAGGTGTTGAACCCGTCGGCCACGCCCCCATTCCAGCTCGACGACGAGAACCTCTCCGAAAATGTGCGCCTGACCTACCGCTATCTCGACCTGCGCCGGCCGGTGATGCAGCGCAACCTGCGGCTCAGGTACCGGGTGGCCAAGCTCATGCGCGACTATCTCGACGCGCATGGCTTCATCGAGATCGAGACGCCCATGCTGACACGCTCCACCCCGGAGGGCGCGCGCGACTATCTGGTGCCCTCGCGCGTGCACGATGGGATGTTCTACGCCCTGCCGCAGTCGCCGCAGTTGTTCAAGCAGCTGCTCATGGTCTCGGGCTTCGATCGCTACTACCAGATCGTCAAGTGCTTCCGCGACGAGGACCTGCGGGCGGACCGTCAGCCGGAGTTCACCCAGGTCGATCTGGAGGCCTCGTTCATGGACGAGGAGGGCATCATGACGCTGGTCGAGGGCATGCTCCGCCAGGTGTTCAAGGCGGCCATCGACGCCGATCTTCCCGACCCCTTCCCGCGCATGCCCTACAGCGAGGCGATGCGTCTGTATGGCTCGGACAAGCCGGACCTGCGCGTGTCGCTGGTGCTCACGGAACTCACCGACGTCATGCGCGACGTCGAGTTCAAGGTCTTCGCCGGTCCGGCCAACGCGCCCGACGGACGGGTGGCGGGGCTGCTGATCCCCGGCGGGGGGGAACTCACCCGCGGTGAGATCGACGCCTACACCGAATTCGTCAAGATCTATGGCGCCAAGGGGCTGGCCTGGATCAAGGTCAACGACCTCGCCCGCGGCCGCGAGGGTCTGCAGTCGCCCATCGTCAAGAACCTGCACGACGCGGCCCTCACCGCCATCCTCACGCGCACCGGCGCGCAAAACGGCGACCTCATCTTCTTCGGCGCCGACCGCGCGAAGATCGTCAACGACGCCCTGGGGGCGCTGAGGAACAAGATCGGGCACGAGAAGGGACATGCCGTCAACGAATGGCGGCCGCTCTGGGTGGTCGACTTCCCCATGTTCGAATGGAACGAGGACGATAAGCGCTGGGACGCCCTGCATCACCCCTTCACCTCGCCCAAACCGGGCCATGAAGACTGGCTCGCCAGCGACCCCGGCCGTGCGCTGTCACGGGCCTACGACATCGTGCTCAATGGCTGGGAGGTGGGCGGCGGTTCGATCCGCATCCACGACGAGGCCGTGCAGGAGAAGGTGTTCGCGGCCCTCGCCATCGGCGAGCAGGAGCGGCGCAACAAGTTTGGTTTCCTGCTCGACGCCCTCAAGTACGGCGCGCCACCCCACGGGGGCCTCGCCCTGGGACTCGACCGCCTGGTGGCGCTGATGGCCGGGGCCGACTCCATCCGCGACGTCATCGCCTTCCCCAAGACGCAGCGTGCCAACTGCCTGATGACCGGCGCCCCCAACCGCGTGGACGAGCGTCAACTCAGGGAGCTGCACATCCGGCTCAGAAATCCGCCGGCCGTCGAGGGGTAAAGGGTGAGGGGTGAGGGGTGAGTGGTGAGGGGGCCTACAAGCAGCCGGTCTCCGTCCTGGTGGTGATCCACACGCCGGATGCGCAGGTCTTGCTGCTTGAGCGCGCCGACCATCCCGGCTGGTGGCAGTCGGTCACCGGCAGCCTGCACACGGGCGAAACGCCAGCCCAGGCAGCGGTGCGCGAGGTGCGCGAGGAGACGGGGCTGTACGCGACGGCCTTCGAGCTCAAGGACTGGGGCTACACCAACACCTACGAGATCTACGACTGCTACCGCCATCGCTACGCCCCAGGCACCACGCACAACACCGAACACGTCTTCGGCCTGGAGCTGCCGCAGTCCCGGCCGGTAGCGCTCGCGCCGCGCGAGCACCTCGCCTGGCGCTGGCTGCCCTGGGCCGAGGCGGCGGCGCTGTGTTTCTCGCCCAGCAACGCCGAGGCGATCCGCCGTCTGGCGCATGAGCGCGGCTGGGACGCCGCCACGGCTGTGGCAAAATAGGCGGCGACGTCCGGCCCGCGCCATTCCCTCGAGTCCATGCAGCGGCGATCCTTCCTGGCACTCATCCCGTGGCTCTTCACGCCGGCCGCCCTGGCCCTGGCCGAACCGCGCCTCAAGGCGGTGGCCAGCGTGGAGCGCAGCCTGGCCTTCGGCAGCATCACCATCCGCGCCTATGTCGATGTGCCGGTGGACAGCCGTCTGGCCTGGTCGGTGTTGACCGACTACGACCACCTCGCCGAGTTCGTTCCCGACATGCACCTGTCGCGCCGCATCAGCAAGCCGGGCGAGCCCACACGCGTGCATCAGCGCGGGGAGAAGACCTGGCTCATCCTCGACACCCCGTTCGAGGTGGTGCTGTTGATGCACGAGACCCCCTTCAGCCGCATACATTTCCGCCAGCTCTCCGGCACCCTCAAGGACATGTACGGCGAGTGGCGGCTGCTGCCGCTGCCGGACGGGGTGCGCATCACCTATGTCGCGCGTCTGGAACCGGGGCTGCTCTCGCCGCGCATCCCCGGGGATGGTCTGCTCATCGAGGCGGACATTCAGCGCATGCTGGAGGCGATCGCCCGCGAAATGGTGCGTCGCCGCAGCGGCCGGGCGCTGTCATGAGCCTGCGGACCTGGCGGCCGCTGCCCTGGCTCGTGGTCATCGCCGTGCTGTGTCTGCCAGCCGGGACGGTGAGCGCCGAGGCGCGTGTGCGCGTCGAGGCGAACGAGGCGGTGATCAGCGTCTATGCCGAGATCGAGGCCCGTGTCGACCGGGAGCAGGCCTGGGCGGTGCTGACCGATTACAACCGCTGGGCCGAGTACATCCCAGACCTGCAGGTCAGCCGCGTCATCTCGCCGCCCGGCGAGCCGATCCGATTAGAACAACGCGGCAGCATCCCCTGGCTGCCCAACTTCCCGCTGGTGATGATCGCCTATGTGGAGGAGCTCCCGCCGCGGACGATCCGTTTCCAGCGCATCGCCGGCAACATCCGCGCCCTGGTCGGCGAGTGGCAGATCCACGGCAGATCGCCCGTGCGGCTCACCTATCGCTCGACGGTCATCCCGGGTTTTCCCATGCCGCCCGAGGTGAGCAGCGAGATCTTCCGCCACGACGCCAAGGTGCGCATCGAGGCCTTGGCGCGGGAGATGGAGCGGCGCGCGTCAGCCGGTCGCAAACCCTGAGACGACCGGGACAGGCTGCCGCGATTCGTGGGACGTCACGGCCGTCTGTGGCCGCAAGGTTCGGGGCAATGAAAGATTGAGTCCGTAAACTGCTGTAAATCGGGTGTGGAGGTAGCCACCGCTTCGAATCGGTAAATTGACGGTGTCGAATCGTTGATCAACCGATAGGAGGAAGCGATGGCTGGGATTGATGTTAGCGT
>JAKADY010000007.1 GCA_021826065.1 Pseudomonadota bacterium
ACAACCAGTCCATCCCGCAGAAGGCGCTCGGCCATATCACTCCTCAAGAGGCCCTCAAAAACTGGTACGCTAAACGCCCCGATCTGTTCAAAAAACGTGTTTACAATCAGGCGGGACCTGACACGTACCGACACCCGCACCACCGTCTTCGCCCGCAACACCGCCGTTGCCGACGCCATCGACATGATCCTGGCCACCAGCCAGCTCAACAAGAAGGTGCTCAACGCCAACACCCTGCTCATCTTCCCGAACCAGCCGGCCAAGCTGCGCGAATACGAGGAGCTGGTGGTGCGCGCCTTTTTCCTGTCCAACCTCGAGGCCAAGGGCGCGCTCACCCTGGTCAAGACCCTGACCAAATCGCGCGACGTCTATGTGGACGAAAAGCTGAACCTGCTGTTCGTGCGCGACACCCCCGACGCCATCCGCCTGGTGGAGAAGATTCTGGCCGTGGCCGACCAGGCCGAGCCGGAGGTGATGCTGGAGGTGGAGATCCTGGAGGTCAAGCGCAGCCGGCTGCTGGATCTGGGGGTGCAGTGGCCGAATCAGTTTTCCGTGCTCGCGCGCGAGACCCAAACCAGTGTGGCCCCCATCGGCCAGACCACTCAACAGATCCAGACCAAGGTCAATGCCCCCTTGACGATCGAGTTGCTCAAGGGTCTGGATGCCTCGGATATCCTGGTCAGTCCGACACCCACCGTGAACCTGCGCAAGGACGACGCCGACGTCAACATCCTGGCCAACCCCCGCATCCGGGTGCGCAACAAGGAAAAGGCCAGGATCCATATCGGCGACAAGGTGCCGGTGATCACCTCCAACGTCACCGCCACCGGCGTGACCTCGGAGTCGGTCTCCTACCTGGACGTGGGTCTCAAGCTGGACGTGGAGCCGCAGGTCTATCTGCAGGGCGAGGTGGCGATGAAGGTGGGGCTGGAGGTGTCCAACATCGTCCAGCAGGTCAAGAGTGCCGGTGGCAGCCTGACCTACCAGCTCGGCAGCCGCAATGCCAACACCGTGCTCCGGCTCAAGGATGGAGAGACCCAGGTGCTGGCGGGTCTGATCTCGGACGAGGAGCGCGCCGCCGCCAGCAAGGTGCCTGGACTAGGCGACCTCCCGGTGTTGGGGCGGCTGTTCTCCACCCAGCGCGATGACAAGAACAAGACCGAGATCGTCCTGCTCATCACCCCGCGCATCCTGCGCAACCTGGAGCGGCCCGAGCTCGCCCAGTCGGAGTTCTTCGCCGGGACCGAGGGCGCGGTGTCCGACCGGCCGTTGCTGCTGCGGCCGGGACGCCCGGCACCCCGCGCCGGCGGGCCGACCCCGGAGCCGCCGCAGATCGAGCCGCCGGGCCCTGAGGTGCCAGAGCCTGCGCCGGCCGAGACGCCCAGCCCGGCCGTGCCGGGGCTGCTGAACGCGCGGCCATGAGTCAGGGCGAGCGCGGCTTCACCCTGATCGAGCTGGTCATCGCCGTGGCCATCGTCGGCGTGCTGGCCTGGCTCGCCGCGCCGCTCATCGAGGTCACGGCCCAGCGTCAGAGGGAGGCCGAGCTGAGGCTCGCGCTGCGCCAGATCCGCGGCGCCATCGATGCCTATCACCAGGCGGTGTTGGACAAGAAGGTGGAGGCCCCGGCCGATGCCTCCGGCTATCCGCCCAATCTGGAGGTCCTCGTCGCCGGCGTGCCCGACATCACCCATCCGGAGCGACGGCCGATCTATTTCCTGCGCCGCCTGCCGCGCGACCCCATGCACCCGGACGCGGGCGTGCCGGCCGCCGAAACCTGGGGCAAGCGCAGCTATGCCAGCCCCCCGGACGAGCCGCGCGAGGGGGCCGACGTCTTCGATGTGTACTCGCTCTCCGACAAGGTCGGGCTCAACGGCGTGCCGTATCGGGAATGGTGAGAGACGAAGCGTGAGAGGCGAGGCGAGGGGATTTACGCTGGTCGAGCTGCTGGTGGTGCTGGCCATCATTGCCACCCTGCTCGCCCTGGCGGCACCGCGTTACTTCCAGCACGTCGAGCGTTCCAAGGAAGCGGTCCTGCTCGAGAACCTGGCGACGATGCGCGACGCCATCGACCAGTACCACGCCGATACCGGGCGCTGGCCGGAGAGCCTCGCCACCCTGGTGGACAAGCGCTATCTGCGCGCCGTGCCGGTCGACCCCGTCACCGAACGCAACGACACCTGGGTCGAGGTGCCGCCCAAGGAGGGCAGCGGGGTGCAGGACGTGCGCAGCGGCGCAGAGGGCACGGGTCGGGATGGGACGCCCTACGCGGAGTGGTGACCAGACCCGGCGCCGCGATGACGTCTCTGGAGGCGAGGCCGGTTGGGTCATGCTGGCGCTGCTCTTCCTTCTGGCCGTGCTCGGGATCGGTATGGCCGCCTTGGGCACGGTCTGGTCGACCGCGGTCAAGCGCGAAAAGGAGGCCGAGCTGCTGTTCATCGGCGCGCAATTCAGCCGGGCGCTGGAAAGCTACCACCGCGTCAGCCCCGGCCCCGAAAAGTCCTATCCGCAGACGCTGGAGGCGCTCGTCCTCGACCCCCGATTCCCCAATACCGTGCGCCACCTGCGTCGCATCTACTCCGACCCGATGACCGGCGCACCCGAGTGGGGTCTCGTCCGCGACGCCCAGGGCGGCATCATCGGTGTGCACAGCCTGTCCGAGGCCACGCCCCTAAAGCAGACCGGTTTCGCCCCCGGCCAGGAAGGGTTTGCCGAGGCGGCGAGTTATCGCGATTGGGTCTTCAAGGCAAAGGCCGAGTCTGGCTCACCGACGACCACGGCAGCTGAGGGTGGTCAGGGGGTTAGGCCGGGCGGGCCGTCACCCGGCGCGCCAGCCGAAACGAATGGGCCCGGATCACCGCCAGGATTCAGTCCGCCAGCCCCTCCGACCAGATCAGCGCATTGACATGGGCCAGGTTGACCGCCTCCGCACTGAGTCCCGCCTGGTCGCAGAGCGCGGCGATCGTTGACTGGTCGAACTGTTCGCAGGCCCGTGCGAGCTGCAGGTAGGGCGCGTAGGGGCCCGTGTCGCGCAGGAGGGCGTCGAGCACACCCGGGGGCAGTTGCAGACCGTCGAGCGCCTGGGCCAGGGGCAGGCCCAACAGGCTGTCCAGCATGGAGAGGATACCGGCGATGAACAGACCGCCCCGCTCGGCCTTGGGCAGGTGGGCCTCGCCCAGGAGCTCGGTGAGACGGCCGCGCACGACCGCGTGTCTGAGCAGGGCCCGGCTGCGGGGGTCGCCCTCCGTATGCGCGAAAAGCAGCAGGGTGAGCCAGCGGTAGAGCTGGTCGTGACCCAGCACGACCAGGGCCTGGCCGATCGACTTCACCGGATAGCGCAGCCCGACCGCCGCCGAGTTGATGTAGCGCAGCAGTTTGTAGGACAGCGCCGCATCCTGCTTGAACTTGGCCTCGATGACCGGGAAGTCGGCGTGTCCCATCACCAGGTTGAGCAGGTCCATGATCAACACGCGCCCTGCTTGTAGCTGGCGCCCGGCGCTCGCCAGCGCGTGCAGGTAATACTCGCCCTGAACAAGATCGAAGCCCAGACGGCGGCAGGCCTCGAACATCTCCCAGGTGTCGACATGGCGGGCGATGAGACCCTGTACCCCCAGCTGGCGGGCGTGGACCGCGCTGTGGCCCAGGCTCATGGCGTTGTGCTGGCGCAGGTCGATGCGAACGTAGCGACGGGTCGGGATTGGGGGCATGGAGGCCACCCCCTGCGCATCATCCAGGACCAGCCCAAAGCCTTCCTGCAGGCGCTGGGTGAGGTTGGACGCAGACCCATCCAAGGGCAGAAGATCGGGGACGAACAGCAGGGTTCGCGCCGGCTGCAGCATGGACAGAAGGGGTGAAGCCAGGCTTGCGGAAGAGAGCGCGAGAATAGTGAGCTTGTCGCCCAGGGCCTGCTGATACTCCAGATCGATCACCGCACTGAGCAGCGCCTCATCCTCGATCTGGGCGCGGGTGTGCGCCCCGGGCAAGACCGGCAGCGGCACGTGCGGGCGCACCCCCAGTTCATAACCCACGATGCGGCCCTCAGGGTTGAGCAGCGGCGCCCGGGTGATATACGGTGCGACCGGCAGGGGATCGATGGTGTGAGTGTGTTCGACGGCGGTCGTTGCGACGTGGCCGGCTTGGTCGTGGGGCCTGATCTCGTGCATGGTCTGATCTCAGCGGCGATGGATGGTGCGGTGATTGGAACGGTCTTCTCCGATCGATGACGCGGCGGCGTTTGCGGCGGCGACCGTACTGGTCGGCGTCACTGGGGCGATCAGCGCGGCCTGGGCCTGCATCCACTGCACCAGGAAGCGGTCACGGATCTCGGCAGGGAGGCCCATCGCCGCCATCCCCGTGCGCAACGCCTGCAGCAGGGCCGGCATCTGCCGCAGACGGGCCGGCGCCGCCTGACTGGCGTCGGGGGCAAGACTACTGATCAGGGCGTCCATGACTGTGACGGCTTCACGCCACTCCGGGCTGTCCGGCCCGTGTCGTCGGTGGCAGTCGGCCAGCCAGCGCTGCCAGTGTTCCGTCAAAAAGACGCGTATGGCCTCGGGCAGCGTTTGGCCCGCCAGACGCGCATTGACGTCCTCGCGCGCATAGTGTCGGGAAGCGTCGTGTGCCACATCCGGCACTGCAACGTTTTCTGCGCCAGTCGGGGCTATCTCGGGCGGTGGCAGCTCCGGCAACGGGGGTGTCAGGTCCGACAGGCTCGTCGCCGTCTCAGCGAGCTGAGAGCCGATGTAAGCATCCAGGTCGCGGTACACCGACAGCATGAGCTCGGGGAGGTGCACAGCCAGTGCCTGCAGCAGGCGCTGCTTGGGGGCGCTGAGCGAGGGGTGCTCCGCCAGTGCCCGCTGCAGCGCCTGGGCGATCAGATGTGGGCCGATCGGCAGGCTCGCGGCGGGGAGATCTCTCGCCTGCAGCAGGCGGCGGTAGTGGTGCAGAAGGGCGTGCAGGGGTTGTTGGCAGCCGTCCTGCAAGGCCTGGATCAGGTCGCGCGCATCCAGGGCCTCCAGCGCGGCGGCATCATCCAGCACGCGGAGCTGATCCGGCTCGATCTCGTGCAGCAGACCGAACCGGTGAAGTGGATCGTAGCGGCAGGCGCGGGGATGGAGTCGGTCGAAGTGGCGCCTGAAGTCCGCCGGCAGCTGACCAAGGCGATGCTGGGCGAGACGGGCCGCCTCCAGGCTCAGCAGCCGCTTGTCCAGGTCCGGCGTCTCCGCTGCCTGCCGGTTGAGGCTGGCGGCGGCGCGATTCAACGCGACGGGCAGCAGCTGGGCCATGCGCGCGGCCAGGATCTCGGCGATCTCGCGCAGGGTCTCGGCGGCCGGCAGCCCCGCATAGGGGTCGTGCCCCGCGTCCCTACTGGACAGGGTGAAGGTGTGCTGGGACATCAGGCCGCTCGGCGGTCGGGCAAGCTCAGGGTCATAGGTGCAGTATCGGCGCGGCTGCGCAAATCTTGATCCCCATGGCCGGGTATGGCCCCGGTGGCGGGATGCATCACCCGCAAGGCGGCTGGCAGGCCGGACACCAGTAGGTGGAACGCAGGTGTCGGCCGAGGCGGGCCTGGACGATGGGCGTTGCGCAGCGCAGACAGGGCATGCCTTTGCGGCCATAGACCCACAGCGGCCCCCCGGCCTCGAGCTTGCGTCGGGTCACGCGCGGGCCGGGACCGAGGTTGGCGTGCAGCAGCTCGGCCGCCTTGCGGTAGAGGGCGACGAGCTGCGCGTCCGTCGTCTGACCGAGGGGACACAAGGGATGCAGGCCTTCCAGGAACAGGATCTCGGACTTGTAGACATTGCCGATCCCGGCGGCCACCCGCTGATCGAGCAGGGTGTCTGCGAGCGGGGTGGCGGGTGTCAGCAGCGCACGTGCCCGCGCAGGCAACTCGTCGAACGGCGCCTCGGGCGACAGGAGATCGGGCCCCAACGCGGTCGTGAACGTGCGCTGCGCCCTCCATCCCGCTGGCAAGACCTCGGTCTGCATGGGGTTGAAGCAGACGAAGACCTCAGCGGCGATCTGCAGGACGATGGCGGCCTGATATGCGGGTTTGTCCCAGGGCTCAGCGGCACGGTAGTGGTGCCAGCTGCCTGTCATGCCCAGGTGGCTGCGCAGAATTCGCCCGTCGTCCAGCTCGATGAAGAGGTGCTTGCCGTGCGCGCGCACCGCCGTCACCTGGCGGCCTGCCAGCACGTGTTCGGGATGGTCGCGCAGGTGCGCGTGCGTCAGGGTCTGCCCGCAGAGTCTTTGTGCCAGATAGCGGGCCAGCTTGTGGACGGTGTCGCCCTCAGGCACGCGCAGGGGTCAGGCGTGGAGGTTCGGGGTGAGCCCGTCCTGGCTCAGCCAGGCCTCGAGCTGATGGGCCGGTATCGGCTTGCTGATGAGATAGCCCTGGATCTCGCGGCAACCCTGCTCGCGGAGGAAGCGCAGCTGCGCCTCGGTCTCCACCCCCTCGGCGACGAGATCCAGGCCCAGCCCCTGGCCGATCGAGATGATGGCCTTGATGATGGTGTGCTGGCTCGCGTCCCGGTCGATCTCCCAGACGAAGGATTTGTCGATCTTCAGCGTGTGGATGGGGAATTTCTGCAGATAGCCCAGGGAGGAGTATTGGGTGCCGAAATCGTCGATGGCGATGCGCACCCCGCGTGCGGCAATCTCGTTGAGCCTCGAGACCACGGCGCTGGGGTCATGGATGAACAGGTTTTCGGTGATCTCCACCTCGATGCGCCCGGGCGGAACGCCGTGCATGTCCACAGTGCCCAGGAAGCAATCGACGAAGCTGGGCAGGTCTAGGCAGCGGGGCGAGAGGTTGATGCCGATACGCGGCGGGGCGATGCCGCGGTCCAGCCAGGCGCGCATCAGACGGCAGCATTCGCCCAAGACCCATTTGCTCAGTGGGATGATGAGCCCCGTCTCCTCCGCCACGGCGATGAACTCCCCGGGCGGCAGGAGCCCCAGCTGTGGGTGGTTCCAACGCACCAGGGCCTCGACCCCGCGGATACGCCGGTTGACGATGTCCACTTGCGGCTGGAAGTAGAGCTCCAGCTGCCCCCGGTCGATGGCCTGCTGCAATTGATGCTCGATTTGCAGGCGCTGATCGATGTCGGCGCGCATCGCCTCCTGGAAGAAGGCGTGGCCCCCCAGGCCGGCGCGTCGCCCGTGGTAGAGGGCGATGTTGGCGTGGCGGATCAGGCTCTCGGGCGTGTCGCCGTGCTCGGGGTAGAGGGAGACCCCGGTGCTCAATGTCAGTTTGTGTGGGTTGCCCTCCACCAGGAATGGGGTGGCGAGCTCCTCGCCGATACGCTCGATCACGGCGTAGACGCTGGCCTCGTCGCGCATGGGCATGTTGAGCAGCAGGAATTCGTCGGCGGCCAGACGTGCCAGCGTGTCGCCACCGCGCAAGCAACGCTGGATACGCGCCGCCACCTCCTTCAGCACGGCGTCGGCCCGGACGTGGCCATACAAGTCGTTGATCGCGCTGAAACGGTCGAGGTTGAGGTAGAGCACGGCAAAGCGCTCGCGATTCCGCTTGGCCTGGGCGATGGCCAGGCCCAAGCGGTCGCGGAAGAGCTGGCGGTTGGGCAGGCCGGTGAGGGCGTCGTGATTGAGGTAATAGTGCGCCCACTGTGCGGCGTCGCGCTGTTCGGTGACATCCCGGGCGACGCCATAGCAACAGGCGGCATCGGTCTCGACGGGTTCGCCGGCCTGGAGGGCGGCGCAGTTGCCATCGGGAATGGTGGTCAGGAGGACCTGGAAATGGCGATAGCCCCGCGCATCGACCGTGCTGACGAGCCGTACATCGAGTTGCTGTTGGTGCTGGTGCAGACGCCTACGCTCCCTGAGCAGATAACGGGTGCGCTCGCGATCATCGACATGCACGAGCTCCAGGAGCGGGCTGCCGAGCAGACTTTGGCGGTTCAGACCCAATGCCTCCTGCACCCGGTCGTTGACGAAGGTGATGCAGTCGTGTTCGTCGAGGGTGAAGATGATGTCGGGCGAGTTGTCCACCAGGAAGCGGTGCACGCGCTCCGACTGGCTCACCAGCAGCTGGAAGGAACGGTATTCGCGTTCCAGCCAGCGCTGCTTGAGGACCGTGCGTATGCGGTGGATGACGAACTCCGGTTCTATCGGTTTGCGCACGAAATCGGCCGCCCCCAGCCGCAGGGCCTCGATGGCGGCGTCGATCTGGGTCTCGCCGCTGATGACCATCACGGGCACGCGGTCGCCCTTGTCGCGCACCGCGCGCACGACCTGGTGACCGTTCATGTCGGGCAGGTTGATGTCCACCAGCAGCAGGTCGTAGGGTTCCCCGACCAGGCGTGCAAGCCCTGCGCCCCCCGTGGGACAGGTCTCGGCACTCCAGCCGGCGTTGGCCAGCAGTGAAACCAGGCTGGCGGCGAAACGGGCATCGTCCTCGATGAGCAGGATGCGGGCACGCTCGTCGGCCTGAGCCGTTGTTACACTAGCGCCTCTGTCGCCCCAGTAGATCACACGTGAGTCCCCGTCGCTTCGATCTGCACGGGCAGCAGCAGCTTGAACCGCGTGCCCGCGCCCGTGCTGTGGCACTGTATCACCGCTCCCAGCTCTGCGACCAGCCGTCCGACGATGGCGAGCCCGACGCCGGCATGTCCGCCGCCCTTGCGAGTGGCCACAGGGCTGTAGAGCTGCTGCAGGACTGCGTCCGGGATGCCCGGCCCGGTGTCCTCCACCCCCAACTCGATCTGGCCCTGCTGCCGTCCGGTGTGCCAGAAGGCCGAGGAAAGGGTGAGGCGCCCGCCCCCCGGCATGGCCTCGACGGCATTGAAGACCAGGTTGATGAGGATCTGTTTGAGCTTGTTGCGGTCGCTGCGCACCGTCGGTAGATCCTGCTCCAGCCGGAAATGCGTCTCGATACCGGCCATCTCGGGCTTGCCCCTGCGGCAGAACTCGACCACCCGGTGGATCAGGGCGTTGAGATCGACCGCCTCGGGTGTCAGCGTGGCGGGTATTTCGCCAAGTCTCAGCTGCTGCAGGATACCGCTCACACGGCGAAGCTCCTCGCGCATCAGGTCGATCTCGGCGGCACCGGCCTCACCTGCCAGGCGGTCACGCAGGAGGGCGAGATAGTTGTGGACCACCCCCAGCGGGTTGGCCACCTCGTGGATCACTTCGCGCACCCGGCTCTGGTAGGCCGTCTCGACCGCGCTACGGGTCTCGACCAGGGCCTGTGTCCGTGCGCGAGCCGCGGCCAGGCAGCGCGCCGCCTCTGCGGCGAAGCTCGACAGCAGGGCCCGACGTTCGCGCAAGTCGGCGGCGGAGGCCTCGTCCAGCGCAAGGACCAAGACCCCCATGCGTTCCCCAGCGTACGCGAGGCCCAGGCAGAGCAGGGCCGGGGCGGCCAACAAATGAAGCAGGTGCCGATCCGGCAGCCCCAGGTCTGCCTCTCTGGCCAGCAGGATCACGGTTTGGTCCATGGCCTGCGCGATGCGGGAGGCGGTAGAGGACAAGGGGATGCGAATCTCGCGTAAGCGGTCGTCCTGGCCTTCCGGGCTGACCCCACAGAGTTTCCCGTCGGCGAGCTCCAGCCAGGCCGCCCGGCCGGTGCCGAAGATCAGGCTCGCACTGCGCACGATGGCCGACATGGCCTCTTGCTGCCGGTCCGGGGGAGAGCCCTCATCGCAGGCACTTCCGGCGACCAGGCGCGACTCTGCTGCACGGGCCAGGGCGTGCAGGGCGGCCTCGCTGTCTCGCGGCGAGCCGGCGATCTTCCGTTCCGCCTCGCTCGGTGGGATGCCGAATGCCTCGGCACTCTGTCTGAACGCATCCTGTGCGGTTGTGAGTACTGTCTCTAACCGTGCCGTATCGAGACCCCATATCCCGGTATCGATGCCGGTTAGACCCCGGGTGGCCAGATGATTGGCCAGGTGGACGACCTGGACGAGGGGATGGGCATCGCGCAGCCGTGCGGCGCTCTCATGGTGGAAGCGCAGGCTGTCACAGAAGAGGGGATCGAGCCGCCAGCGCTCCGCCAGCCAACCACCCGCCTCCGCGTGGGTCAGGCCGAAGCGCGAACGTTCCTCGGCCAGGAGCGTCTCCCCTTCGCTGTCGAAAAGCGGTGCATAGTCGTCTGGTGCGGCCGCCAGCAGGGCCAGCCGTCCGATGTCGTGTAGCAGCCCCGCCAGATAGGCCTCCTCGGCTCGGGGATAACCCACTTCACCGGCGATACGCTGCGCCATCAGGGCGCTGAGCAGCGAATGGCACCAGAAGGGGATGAGATCGACCCTGGCTGCGCCCTGGAAGCGACCGAGCAGGTCGTAGATGGCCTGGTTGAGGGCGATACGCCGCACGGTCTGCGTGCCCAGCACGGCCAGGCATTGGTTCAGGTTCTCCAGACTGCGGCCGCGGTTGTAATGGGGGGAGTGCGCGACGCGCATGACCTGCGCGCTGATGGCGGCGTCCTGACCGACGATGGCGGCGATCTCGGTGAGCCCTGCCGCCTCGTCCTCGCACTGCTGCATCACCTGCAACACGACCTGCGGCAGGGCGGGCAGGCGGGCTGCAGCGAGCTTTTGGTGGATCGTCGCGGGTGCCTCGAGGACGGTGGCCATGACGTGTCGCCTCAGGGTTATGGGCCATTATCGGCGCGGCGCGAGCGATCTTTAGGAATATCGAGCCCTGGCGGTGAATTTCATTCTGGGACCGGCGTGCCGTGGGCACCCGGGTAGACCAGGCCCCCGTAATCGCGCGTGAAACCGAGTTCCATGAGGCGCGGATAAAGCGGCGAATCCTCGACCGCGACGCCATCGATGCGGGCCAGGCGCATGCGCCGCCGGCCCCCGGGTGGCAGGTCCGCGAGGGCGGCCAGGGCGAGGGGGAGCTGGGTGTCGGGTTCGGGGAGCTCGGCCGGGAAGGTGATGAGCCCTTGTCCACCCGGTTGCAGGTAGAGGGCCAGCCGTCCGTCGATCAGGACCACCCAGGCGCCGGCCACACGTCTGGGGGTCGCGTCGCTCTCCGTCGCCGCCGGCCAGGGGAGTAGCGCGCCGTAGGGATTGGCCGGGTCCAGTGCGGCCAGGGTTCGAACAGGGGTGACGTCCGATTCGGTCTCGCGGCGCAGGACCTCGACGGCGCCGGGTCGCGCGTACTGCACCCCGGACAGCCCCTCGACGAAATAGCCGCGGCGCACCCGCCCCGTCTCCTCCATGGCCTTGAGGGCCTGACGCAGAGGTCCCCAGCCCGGTGGGGCCTGTTCGTAGCGCACGGCTTCGCGGCAGACGATGCCGTAGCGGTTGAGCAGGACCTCGGCCCAGGCGACGGCGCGCTCGGTGGGTCCGACGTCTGCTGTGAGCAGGTCGGTGACCAGGGACCAGCGGCCGCCGGCCAGGGTATGTCGGGCATGGCGGGGTGCGCCCGACTCACGCGGGCCACCGCGCAGCAATTGGCGCAAGGGGGCGAAGCTGTCGTTGGTGATACGGCCGGCCCAGACGAGGTCCCACAGGGCGGCCTCGAACTCGTGCGCGGGCGTGCCCGGCAGGTCCCGGCCCACGGCGTTCTCGATCTCGGTCATGAAAGATGCCCCGCGGCGGGTGAGATGCTCGAGGATGGCCGCGTGCAGGGGGGAGGGCGGCGTATAGTCGCTGGCGCTCATGAGCCGGCCGACCTGCTCGCGGCGCAGCAGCATGACGCGCCCGTCGCGCGCCCCCAGCGGGCCGACGCCGAGCCAGACCAGGGCACCGGAGCCCGCGAGCCAGTCCAGCAGCTCCGGCCGGAAGCCCGGCAGACGCATGGGCAGCAGGGTGAGCGAGAGCACGCTCCAGGGCAGGGCGAGCGCCTCCAGCGGCAGGATGGCCGCCATGAGCGTATCGGCCGATGGCGGGGTGCTCAGGCGTGCCCCGGTCTGGTCGGGGAAGCCATGCCAGTGCGGCAACAGCCGGCCCAGCGCCGCCGGCTCCTGCGGTGCGGCCTGCTGTCGCAGGCGGGCGAGACTCGCCCGCTTGATCTGTTTCAGGACCTCGACGTCGACCCATTCCGCGGCATGGCCGCCCGGCCGGATGCGCCCCTGCTGCAGCACACCGTCACGCGCGAGCAGGGCGAGCACGGGCTCGACCTGGGCCGGGGTGAGGCCGTAGCGCTGGGCCAGTGTCTCGCTGGTGAACGGGCCATGCCGCCGCGCCCAGCGCCGGACGAGCCGGGTCAGGGCGGCCTCGACCGGGGCGAGGTATTCCGTCGGCAGCCCGGGCGGGTACGGCACGCCAAGGGCATCGCGGTAGAGGCCGGCGTCCTCGGCGGCGATCCAACGCCGCTCGCTGGCGACCTGGACCGGGATCGCCCGTCGGGCAGCCTGCAGCGTCTCCAGCCAGGCGGCGCAGTCGGCCCCCGCCGCACAGCGTGCGGCGATCTCCTGCGGGCGCAGGTCACCGAGCTGGCGCAGCAGGTCGTGCAGGTCATCGGCGTCCGTCACCTGGTGTTCGGGGGCCAGGCGCTGGAGTCGGGCCTCCACCGTTTGGATGGCGTCGGCGTCGAGCAGGTCCGCCAGTTCCGCCTCGCCGAGCAACTCGGCCAGCATGCGGCGGTCCAGGGTGAGCGCCTGGGCGCGCTTCTCCGCCAGCGGTGCATCGCCTGCATAGAGGTTGGCGGCGACATAGGCGAAGACCAGGGAACGGGCGAAGGGGGAGGCCGTGCGCGTCTCCACCTCGCGCACGCGGATGCGGCCGCTGCGCAGGTCGCTGAGGATGCGGCGCAGGCCGTCCAGGTCGAACAGGTCGGACAGGGCCTGGCGGTAGGTCTCCAGGACGATGGGGTAGTCGGGGTGGCGGCTCACGCTGGCCATGAGCTGCTGAGCCTTGATGCGCTGGGCCCAGAGCGGGCGCCGCCCCTGGGCCTGACGCCGGGGCGTGAGCAGGGCGCGGGCGGCATTCTCGCGGAACAGCCCGGCGAACAAGGCCGTTTGCGGCAGGTGTTCGGTGACGAGGCGGCTGACCTCCTCGGGCTCCGGCAGCAGCAGGGCAGGGTCCGGCAGCTCGTCAGTGTCGGCGAAGCGCAAGACGATCCCATCGTCGGTGTAGAGCACCTGCACCTCGAAGCCGGCCCGGCTGGACAGGATCTCCTGCAGGGCGATCGCCCAGGGGGCATGGACACGGGCACCGAAGGGGGAGAGCAGGCAGACCCGCCAGTCGCCCAGCTCGTCACGGAAACGCTCGATGACCAGCGTGCGGTCGCTGGGCAGGGCCCCTGCCGCGCGTTGCTCTTTGAGATAGGCGGCCAGATCGGCCGCGGCGCCCGCGTCCAGCGGCGCCTGAGCGCGCAACCACTGGGCCAGGTCGTCCTCGGCGTGGGCAGCCGCCTCGCGCAGGAAGGCGCCGATGGCCTGCCCCAGCTCCAGGCTGCGTCCGGGCCCGTCCCCGTGCCAGAAGGGCAGCTTGCCCGGCTCCCCCGGCGCGGGCGAGACCAGGACGCGATCGCGTGTGATCTCCTCGATGCGCCAGCTGCTCGCCCCGAGCTGGATGACCTCACCCTTGCGCGACTCATAGACCATCTCCTCGTCGAGTTCACCCAGTCGTGGCCCCCCTTCGCCCAGGTGGACGGCGTAGAGGCCGCGGTCGGGGATCACGCCGGCATTGAGCCGCACCGTCATGCCTGCCCCCCGGCGCGGGCTGATCAGGTCGCGCGCCCGGTCCCAGGCGATCAGCGGGCGCACCTCGGCGAACTCCCCCGCCGCATACTGGCCCGCCAGCATCGCCAGGACCGCTTCCAGCACCGGGCGGGCGAGGTCGCGGTAGGGCAGGGCGCGCTGGCAGCGCGCCAGGATCCCCTCGACCGGCATCGGTTGCGCCTCCACCCAGGCCACCAGCTGTTGCGCCAGGACGTCCAGGGCGTTGACCGGCAGACGCACCGCCTCGATCTCGCCGCGGCGCATGCGCGCGGCGATCACCGCGCACTCGAGCAGGTCGCCGCGGTGTTTGGGATAGAGCCGCGCGCGACTCACCTCGCCGACACCGTGGCCGGCGCGCCCAGCCCTTTGCAGTCCGCGTGCGACGCTGCCAGGCGACTCGACCAGCAGGACCTTGTCCACCGCCCCCATGTCGATGCCGAGTTCCAGCGAGCTGGTGGCGACGATGGCGCGGATGCGTCCGGCCTTGAGGGCGTCCTCGATCTCGACGCGACGCTCGCGCGCCAGGCTGCCGTGGTGGGCATGGGCGATGACCTCGCCGGCCAGTTCGTTCAGCTGGTTGACCAGGCGTTCGCACAGACCCCGGCTGTTGACGAAGACGATGGTCGAGCGCGCAGCGGTGATCTCGGCGAGCAGGGCGGCGATGATGCGCGGCCAGAGACCGCGCTGTTCCTCCGAGGCGGCGGGGACGGCCTGGCGATAGAGCCGGGCCAGGATGGAGCCGCCGGCCGGCTCGGCCACCGGGGCGATCCCACCCGTACGGGGCGGCGTGTCGTTGTTGCCGTCCCCCGGCACGACGATGGCGAGGTCCAAAGCGGGCGGGCGCGAGGCATCGACTACGCCCGCCGCACGTGTACTACCGGCGAGCCAGGCGGCGACGGCCTCGGCCGGCCGCACGGTCGCCGACAGGCCGATGCGTTGCGGATCGCGCTCGGCGACCTCGGCCAGCCATTCGAGCGAGAGGGCAAGATGGCAACCCCGCTTGACCGGGGCCAGGGCATGCACCTCGTCGACGATCACGGTGTGCACGCTGCGCAAGGTCTCCCGCGCCCGTGAGGCGAGCATCAGGAATAGCGACTCGGGCGTGGTCACCAGGATGTCGGCCGGATGGCGCAATTGTCGGCGCCTGGCCTGTTGGGGGGTGTCGCCGGTGCGGATGTCCACCGTGACCGGGCGCACGGGCTGCCCCATGCTGGCCGCCAGGCGGGTGATCCCGGCCAGCGGCGCGCGCAGGTTGCGCTCGACGTCGTAGACCAGGGCCTTCAGCGGCGAGACATAGAGCACCCGCACGCCGGGCGGCGCGTCGGCCGGCTGCGTGAGGCAGCGGTCGATGCCGGCCAGGAAGGCGGCCAGGGTCTTGCCGCTCCCGGTTGGGGCGATGAGCAGGGTGTTTTGGCCCGCGGCGATCGACGCCCAGCCGCGCCGCTGGATCTCGGTCGGGGCGGCGAAGACGGCGTCGAACCAGGCTTGGGTGGCGGCGGAGAACACCGGCGGTGGGCTTGCGTCAAAGACGTCAGCTTACCGCAGGGCGGCCGCCGCTGCCGGCTGGCCACCCCAGCCTGACCGGATGCCGCTCAGCGCGGCGGCAGCGCGGCGTAGTAGTCGGCGATGGCCTCGATGTCGGCGTCGGTGAGTGGCATGCCCATGGCGTGCATGGCCGACTGGTGCCGGTGGCCATCGCGGTAGGCGCGCAGCACGCGGGCGAGATAGCTCCTCGGCTGGGCCTCGATGTAGGGCACGACCATGTTGGCCGGTGTAGCCGCGGGGCCGTGGCAGCGGTCGCAGCGCTCGGCCCATTCCGTGGCCGTGAGCGCCGCCTTGACCGGCTCGGCCGACGGGGTCTGCACGGCATAGAAGGCGGCGATGTGAACGAGGTCGCTCTCCTTGACGGCCGCGAGCATCTCGCGCATCTCGGCGTGCGCCCGGCTGCCGTCACGATAGGCCTTGAGGGCCGCGAGCAGGTATTGCGGGTCCTGCCCCGCCAGTGCCGGGGTCTCGGCATTGAGGGTGTGGCCCTTGAGGCCATGGCAGGTGCCGCAGCCGGCGCTCAAGCGTTCGCCCTGAGCGACATCGCCGCTTGGCTTGCGAGCCAGGGGCCGCGCCGGCTGGGCCGCATAATAGGCCGCCAGGTGCTGCATGCCGAGGGTGTCGATCTGGCTGAACTGGGCGTCCATCACCGGGTGCTTGCGGCGGCCCTCCTTGTAGGCCTGCATGGCGGCGATCAGGTAGTCGCGGTGCTGCCCGGCCAGGTTCGGCACGCCCGCCTGCGGCGCATTGCCGTCATCCCCATGACAGCTGGCACACACCGACTTCGCGGCGTCACGGGCCTTCTCGAGATCCGCCGTCGTGACGGGCGCCGCTGGGGCAATACGTGGTAGACCGGCGTAATAGGCGGCGACGTTTGCCAGCTGCGCCTCATCGAGCTGGGAGAACAGCTGCTGCAGCGCGGCATGCGGCCGCGCCCCGCTGCGGTATTCCTTGAGCGCGAGCTGTAGGTATTCCAGGCGCTGGCCGGCCAGATGCGGGATATCGGCGCCCGCGCTGCGCCCATCCAGGCCATGGCAGTTCATGCATTGCGATTCGGCCACGGCGCGCCCGCGGCAGTATCCGCCGTGGCAGCGGGCTGGGTGGTCGGGATCTGCTCACGTCCACAGGCGGCGAGCAGCAGGGAGAGCACGGTCAGCGTCAGCAGTTTGTTCATGGTGTGTCGGGGCTCACGTCGGCAGCATTGGTACGTGAGTATATTATAAAAGACTTAAAGATAAACTGGTCCGGCATCCCACCCGGACACTCGGCAGGCCAAAGCGCCGGTGCTGGCGCTCAGGGCCGGCGAAAGCGCAACATGAAATTGTAGCGCAGCAGCGGGATCTCCTCGATCAGTGTGAAGCCGGCCGCCTCGATCTCGCGGATCACCGTCGGCTTGCCGGCACGCACGTGCGCCAGGACCCAGGGCGAGGACAGGCCGGGGATGCGCTCGAAATCGATGACCACCAATTCGCCGCCGGGCCTGAGGCTGCGGTGGATGGAAGCGAGCATGGCTTGTGGATACTCGAAGTGGTGGTAGGTGTCGGAGGTGAAGACTAGGTCCACTGAGCCCTCGGGCAGGCCCGTGCGATCCGGCGGATTGACCACGCCGCGTATCCAGGTCTGGCCGTCCTGTTGGGCGCGCCGCTCGATGGCCTCGACGAAGTTGCGGGCGATGTCGACGGCATAGACGACCCCTTGCGGTCCCACCCGATCGGCCATGAGACGCACGAAGAAGCCGGTGCCGGCACCGACGTCGGCCACGCGCATGCCGGGGCGCAGCCCGAGCGCATCGACGATCGCAACGCGCTTGTCCCAGATCTCGCGCCCCTCGCGTTCGAAGGCCTCGATCCATTGGGTGACATTGGGATTTTCGAAAGGGGCGTTGATGCCTGGCGGTGGCAGCGCCGACTCTCGCACCTGCGCCGCAAGAGGCAGGCTGAGTCCCAGGGCCAGAAGGACGACGCTCAGACGGCGCGCGCGGCGCAACAGCAGGGCGAGCGGGTTTCGGGTCATGTCGGGTCTGCCACGAAGGGGTTGTGCAGGCGTTCCTGCCCCAGGCTGGTCATGGGGCCGTGTCCTGGGACGACGCGGACGTCATCACCCAGCGCAAAGAGCCGCTGGCGGATGCAGGTGAGCAGGCTGTCGAGGTCGCCGCGTGGGAAGTCGGTGCGGCCGATCGAACCGCGGAAGAGCACGTCGCCGACGAAGGCCAGCCGGTGTCGCGGCGAGTAAAAGACGACATGCCCGGGGGTGTGGCCCGGGCAGTGGATGACCGTCAGGGCCTCGACCCCGATCTGGACCTCGTCGCCATCGTCGAGCCAGCGATGGGGGTTGAAGGCCTGGCAGGGTGGGAAGCCGAACAGGGCCGCCTGCTCGGGCAGGCGGCTCAACCAAAACGCGTCCTCGGCCTGCGGACCCTCGATCGGGACGCCGAGGCGCTGGGCGATCGCCTGCGCGGCACCGACGTGGTCGAGGTGCCCATGGGTGAGCAGGATGCGCTCCAGGGTGAGCCCCTCGGCCGCGACCGCCGCCAGCAGGCGCTCGACCTCGCCGCCCGGATCGATGAGGGCGGCCCGGCGGCTCGCCTCGCACCACACGAGGGAGCAGTTTTGCTGGAAGGGTGTGACGGGCAGGATGCGGAACTGCATGCCCGCCATTCTAGCCGGTCTGCTGTGCTGACCAAGCCTTATGTCTGCGCTCGTCCGCGGCTCAGAACTCCAGCTGCTCGGCCCAGATCATCGCCTTGACATGCGCCAGATTGACCTCGCCGGCGCTGGCGCCCAGCAGCGCGGCGTCATGCGCCACCCGTTCCTGGTCGAACTGTTCGCAGGCGAGCACGAGTTCGAGGTAGGGGGCGTAGGGCCCCTCCCGGCGGGTCAGCGCCGCCATCACCGCGTCGCTCAGGCGCAGTTGGCTCAGGGCCTGCATCATGGGCAGGTTGAACAGGGCGTCGAGTGTGGAGAGGATGCCCACCAGGAACACCTCGCCCTGCTGGGCGAGGGCGAGCCGCGATGCCCCCAGCGTCTCGGCGAAGCGGGCGCGGACCAGGGCCTGGCGCAACAGGGGTTGGGCGCGCGGGTCGGCCGGCCCCTGGGTGAACAGGAGCAGGGTGAGCCAGCGATACAGGGGTTGGTAGCCGAGCAGCATGAGGGCCTGGCCGATCGACTTCACCGGATCGCGCAGGCCAAAGGCGGATGAATTGATCAGGCGGAGCAGCTTGTAGGTCAACCCCGCATCGGCCTTGAAACGGGCCTCCAGTGCACCGGCATCCGCCTGGGTCATGATCAAATTGAGCAACTCCAGGATGCGCTGCCGGCTGCTGTCGATGCGATGACGGTAGCCCGCCTGCAGACGGGTGAAGAAGTGGCCCTGGAACAGATCGAAGCCCAGCTTGCGCGCGGCCGCGAAGGCCTCCTCGGTCTGCACGTTGCGGGCGACGAGACGCAGCTTGGGTACGCGCCGCAGGCCTTGGACCAGGCCAATCAGGGTGGGGACGTCGTAGCGCGAGAGGTCCAGGCGGGCATAGCGGAAGTGGGCAAGCCAGGGTGCCTGCACGACATCGGGCGCAGGATCGTCCAGGGCGAGGCTGTGGGAGCCGCGGGCGTGGGCCTCGGCCACGCCCGCGGTGGCAGCGGCGAGTTCCGTCGCCGCCAGGCACAGCACTACACGATCCTTGGGCAATTCGTTCAGGACCGGGTTGAGCAGGGTGTCGGTCGCCACCGCCGTGAAGGTCAGCCGCTTGCCCAGGGCCTGCAGGTAGGCCAGATCGATCACACTGGTGAGCAGCATCTCGTCGCGCATCTGCTGCAGGCTTTGCGCGCCGGGGACCACCGGCACCGGGACACGCTCGCGCAGGGCGAGCTCATGGCCGACCACACGGTATTGGGCGTCGAGGATCGGCTGGCGGATCAGGAAGCGTTGCAGATGGGCTGGTATGCCCTCCTCGCCGGCAGGGCCGGCGGTCTGAGGCTGTGTGCTGCCGGCAGGGCGCCGCTCGGCGGGGGAGGGTTGCTGCGGGGGCATGTTCAGGCCGTGTTCTGCAGCCTGGTGAGCAGCGCGTCGACCGCCCGGTCCATCAGCGGCACGCTGTCGAGCAGCTGGATCTCTCCAGCGCGCAGTTTGGCGGCCAGGCCGTTGGCGTGGATGGACATGGCCCGTTGACCCAGGCGGTTGGTGAACAGATAGAGCCCGCGCATGGGGCTGATCCAGGCGAGTTTGGCGCGTGCGAATGAGCCGTCCTCCTGACGGATCTCGATCCAGCTGCCGCGTTTGAGCTGGCGCACCTGTGCCTCGTATTGATCCCCTTCCGGTTCGCCGCCTGCCAGCCAGCCCACGTCGGTGAGGGTGATCTCCTCGGCCACGGCGTGGGGGCTCACGGCGGGCAGGGCGCTCACCTCCTCGATGAGCTTCGGGTCCACGTCCACTGCCGCCGTTTGCACCGGAATCTCCTCGAATTCGGCCGGCGGCTCGACAGCCGGCGGGGGCGGCGGAGCCGCCGCGCGCTCCACGGCCGGGGCCTCTTCAGGCGTGATGCCGTGCATGCCATTCTTCACCGCCTCGGCATGGCACTTGACCAGGGCAGCGAAGAAGCGGTCCTGCTCCGCTTGCGGGTGTTCGGTGGCCTTCAGCCCGTCGGACAGACGCTTGAGCAGGTTCGGCAGGCGCTGGACCAGCAGCCGGCGTTCCTCGGCCGTGGCCTTGGGGGCCACGCTCCAGATCAGGTCGGCCATGGTCTGCACGGCCCCATTCCAGGCCTCGCTGCCCTCGCCGGACTGGCTGTAGATCAGGGTGAGCAGCTGTTTCCAGGGACCGTACAGGAAATCCCGGATCAGGCTGGGCACCGTATGGCTGAAGAGCTGGGTGTGGATCGTGTCCTGGGCGACGATGCCGGCGACCTCGCGCTGCTCCCGCGTGTAGAGGATTTGCGCGCCGCGCGAGGTGAGGACGTCGATCTGGCGCTTCTCCTCCGCGAGATAGCGCTCCAGGTCCTCCAATACGGCGACGAACACATCGAGCTTGTCGTCGAATTCGTTCAGGATGCGCTGCACCGACTCGTCCACCTTGCGGTAGAGGCCGCTGTCGTGGCCTTCCTGCGGGTCCCAGCCCATGGACACCTCGGCCAGCACGTCCAATAGGCGGCGGGCCGGGTGCGCCTTCTGTGAGAAGAAGGCGCGATCCATCATGGCGACCTTGAGCACGGGGATCTGCAGGCGTCCGATCAAGGCCTTCATCGCGTCGGGCACGCGACGGTCGTCGAGGATGTAGTCGAAGATCAGGGCGACGATGTCCAGGGTCATGACATCGAGCTGACCCATGCCGGCGGTCACGGCGCTGTTCTTGATCTCGCGTAGGACGTTGACCTGCCCGTCGGTGAGAAGGCTCGCATCCAGGCCCTGAAGGTCGAGGCCTTCGGTCTGGCCGCGCTGCAACTGGGTCAGGGTCTGGACGAAGACCGGGACCGGACCGGGGACCGCCTGGGCGGGGGTGGCTGCAGAGGTGGGCAGACTGGGGGCCGTCGTACCTGTCACTGCGATCCCGTGTGCCGGGACACTGGTATGCGCACCTGGCACCGCCCTGTCCTGCGGTGGCAAGACGCCAGGGCCGTGGGCCGCCCCGCCGAGCAGTTGCTGCAGGACAGCCAACAGGTCGGTGTTAGGCGCAGCTACCGTCTGGCCGCCCGCGCCGGCACCAGACGCCTCGGCCGTCGTAGTCGTAGGGTTCTTCCGCAGGCCGACCCGGATGCTGGGCAGCACCCCCTTGTCGGCAAGGAAGCGGTTGAGCGTCTGATAGACCGTTTTGACCCGCTCGGGCAGGTGCTTGCTCAGCGTGGAGATCAATATCAGCCGTACTTTGAGCCGATCACCCAGGCTCTTGAAGGTGTCGAGCAGCGCCTGGCTGATCACCTCCGGGCCGAGCGGGTTGTCCTCGGCGGCGAGGTCGCGTTGGTTCAGCAACAGCCCCACGCGCTGGTTGAGGCCGAAGAGCTCCTCGCCGCAGCCGTTGTGGATCGCGTTGGCAAGGTTGTTGGCGGCCAGGCTCTCCTCCAACGCGTCGGGGTCCATGAGGCTCAGCGTCGTCTCCGAGAGTTGCGCGGGACTGGTGCGCAAGAGCCACTTGCGGCAGGACTGTTTGAAACTCTGGAAGAAGGTCTGACGGAAGCCGACCTCGATGGCCTCGGCGTGGTCGCGCAGGAACTCCATGCCCTCGAGATAGAGCATGCTCATCTCGTGCAGCCGGGTGTTGGCCGCCAGTTGGTGCAGTTCCGTGCGCGCTGCGGCTGCGGCCTCCTTGACGGCCTCCACCAGGCGGTTGGCGGCCAGTTCCCCGCAGTCGTCCAGCACACGATTGCCCACAGGCCCGTTCGAGCGACGGGACTGGCTGAATTCCACGACGTTGTGCGCTTCCTGCATGGTCGGCCTCCTGGTATCAACAGCCGCTCAAGACGTGGTGATGGGCCAGGCCCCCCGAGGGGCAGGCAGGCGCGCGGTCAGGCAAAAGGCAAGGCGATGGCCATAGGCCATCGTGCGGTTGGCATCCTGGCGATCCCGCCGTCATAGGGTTTGCACCCCTTAGACCGGTGATTTTGCGTCCCCGCCTTTCGGCGCGTTTGCCCTTGCAGGTTGCACCAACGCTTGGCTGCTGGAACCGTTAACGGCAGGCCGAAGCAAAAACTTTAGGGGCAGTTTGTGAGTACTGATCCACCCGGCATCGGCGGTCTGGGGGTCCCATTCGCGCAGTGCCCGCCGTCGTCTCGGCCCGGCCTCAAGAGGACGCCATGCCCGCGTCGAGAAACGGGTAATCGGTGTAGCCGCGCTCGTCGCCACCGTAGAACGTCGCGGGGTCGGGTGTGTTGAGCGGGGCGTTGCGCCTGAGGCGCTCGACCAGATCGGGGTTGGCGATGAAGAGCGTGCCAAAGGCGACCAGGTCGGCCTCGCCGTTGGCGATCGCGGCCATGGCGGCGGCACGGTCATAACCGTGGTTGGTCATATAGACGCCGCGCCACAGCCGGCGCAATCGAGCAAGATCGAAGGCAGGGCCGGCGGCGCCAGGCGCGTCGATCCCCATGCGGGTGACGTGCAGGTAGGCAAGGTCGAGCGGGTTCAGCAGTTCGACTACGCGGCAGAAGGTCGCCTCTGGGTTGGAGTCCCGCATGTCGTTGAAAGGCTGTAAGGGTGAGAGCCGGACACCCACACGATGACTGCCCCACACCCCGCACACGGCATCCAGGACCTCCAGTAAAAGCCGCGCGCGGTTGTCCACGCTGCCGCCGTAGGCGTCGTTGCGATGGTTGCTGCCGTCGCGCAGGAACTGGTCGAGCAGGTAGCCGTTGGCGGCGTGCACCTCCACCCCATCGAAACCCGCCGCCTGGGCGTTCTTGGCCGCCACGCGATATTGCTCGACGATGCCGGGTAGCTCATCGGTCGCCAAGGCGCGCGGGGTGACGAAGGGTTGCGGGCCTTCGTGGGTCATCGCCTCGCCGGCCGGCCTGATCGCCGAGGGCGCAACAGGCAGGGCACCGCCGGGCTGCAGGCTGGGATGCGAGACGCGGCCAACATGCCAGAGCTGACAATAGATGTGGCCGCCGTGGGCGTGCACGGCCTGGGTCACGCGGGCCCAGCCGCCCACCTGGGCCCCGTTCCAGATACCCGGGGTCGACGGATAGCCCACCGCCTGCGGCGAGATGCAGGTCGCCTCGGAGATGATGAGGCCTGCACTGGCCCGCTGGGCGTAGTACTCCGCCATCAGCGCGGTGGGCACGCCGTCGCGGCCGGCGCGATTGCGGGTGAGGGGGGCCATGACGATGCGGTTGGGGAGGAGGCTCGGGCCCAGCGGGAGGGGTGAAAAGAGGTCGGGCATGAAGGGGCTCAGTGACGGGTTGGACGCACTTGACGGACGGCCGCACGGTATCGATTCTACAGGTATGGCCGCCCCTGATGCCCTCTTGTTCATCTCCAGTCACTGTCCCAATTGTCCGGCCGTCCTCGCCGCGCTGGCAGAGATGGTCAAGACCGGCCGCCTGGGCGAGCTGCGGGTGGTCAACGTGGAGCAGCGGCCGGAGATTGCCCAAGCGCTTGGGGTACGCGCCGTGCCCTGGGTGCGACTCGGCCCCTTCCAGCTCACAGGCCTGCGCAGCCGGCAGGAGCTGGAGACGTGGGCGGTCCGGGCAGGCAGTGAGTCGGGTATTGCCGAGGGCTTTCACGTCATGCTCAAGGATGGCGCGCTCGACCCGGTGATCGCCGCCGTGCGCGAGGACCCTGCTCGCCTTGCCGCCATCCTGCCCATCGTCGCCAACCCGGAGGCGAGCCTCAACGTGCGCATCGGCGCCGGCGCCGTGCTGGAAGCCTTCACCGGCGAACCCGCCCTGCGCGCGCTGATCCCGAGGTTGGCCGAGCTGTCGGTCCATGCGGATCCCCGTGTGCGGGCCGATGCCTGTCACTACCTCGGGTTGACGGGCGACCCTGCCGTCCGGCCGATCTTGCAGGCCCGTCTCGACGACCCCGACGCCGATGTGCGCGAGATTGCGGCGGAGAGCCTGGCAGCCCTGCCGGTCGAGGCCTGATCACCGCCGCCTCAACCCGCCTTAAGTCCCAGCAGCAGGGCGTCGATATCGCATCCATCACGGGAGTCGTGTCAGGTGAATCTCTCCGCCCTACCTGAACTACTGATCGCCTGGCTCAAGAACCAGGGGGTGGGGCTTGTCCAGACGCAACGCGGCCAGGAGACGGGGCTTGCCTTCAAACCGGGCCAGCAATACGAGGGCGAGGTGTTGCAAAACCTCGTCAACGGGCGCAGTCTGGTCCGGGTGGGCAAGGAGGTGTTAGATATGGCCCTGCCGGGCGGGCAGGCAAGGCCGGGGGAGGCGCTGCGGCTCACCTACCTCGCCGACGGGCCGCGTCCGACCTTCTTGCTGAGCCAGACTGCAACGGCGGTGCAACCGGTGCGGTTGAGCGATGCGGCGCAGCAAGTGAGCGCCCTCATCCGCCTGGCCCAGGCGGCGACGACACCCACTGCCCAGTCTGCGGCGGCCCCGTCTTGGCCGAACCCCGGCGCCACACCGGCACCTGGTGGAGGCGCGAGCGCGGCGCCCCCGGCCGCACAGCGGCCCATCGTCAGCGACGTCAGCCTGCTGGTCAAGACCGTTGCCGACGGCAACCTCAGCGCCGCCGTGGCCAGCCGCACGGCCGTGCCGGCCCTGGCGATGGCCGGCCAGGCGGTGGACGGCCTGCGCGCCGCCCTGGCCACCGGGACCCCACTCGCCACCCAGGGGGTGGGGCAGGCCACCCTGGCCAGCCAGGCCGTCATACCCCAGCGCCTGCGCCAGGTGGTGCGCGAGAGCGGGATGTTCTACGAATCCCACCTGGCACGGTGGAGCCGGGGCGAACTGCCGCTGGAGGGCATCATGCGCGAGCCGCAGGCCCGACTGGGCCCGTCTGCGCCGACCGTGGCCGGTGCGCCGGAACTGCGCCACATGCCGGAGGAGGCGGCGCGACTGGCCGGGCGCCAGCTCATGATGCTGGAGGGCGGCCCCTTCGTCTGGCAGGGCCAGGTCTGGCCCGGCCAGCCGCTCGAATGGCGCATCGAAGGGGATGCCCATGGTGGAGCTGAGGCCGAGGCTCAGCCGGAATGGCGTACCGAGCTGCGCCTCAACCTGCCGCGCCTGGGTGAGGTGCATGCAGCGCTGACGCTGTCGGCGCAGGGGCTCGCCGTGAGCCTGGCGGCGCATGACGCCGAGGCTCGGGCGGCCCTGCGTACGGCCCTGCCGGCGCTGGCGGATCGCCTGCAGGCGGCCGGCCTCCACCTCTCGGGGCTCGCGCTGCGCGCGGTGGAGGTGGACGATGCCCGACAGGCCGACGCGGCGTGAGGCCGTCGCCCTGGCCTATCTGCCCGAGGCCGGCGCGCCGCGGGTGGTGGCCAAGGGACGCGGACTCGTCGCCGAGGAGATCATCGCCCGCGCCCGCGCCGCCGGGGTCTACGTGCACGAGTCGCCGGAGTTGGTCGCGTTACTGATGCAGGTGGACCTGGACGAGCGCATCCCGCCGGCCCTCTACGTGGCGGTGGCCGAGCTGCTGGCCTGGCTCTACCAGCTCGAACACGGCCTGCTGGCACCGGGCTTGTCCTCCGGCCCGCCCTTGCGCAATGATGGCGATATTGACGTAAGTTAGGGCGATACATGGGACATCCTGCCGCGAAACCGGCGACCTACGAAGACCTCTTCGATCTGCCCGAGCATCTGGTTGGCGAGATCATCAACGGCCGCCTGGTCACGCACCCGCGTCCGGCGCCGCGGCATTCGCGCAGTTACTCCAGTCTGGGGGTGCAAATTGGGGCCCCCTATGACTTCGGGCGGGGTGGCCCCGGCGGCTGGTGGATCCTCGATGAACCCGAGCTGCATCTGGGCGGACACATCCTGGTGCCGGACCTCGCCGGTTGGCGGCGCGAACGCCTGCCCAGGCTGCCGGAGACCGCCTGGTTCGAGCTCGCGCCCGACTGGGTCTGCGAGATCCTGTCGCCGGCCACGGCGCGCGTGGACCGGAGCGAAAAGCTGCTGATTTACGCGGGGTTGGGTGTCAGCCATGCCTGGTTGGTCGACCCCGATCTGCGTCTGCTGGAGGCCTATCAAAACGAGGCAGGGCGTTGGGTCCTGCTGGGGGCCTGGCGGGATGACGATCGTGCGGCCATCGCCCCGTTCGACGCGATCGAGCTGGAGCTCGGCTTGTTGTGGGCGGAATAGGCCCTCAGACCGCCACCCGCATGACGGCCAGCAGGTCCTGCTCCAGTGCCAGCCGCTCGCTCGGCCGCTCAAGGGCGGTGCCCTCCAGAACGAAGGCGTCCTCCGCCCGCTGCCCCAGTGTGTCGACCTTGGCCGAACGCACACTGACCTGGTAACGGTCCAGCACCCGCGCGATGTCGTAGAGCAGCCCGGGCCGATCACCGGCAGTGAGGCTGAGCAGGTGGCCGTGGCCCGACTCCACCGGGCTCAGGTTGAGGCTGGGCTCCAGGGGGAAGGACTTGAGCTGGCGCGGCAGCCGGGCGGATGGCGCGGCATCGAGGGGGGCGCGTTCGCGGATGCGGGCGGTGAGCTCGTATTCGATGAAGCTCAGCATGTCGCGATAGGGCACGCCGCGGTTTTCCGGGTCCATGACCAGGAAGCCATCCAAGGCGTAACCGTCGCGGGTGGCGTGCACCTTGGCCTCGAGCACGGATAGGCGGGCGGCGGCGAAAAAGCCGCAGATGCGGGCGAACAGCCCTGGCTCATCCGGGGCGTAGACCATCACCTCGACGCCCTCGCCAATGGGGGCGAGCCGCGCCCGCACGACGATGTCCTCCCGCGCCAGCAAGGGCAGCAGCCGCCGCGTCTGCCAGGCGATCTCATCGGCGGACAGGCGCAGAAACCAGATGTCGTCCAGGCGCGACCACAGGGCCGTCTCGGCCCCGTCGGGGTAGCCGTAGAGCCGCAGCGCCGCGCGCGCCTGCTCTTTCTTTTGCTCGACCGGGTCCAGCGCGGGCCGGCCCTCTTCGAGCACACGCCGGGCCGCCAGATAGAGCTCGCGCAGCAGCTTTTCCTTCCAGGCATTCCAGATGCCGGGATTGGTGCCGCGAATGTCGGCAACGGTGAGGAGATACAGCGCGGTCAGCCGCTCTACGCGACCGCAGAGCCGGGCAAAGCGCTCGATCACCGCGGCGTCACTCAAATCCTGCTTCTGCGCGGTGGTGGAGAGGACCAGGTGATGGCGGACCAGCCAGGTAACGAGATCCACGTCCTCTACGGCGAGGCCCAACAGCCGGCAGAAGCGGCGCGCGTCCACCTCGCCGAGGGTCGAGTGATCGCCCCCGCGCCCCTTGGCGATGTCGTGGAACAAGGCGGCCAGCAAGAGCAGGTCATGGCGCGGGAAGGCCGCCATGAGCCGGTGCGCGAGCGGCAGCTCGTGCGCGTATTCCGGCAGGGCCAGGCGACGCAGGTTGCGGATGACCATCAGGATGTGTTCGTCGACCGGGTAGACGTGGTAGAGGTCGTGCTGCATCTGCCCGGTCACGCGGCCGAAGGCGGGCAGGTAACGGCCCAGGATGCCGAGCCGGTGCATGAGCCGCAGCGCGCGGGTGACCCCCCTGGGTTCGCGCAGCAGCGCCAGGAACTGGGCCTGGTGCGCGGGCGAGTGGCGGAAGGTGTGGTCGATGTGCTGCCGGGTCCGCCACAGGGCGCGCAGCAGGCGGGGCGACAGGCCGTTGAGCTCGGGGTGGCGCGCCAGCGCGATGAAGCTGTCGAAGACGGCGGCTGGCTCGCGGGCGAGGTGGTCTTCGTCGGCAACGTCCAGCAGGTCCCCGGTCTGCAGGAAGCCCGGCGCGTCCGGCAGCGGTTGCCGCACCTCGATGGGACGGATGCGGCAGCGCAGGGCCGAGAGCAGGAACTCGTTGGCCAGCGACAGCTCGCGCGCGCCCTGGAAGTAACGCTGCATCAGCCGCTCGGATGCCCGGCGCGGGGGTTTGGGCGAGAGGCCCATCTGCGCGGCCAGGGGTTCCTGCAGCTCGAACAGCAGCCGGTCCTCGCGGCGGCCGGCGTTTAGGTGCAGCCGGATGCGCAGGTCGGCGAGGAAACGGGCGTGTCGGGCGATGCGGTGTGCCTCGGCGAGGTTGAGCAGTCCCTCACGCACCAGCCCGTTCAGCGTCGTCGGCAGGCCGGCCACCCGGCTGATCCAAAAGACGGTCTGCAGGTCGCGTAGCCCGCCCGGGTGTTCCTTGATGTCCGGCTCCAGGCGCAGCGCACGGTCTTCGGCCCGGCCGTGTCGGTTCTGCTGCTCGAGCTGCTTGGCCTCGAAAAACGCGAAGGGGTCGATGCCTTGCCGATAGCGTTCGACGAACCGGCGGTAAAGCCTTTTGTTCCCCGCCAGCAGCCGGGACTCCAGCAGATTGGTCTGGATGGTCACGTCGCGGGCCGACTCGGCGAGACATTCCGTGACGGTGCGCACACTGTGGCCGACTGGCAGCCCCACGTCCCAGAACAGCCCGATCAGCGGTTCGAAGCGGGCGTGTTCCGCCTCGGGCAGCGCATCGTCGAGCAGGACCAGGACATCCACGTCGGAATGGGGATAGAGCTCGCCGCGGCCGTAGCCGCCCACTGCCACCAGCGCGGCAGCCGCGGGCAGGTCCAGAGCATGCCAGACGCGGACCAGCAGCACATCGGCCGCATGGGACAGGCCAGCGAGCAGGCGGTGGGGGCGGGGGTGGGCGAGATAGTCGCGGATCAGTGCGTCGCGCCTGGCCTGGTAGTCGGCCCGCCAGGCGGCAACACCGGCCGTCTCCGGCTTCATGCCACTTGGGCGAGGGCGGTCTCGACGAAGGCGGGGGGCGGCGGGCTGCCGGACGAGACGGTCAGGACCTCGAAGCCGGTCTCGGTGACCAGCACGGTGTGCTCCCATTGTGCCGAGAGCGAGTGGTCCTTGGTCACCACCGTCCAGCCGTCGCCCAACACGCGGATGTCGCGCCGGCCAGCGTTGATCATGGGTTCGATGGTGAAGGTCATGCCGGGCTTGAGTTCGACGCCGCTGCCGGGCTTGCCGTAGTGCAGGACCTGCGGCTCCTCGTGGAACTTGCGGCCGATACCGTGGCCGCAGAACTCGCGCACCACCGAAAACCCGTGCATCTCGGCATGACGCTGGATGGCATGGCCCACGTCGCCCAGCCGGGCGCCCGGCCGCACCGCCAGGATGCCCTTCCACATGCACTCGTAGGTGATGTGGATCAGTCGGCTGGCGAGGATGGAGGGGTTGCCGACCACGAACATGCGCGAGGTGTCGCCATGCCAGCCGTCCTTGATGACGGTGACGTCGATGTTGACGATGTCGCCGTTCTTGAGCCTCTTGTCGCCGGGAACGCCATGGCAGACCTGGTGGTTGACCGAGGTGCAGATCGACTTGGGATAGGGCTGGTGGCCGGGCGGCGCGTAGTTGAGCGGCGCCGGCACCGTGCCCTGGACGTTGACCATGTAGTCGTGGCAGAGCCGGTCGAGCTCGCCGGTGCTGACGCCCGGCTGCACGAAGGGCGCGATGTAGTCCAACACCTCGGCGGCGAGCCGGCCGGCCACGCGCATCTTTTCGATCTCGGCGGGGGATTTGAGGGTGATGGACATGGCTGGCAGAAGGCTTGACCTTGCAGATTAATGACGCGCCGGACCGCTGTAAAGCAAGCCCTTGGCGCGCTCAGGGTTATGCGCCTGTACTCACTCGGTCGGGCGCTTTTCGAAATGCGCGTATTCGCCCTCACCCTCGCGTATGGTGATGTCGCTCACCTCCGCCGCCGGCGGCCCCTGCCAGGCCCAGTCGATCAAGGCCTGGACCGCGGCCGCCTCGCCTTGCAGCATCGCCTCCACCGTGCCGTCGCGGCGGTTGCGCACCCAGCCTGTGACCCCGAGACGTTCGGCCGCCTGGCGCATGGACTCGCGGTACCACACGCCCTGAACGCGGCCGCGGATGACGAGGTGGCGGGTGATGGTCATTTGACGCGCATGCCCGGTTCGGCGCCGCTGTCCGGGGCGAGCAGGAAGGGCCCCCCGCGTTCGTCCGAAGCCGCCAGCACCATGCCCTCGGACAGCCCGAACTTCATCTTGCGCGGCGCCAGGTTGGCCACCATCACGGTGAGCCGCCCCACCAGTGACTCGGGCGCGTAGGTGCTCTTGATCCCGGCGAACACCGTGCGTCGCTCACCCCCCAGGTCGAGCGTGAGCCTCAGCAGCTTGTCCGCCCCGGCCACGTGTTCGGCCGCGACGATGCGTGCCACGCGCAGGTCGATCTTGGCGAAGTCGTCGATGCTGATGACCCCCTCTGCGGGCTGGGCAGGGGGCAGGGCAGAGGGCTCGGCGGCCTTGGTGACAACCCCATGCTGCTGGTGCTCCCCATGCCGCACCGGCGCCGGCGGCGGCACCAGACTCTCGCGGTTGTCCGCCAGCATGGCCTCGACCGCCTTGGGGTCCACCCGTGTCATCAGGTGCTGATAAGGCTGGATCAAATGCTCAGTCAGGAGCTGGCCGGCGTCGGCCCAGGTGAGCGGCGGGATGTTGAGGAAGGCCTCCACCTGGGTGGCCAGCCGCGGTAGCACCGGCTTGAGGTACAGGGTCAGCAGCCTGAAGGTGTTGATCGCCACGGTGCAGACCTGGTGCAGCTCGGCCTCGCGATCGGGCTGTTTCGCCATCTCCCAGGGCTTGTGCTGGTCCACGTATTGGTTGGCGAGATCGGCCAGGGCCATGATCTCGCGCAGGGCCTTGCCGTACTCGCGTGCCTCGTAATGGGCGGCGATGGCCTCGGCCGCGGCCTGTAGGGCGGGCAGGGGGGTGTCATGCGCGGGCAGGCTGCCCAGTCGGCCGTCGAAACGCTTGGTGATGAACCCCGCCGCCCGGCTGGCGATGTTGACGAACTTGCCGACCAGATCGCTGTTGACGCGGGCGACGAAGTCCTCCAGGTTGAGGTCGATGTCCTCCAGCGTCGGCGTCAACTTGGCCGCGAAGTAATAGCGCAGCCACTCGGGGTTCAAATGGCGCAGATAGCTCTCGGCGGTAATGAAGGTGCCGCGCGACTTCGACATCTTCTGCCCGTTTACGGTGAGGAAGCCGTGGCAGAAGACGCCCGTGGGGGTGCGTAGCCCCGCATAGTGCAGCATCGCCGGCCAGAACAGGGCGTGGAAATAGAGGATGTCCTTGCCGATGAAGTGATAGACCTCCGTGCCCTCGGCCGCGGCGCGCTCGGCGTCCCAATAGGCGTCGAAGTCCAGCCCCTCGCGTGTGGCCAGCGCCTGGAAGCTGCCCAGGTAACCGATGGGGGCATCAAGCCAGACATAGAAATATTTGCCCGGCGCGTCGGGGATCTCGAAGCCGAAATAGGGCGCGTCGCGTGAGATGTCCCAGTCGGTGAGCCCGGCGTCCAGCCACTCCCTGAGCTTGTTGGCCGCCTCCTCCTGCACGCGCGGCGGCCGCGTCCAGTCGCGCAGGAACCCGGCCAGCTGCGGGTCCGACAGCCGGAAGAAGTAGTGGTCCGAGGTCTTGCGCACCGGCTTCGCCCCTGACACCGCCGAATAGGGCTCGATCAGCTCGGTGGGCTGGTAGGCCGCGCCGCACACCTCGCAGGCGTCGCCATACTGGTCCTTGGCGTGGCACTTGGGGCACTCGCCCTTGATGAAACGGTCGGGCAGGAACATCTGCTTGACCGGGTCGTAGAACTGCTCGATGGCGCGCACCTCGATCAGCCCGGCGGCCTTCAGCCGCGCATAGATCGCATGCGCATGGGCGCGCGTCTCCTCGCTGTTGGTGCTGCCGTAGTGGTCGAAGCCGATGAGGAAGCCGTCGAAGTCGCGCTTGTGCTCGTGCCACACCCGGGCGATCAGCTGCTCGGGGGTGATCCCCTCCTTCTCCGCCCGCAGCATGATGGGGGTGCCGTGCGTGTCGTCGGCACAGGCATACCAGCACTCATGCCCACGCATCTTCTGAAAGCGCACCCAGATGTCGGTCTGGATGTATTCCACCAGGTGGCCCAGGTGGATGGCGCCGTTGGCATAGGGTAGGGCGGAGGTGACGAGGATGCGGCGGGACATGACGTCGAGATACGGGATAATCGCCGTATTTTACCCGGACCGCGCGCCGAGGACGCCGAATTGAGCACCAAAGCTGCGAGCACCCTCAACCCTGGCGTGCGCCGCCGTGAGGCCTGGGCCTGGGCGATGTACGACTTCGCCAACTCGGGCTACACCACGGTGGTGATCACCGCCATCTTCAACGCCTACTTCGTCGCCACTGTGGCCGGCAACACCGCCTGGGCGACCCTCGCCTGGTCCAGCGCCTTGGCCGTCTCCTACGCCCTCATCATCCTGACCGCGCCGGCCATCGGCGCCTATGCCGACCTCAAGGCGGCCAAGAAGCCGCTCCTGGCCGTGACCACCATCGGCTGCATCGCCGGCACGGCGGCGCTCGCGCTGGTTGGGCCGGGCGACCTGTGGCTGGCCATCGTGCTGATCATCGTCAGCAATTACTTTTTTGGCACCGGCGAGAATCTGATCGCCGCCTTCCTGCCAGAGCTCGCGCGTGGGCGTGCCCTGGGTCGGCTCTCAGGGCTGGGTTGGGGCCTGGGCTACGTGGGCGGCCTGCTCACCCTGGGCGCCTGTCTCGCCTATGTCACCCACGCTCAGACCCTGGGGCAGCCGCCCAGCGCCTTCGTGCCGGTGACCATGCTCATCACCGCCGGCCTCTTTGCCCTCGCCGCCCTGCCCACCTTCGTCTGGTTGCGCGAGCGCGCCACCCCCCTGCAGAGCCTTGAAACAGGCATCTCCGCCGCCTATGCGCGGGTGCGCGAGACCCTGCGCCACGCCCGGCGCTACCCTGACCTGTTCCGCTTCCTCGTCTGCATCGTCTTCTACCAGGCGGGGGTGCAGGCGGTGATCGCGCTCGCCGCCGTCTATGCCCAACAGGCCATGGGCTTCGACACCCGCAGTAGCATCGAACTCATCCTGGTCGTCAACGTCACTGCCGCCCTGGGCGCCGTGGTGTTCGGCCACTACCAGGACCGGCTGGGGCACCGCCGCGCCATCGCCCTCACGCTCTGGGGCTGGCTCGCCACGGTGGTGCTGGCCTGGTTCGCCACCACTCCGGGCCTGTTCTGGGTCGCGGCCAACCTCGCCGGCCTGTGCCTTGGCGCCTCGCAGTCGGCCGGGCGCGCCCTGGTCGGATTCCTGAGCCCGGCCACGCATCGGGCGGAGTTCTTCGGCTTGTGGGGTTTGGCGGTCAAGCTCTCCTCCATCCTGGGCCCCATCACCTATGGGCTCGCCGTTTGGCTCACGGCCGGGGCCCACCGCCCGGCCATGCTCACCCTGGGCCTGTTCTTCGTCCTGGGCCTCGTCATCCTCTCGAAGGTGGATGTTCGGCGCGGCCGGCGCACCGCCATAAAAAATTCACTCGACCGCCTTGCCCGCAACGCGGCGGTGGAATACAATTCGACGCTTACATAGGCGCGTAGCTCAGCTGGTTAGAGCATCACCTTGACATGGTGGGGGTCGTTGGTTCGAGTCCAATCGCGCCTACCAGCTACCACCGGGTACTCTGCGGGATGATCTGGCGAACTTGCACTACTTGTCGTTTGTACGGAGCGGGCTAGCCGTTTTCTCGCATTCCCAGGAAAAAGTGCGGCCCGACCGCACTTTTTTTATGCCGGAAGGAAGCCTCGTATGCCTCAGATCACACTGCCCGACGGCTCAACAAAAAGCTTCGAAAAGCCGGTCACCGTGGCCGAGGTGGCCGCCAGCATCGGCGCGGGCCTTGCCCGCGCGGCCCTGGCCGGCAAGGTGGACGGCCGGCTGGTGGACACCTCTTATGTCATCGACCGCGACGCGCAGCTGGCCATCGTCACCGACCGCGACCCGGAGGGCCTGGAACTGATCCGCCACTCCACCGCCCACCTGCTCGCCTATGCGGTCAAGGAGCTCTTCCCCGAGGCGCAGGTGACCATCGGCCCGGTGATCGAGGACGGCTTCTACTACGACTTCGCCTACAAGCGGCCCTTCACGCCCGAGGACCTGGCGGCCATCGAAAAGCGCATGCACGAGCTGGCCAAGCGCGACATCCCCGTCCGGCGCGAGGAGTGGGACCGCGACCAGGCGGCGCGCTTCTTCGAGTCTATCGGCGAAAAGTACAAGGCCGAGATCATCCGCGACATCCCGCAGGGCGAGACGATCTCGCTCTATCGTGAAGGCGATTTCGTCGATCTGTGTCGCGGCCCGCACGTGCCCAGCACCGGCAAACTGAAGGTCTTCAAACTGATGAAGGTGGCCGGGGCCTACTGGCGGGGGGACTCGCGTAACGAGATGCTGCAGCGCATCTATGGCACCGCCTGGACGAGGAAGGAGGACCTGGAGGAATACCTGCACCGCCTGGAGGAGGCCGAGCGGCGCGATCACCGCAAGCTAGGCAAGCAGCTCAACCTGTTCCACCTGCAGGACGAGGCGCCCGGCATGGTCTTCTGGCATCCGCACGGCTGGATCCTCTGGCAGGAGATCGAGCAGTACATGCGGCGTCGTTTCCGCGAGTACGGCTACCAGGAGGTGCGCACCCCCACGGTGATGGACCGCAGCCTGTGGGAGCGCTCGGGCCACTGGGACAACTACCGCGAGAACATGTTTACCACGGCCTCGGAGAACCGCGACTACGCGGTCAAGCCAATGAACTGTCCGGGCCATGTGCAGATCTTCAACCACGGGCTGCATTCCTACCGCGACCTGCCGCTCAGGATCGCCGAGTTCGGCTCCTGCCATCGCAACGAGCCCTCGGGGGCGCTGCACGGGCTCATGCGTGTGCGCGCCTTCACCCAGGACGACGCGCACATCTTCTGCACCGAGGACCAGGTCCAGTCCGAGGTCTCCGCGTTCATCCGCATGCTGCAGGCGGTCTACGCCGACTTCGGCTTCCACGACGTGCTGGTCAAGCTCTCCACCCGCCCGGAGAAGCGGGTGGGCTCGGACGAATCCTGGGACCGCGCCGAGGCGGCGCTTGCCGCCGCGCTGGAACAAAACGGCCTGGCCTATGAGCTGCAGCCGGGCGAGGGGGCGTTCTATGGGCCCAAGATCGAGTTCACTTTGAAGGACTCGCTGGGGCGGCTGTGGCAGGTGGGCACCATCCAGCTCGACTTCAACCTGCCGGTGCGCCTGGGCGCCGAGTACGTGGCCGAGGACAACACCCGCAAGCCGCCGGTCATGCTGCACCGCGCCATCCTGGGCTCCATGGAGCGCTTCATCGGCATCCTGATCGAGCACTATGCCGGTAACTTCCCGCTCTGGCTCGCGCCGGTGCAGGTGGTGGTGATGAGCATCACCGACGCCCAGGCGAGCTATGCCCAGGAGGTGGCGCAAACCCTGAAAAAACAAGGCTTCCGCGTCGAGGCGGACTTGAGGAACGAAAAGATAACCTATAAAATCCGCGAGCATTCCATGCAACGGGTCCCTTATCAGCTCATCGTCGGCGAGAAGGAAAAGGCCCAGGGCAAGGTGGCAGTGAGGGTCCGCGGCGGCGAGGACCTGGGCCAGATGGGCCTGGAGGCGTTCATCGACCGCCTGCGCGAGGAGATCACACGAGGAGCCGGCGGCGTGTCGGCTCTCGTTGTTTGGAAAGGGGCTTAAGCATCGCACTGGACAAGGAGTTGCGGATCAACGGCGAGATCGACGCGCCGCAGGTCCGGTTGATTGGGGAAGACGGCACCCAGCTGGGTATCGTCAGCTTGAGAGAGGCCTTGCTCAAGGCCGAAGACGCGGATCTGGACCTGGTGGAGATCGCTCCCCAGGCGCAGCCGCCGGTCTGCAAGATCATGGACTATGGCAAGTACAAGTACCATGAGCAGAAAAAGCAGCACGAGGCGCGGCTCAAGCAGAAACAGATCCAGGTCAAGGAGATCAAGTTCCGGCCCCGCACCGACGAGGCCGACTACCAGGTCAAGCTGAGGAATCTGATCCGCTTCCTGAGCGAGGGCGACAAGGCAAAGGTGACGTTACGCTTTCGCGGCCGGGAGATGGCCCACCAGGAATTCGGCTTGCAGCTGCTGCAACGCGTCGAGGCGGATCTGGCCGAATACGGGACGGTTGAGCAGCACCCCAAGCTGGAGGGGCGGCAGATGGTGATGGTCCTGGCCCCGAAAAAGAAGAAGTAGGCGCGACGAGCGTCTCGACACGCCTGTTGAGGCAGAGGCTACACGAGGCACGGCGCGGTCCTCCGAATCCGCGCCACAAACAAGTGCTGCAGGGTCGTTGAAGCATCCCGGCGTTCGGGGTCACCCGGCGGCATCGAATAGGAGCAAACCATGCCCAAGATGAAGACCAAGAGCGGGGCGGCGAAACGCTTCCGCGTCCGTGGCAGCGGCAGCGTCAAGCGCACGCACGCCTATCTGCGCCACATCCTCACCAAGAAGAGCACCAAGCGCAAACGCAATCTGCGCGGCATGACCGCCGTGCACGAGCGCGACCTGGGCCACATTCGGGCCATGATGCCTTACGCCTGAGGAGGAAGACCATGCCACGCGTCAAACGAGGGACCATCGCCCGCGCCAGCCACAAGAAGGTGATCGCCGCCGCCAAGGGCTATCGCGGCCGCCGCAACAACGTCTTCCGCGTCGCCAACGAGGCGGTGATGAAGGCGGGGCAGTACGCCTACCGTGACCGCCGTCAGCGCAAGCGCCAGTTCCGGGCGCTGTGGATCGCCCGTATCAATGCGGCAGTGCGCGACCTCGGTCTGGACATGAACTACAGCCAGTTCATGAACGGGCTGAAGAAGGCTGCCATCGACATCGACCGCAAGGTGCTGGCCGATATGGCGGTGTTCGATCCGGCCGCCTTCGCCAAGGTGGCGCAGCAGGCCAAGGCCAGCCTGGCGGTCTGAACCCGGTCGAAGCGACCGCGAGCAGTCCTGTATTACAGGGAGGTCAGCCGGCCTCCCTTTTGTTTGTCGTGCCTAAGTCTGCTGAGTTGATCGGAACGAGTCGAGCATGACGCCAGATGACATCATCGCCGAGGCCCGGCGCGATTTTGCCGCCGCCGCCACGCTGCCGGCGCTGGACCAGGCCAAGGCCCGCTACCTCGGCAAGAGCGGGGTGCTGACCCAGCTCATGAAGGGGCTGGCCACCCTGCCGCCCGAGGCCCGCAAGGAGACCGGGGCGCGCATCAACGCGGCCAAGGCCGAGATCGAGGCCCTGCTCAAGGCGCGGCGTGAGGCCATCCAGGCCGAGGCGCTAGAGCAACAGCTCAGGCAGGAGGCCCTTGACGTCACGCTGCCGGGGCGCGGGCAGGCCACGGGCGGGCTGCACCCGGTGACCCGCACGCTCGCGCGCATCGAGCGGCTCTTCGCCAGCCTCGGCTTCGCGGTGGCCGAGGGTCCGGAGATCGAGACCGACTTCTACAACTTCACCGCGCTCAACATCCCCGAGGACCATCCCGCACGGGCGATGCACGACACCTTCTACCTCAGCGATGGTCACCTGCTGCGCACCCACACCTCGCCGGTGCAGGTGCATTACATGCAGAACAACCGGCCGCCGCTCAAGATCATCGCCCCGGGCCGGGTCTATCGCTGCGACTCCGACGTCACCCACACGCCCATGTTCCACCAGGTCGAGGGCCTGTGGGTGGATACCCACATCAGCTTCGCCGACTTGAAGGGTGTGCTGGCCGAGTTCATGGCCCGATTCTTCGAGCGCGACAACCTGCCGGTGCGCTTCCGTGCCTCGTTCTTCCCCTTCACCGAACCCTCGGCGGAGATGGACATCGGCTGCGTGATCTGCGAAGGGCGCGGCTGTCGGGTCTGTTCGCAGACCGGCTGGCTGGAGGTCCTGGGCTGCGGCATGGTGCACCCCAACGTCTTCGCCCACGTCGGTATCGACGCCGAACAATGGCAGGGCTTCGCCTTCGGCCTGGGTGTGGAGCGTCTGGCCATGCTGCGCTACGGTGTGGACGACCTGCGCCTGTTTTTCGAAAACGACATGCGTTTTCTTAGACAATTTAACTGATGACCCAGTGCGCATGTCGTTTCAGTGGAGGCTTACATCGGCCGAAGGCCGATGTAAGCCGTAACTAAAACGATGTTCGCTTTTTGAGACAATTCAATGATGCACGGCGAACATCGTTTCAGTGGAGACTTACTTCGGCCGAAGGCCGATGTAAGCCGTAACTAAAACGATGTTCGCTTTCTTAGGTAATTTAGCTGATGCAGAGCGAACATCGTTCCAGCCTGGATAGCCGACAGGTCGGGACCGATGACCCGATTCGAACTACGACAAGGGCTCGATAACTATAGAAGCGACGAAAGTTGCGACTGTCGTCGCTCCTACGGCGGGTATCTGCGTTGCCGCCGATTTCTCGGTCGCTTGCGGCGCAGAGGAGGCTCACAATGGCTGAGAGCTGATGTCATGCCGTTGGTTGTAACGATGTTGGCTTGCTCAAGTCGTTCGATGGATCGCGCGGCGCTGGCTGCCAAGAAGCGCGTGTAAGGATGGAATAGGCGATGCAATTTTCAGAACGCTGGCTACGCAGCCTGGTCGAGACCGACCTGGCCATTGAGGACCTGGCGCACCGGTTGACCATGGCCGGGCTCGAACTGGAGGCCATCGTCCCGGTCGCGCCCGCCTTCGATCGGGTGGTGGTGGCCGAGATCCTGCGCGCCGAGCGGCATCCCAACGCCGACCGCCTGCAGTTGTGCAAGGTCCGCATCGGGGCGGGCGAACCCTTGCGCATCGTCTGCGGTGCGCCCAACGCCAGGCCTGGGCTCAAGACCGCCTGCGCCCTCGTCGGCGCCGTGCTGCCGGGAGGGCTGGAGATCCGCCAGGCCAAGGTCAGGGGCGTGGACTCGCACGGCATGCTCTGTTCGGCCAGCGAGCTGGGTCTCAATCACTTGCTTGGCCAAGGGTATGAGGTGGGGCGTGATAATTCGCATCAGGCCAAGCAAGTCCCCTCACCCCCAGCCCCCCGGATCGAGTCCGGGGCAGGCTCTCTCCCGCCAGCGGGAGAGGGGAGCGTCAAGATCGGCTCAGCCGATAGGGCCGACAAGGCGGCCGGCATCCTGGAGTTGCCGGTGGATGCCCCGGTTGGCGCCGACCTGCGCGACTATCTGCATCTCGACGACCGTCTGATCACCCTCAAGCTCACGCCCAACCGCGGCGATTGCCTCTCCCTGCAGGGTATCGCCCGCGAGGTGGCGGCGCTGACCGGGGCGCGCCGCAACGAGGTCGATTGCAGCCCTGTGCCAGCCCGCGTGGCCGCGTCGTATCCGGTCAGCATCGAGGCCACGGACGCCTGTCCACGCTATTGCGGGCGGGTCGTGCGCGGCATCGACCCTGCCGCGCAGACCCCCGCCTGGATGGCGGAGCGTCTGACCCGCAGCGGCCTGCGCCTCATCCACCCGGTGGTCGACATCACCAACTACGTCCTCCTGGAACTGGGCCAGCCCATGCATGCCTTCGACCTGGCGCGGCTGCGCGGCCCCTTGCGGGCGCGCAGGGCGGCGGCCGGGGAACGACTCGTGCTGCTCAACGAGACCGAGATTGCGCTCGAGCCCGACTGTCTCGTCATTGCCGACGACGGCGGCCCGCTCGCCCTGGCCGGGATCATGGGGGGGATCACCAGCGCGGTGGACACGGCCACCCGTGACATCTTCCTCGAAGCCGCCCATTTCACGCCGTCCGCCGTGGCGGGGCGTGCGCGCCGCTATGGCCTCGCGACCGATTCCTCGCAGCGCTTCGAGCGCGGGGTCGATCCGTGGCTGCCGCATCGGGCCATGGAGCGCGCCACGCGCCTGATCCTGGAGGTCTGCGGCGGCGAGGCCGGCGAGGTCATCGAGGCCGGCCCTGGGGTGCCGGCGCGGCCGGCCATCGCCTTCCGGCCGGATCGCGCCCGGCGCCTGCTCGGGGTCGACATCCCCGCTGACGAGATGCAGGCGATCTTCACGCGGCTGGCGCTCGGCGTCGAAGCCTCGGACACCCCCTGGCGGGTCTCGCCACCCTCCTGGCGCTTCGATCTAAACCTGGAGGTGGACCTCATCGAGGAGCTCGCCCGTCTTCGGGGCTATGAAAACATCCCCGATGCCGCACCGGCCTCACCGCAACACATGCTGCCGGCCGGGGAGGGTGAACGCCCGCTTGAAGAGGTCAAAAAACATCTCGTGGCATTGGGTTACCAAGAGATCATCACATATAGCTTCATATCGTCAGAACAACATACTGATTTCAATAAGGATATCGAGGCGATCACCCTGGCCAACCCGATTGCAAGTCAGATGAGCGTGATGCGCGCCAGCCTGCTGCCGGGGTTGGTGCAGACCCTGCGCCACAACCTCAACCACGGTCAGGACAGGTTGCGCATCTTCGAGAGCGGCCGCTGTTTTCTCGGCGTCGGGGCCGAGGCACAGCCGCAGCGGGTGGCCGGGCTGGCCTATGGGCCCGCCCTCCCCGAGCAATGGTCAGTGCGCACGCGGCCTGTGGATTTCTATGACGTCAAGGCGGATGTCGCCGCCCTGTTCTGGCCGCGCCAGCCGGAATTCGTCGCCAGTGAGCATCCGGCTTTGCATCCCGGACAGACCGCGCGTATCCGCATCGATGGGCGAGAGGTCGGCTGGCTGGGCAGCCTGCACCCGCGGCTCGCCCAGAAGTACGAGCTTGCGCGCAGCCCCATCCTGTTCGAACTGGAGGCCGAAGCCCTCACCCGGCGTACGCTGCCACGTTATGGCGGGCTGTCGCGCTATCCGGCGGTGCGCCGGGACATCGCCGTGGTCGTCGATGCCGGTCTCGAGGTCGGCGGGATCCTCGCCGCAGTGCGCGCGGCGCTGCCGGCGACGGTGACCGAGTTCGAGCTCTTCGACGTCTATCAGGGCCAAGGCATTGAAGCCGGCAAAAAAAGCCTTGCTTTCAGAATGTTGTTGCAACATACTGAGAAAACACTTACAGATGCCGAGATCGAGGCCGCGGTCGCCGAGGTCTTGGCCCTGCTGTCCGAACGCTTCGGAGCCGTCTTGCGCGCTTGAGGGAACGTTGATGTCGACGCTGACCAAGGCTGAACTCGCCACACTCCTGTTCGAAAAGGTTGGCCTCAACAAGCGCGAGGCCAAGGAGATGGTGGACGTCTTTTTCGAGGAGGTGCGCACCGCGCTGGAACGGGGCGACAGTGTTAAGCTCTCCGGCTTCGGCAATTTCCAGCTGCGTGACAAGCCGCAGCGTCCCGGCCGCAACCCCAAGACCGGCGAGGAGATGCCCATCACCGCCCGGCGCGTGGTGACGTTCCACGCCAGCCAGAAACTGAAGGCCCTGGTCGAGAAGGCGCATGTCGGAACACCGGCCGAGCAGTGAGCTGCCGCCCATCCCGTCGAAGCGCTACTTCACCATTGGCGAGGTGAGCGAGCTGTGCGGGGTCAAGCCGCATGTGCTGCGCTACTGGGAGCAGGAGTTCAGCCAGCTCAAGCCGGTCAAGCGGCGGGGCAACCGCCGCTATTATCAGCATCACGAGGTGATGCTCATCCGCCGCATCCGCGAGCTCCTGTACGAACAGGGTTTCACCATCAGCGGCGCGCGCAACCGGCTGCTCAACGACGCCCAGGCCGCAGAGGCCACGGCCGAGACCAAGTCAGTGCCGGCGATCTCCTATGCGGAGATCAAGCGCTCGCTCAAGGAGATCCTAGACCTCCTGAGCCCCTGACGCCGCGCCGTCCCTCGCCGCGCCTGAGCCGGGCGACGCGGCCTCCCCTGCAAACCGTGGCATGGCGCCAAACACCACCTGTGCTAGCCTGTAGAGCACGGGGTGCCATGGAGGACTGCATGGGGCAGGAGATCGCCCGTACCGTGTTCTCCGCCGCGGACTTCGCCCGCTTCGGCCGGCGACTGCGCGAGGAGACCGGCCGATTGCGGGCATATGCCGAGGCGGGCGGGTTCCGGGATGCGCGTTTCGTGGCCGGCTTCGAGCTGGAGGGATGGCTGCTCGACCACGCCGGCGCCCCCTATCCCATCAACGAGCCCTATCTCGCAGCCCTGGCCGACCCGATGGTGGTGCCAGAGCTCGCGCGCTGCAACATCGAGATCAACGGCACGCCCCAGGTCCTTCGCCCCGGGGCGCTCGCGGCGATGGAGGCGGAGCTCGCCGCCACCTGGCAGCGCGCCCAGGCGGTGGCCCACGACATGGAGGCGCAGCTCGGCATCATCGGCATCCCGCCCACCTTACGCGAGGGGGACCTGACCCTGGCGACCATGTCGGCGTTGAACCGCTACGTGGTCCTGAACGAACAGGTCATCCGGCAGCGGGCGGGGCAGCCACTGCGCATCCACATCGAGGGGGAGGAGGCGCTCGACCTGGGGCGTGCGGACGTCATGCTGGAGGCGGCCACCACCTCCTTCCAACTGCACCTGCAGGTGCCGGAGGGCCTGAGCGCCCGCTACTACAACGCCAGCCTGATCACCTGCGGGCCATTGCTGGCGCTGGCCACCAATTCGCCGCTGCTGTTCGGGCGGCGCCTCTGGCACGAGACTCGCATCCCGCTGTTCGAGCAGTCGGTCGAACTGGGCGGCTATGGCGGGCTGGCCGACCCCCAGGCACGCCGCGTGTCGTTCGGGCGCGGCTATGTGCGCGGCAGCCTGATCGAACTCTTCGAGGAGAACCTGGCGATCTTCCCCGTGCTGCTGCCCATGCCGCAGACGGAACCGCCCGAGCGCTTTCCGCACCTGCGCCTGCACAACGGCTCGATCTGGCGCTGGGTGCGGCCGCTGATTGGCTTCGATGCGTCGGGCGAGGCGCATGTGCGCATCGAACAGCGCGTCCTGCCGAGCGGGCCGACGCTCATCGACATGATGGCCAACGCCGCCTTCTACTATGGGTTGGTGCACAGCCTCGCACAGCGCCCCGAGCCGCCGGAATGCCAGCTCGACTTCGCCACGGCGCGCGACAACTTCTACCAGGCCGCCCGTCATGGGCTCAATGCCGAACTCGTGTGGCTCGATGGCGCGAGCCATCCCGTGCGCCGGCTGCTCGGCGAACTGCTGCCTCGGGCGGCCGAAGGTCTGGTCGCCCTCGGCCTGGGTGACAGGGAGATCGAGCGCGCCATCGGCGTCCTCGAGGCCCGGCGGGCGAGCGGCCAGACCGGTTCGGTCTGGCTGGTCCAGCACTGGGCACGCTGTTGCCACGACTCTGCCCGGCTGATGGCCGACTACCTCGAAAACCAGCGTTCGGGGACACCCGTGCACGAGTGGGCGGCATGACCCCGCTCACCGTCCTCGAGACCCTGCCGGAGGGCCTGCTCGAGCGCGGCGCAAACCGCCTGCACGAGGTCCTCGATGGCCCAACGCTGATCCACCTGCCGGGCCGCCGGCACGAGCCCCTGTTCGTCTCCGTGCTGCTGCACGGCAACGAGGACACCGGCTGGGAGGCCATGCGGCGGGTCCTGGCGCGCGCCCGCACGCATGGCCTGCCGCGCGCCCTGTCCCTGTTCATCGGCAATGTCGCCGCTGCCCGGCACGGGCTGCGCCGGCTGGCGGGGCAGGTGGACTACAACCGGGTCTGGCCGGGCACCCCCGAGCCCCATCTGCCCGAGGCGGCGGTGATGCGCCAGGTGGTCGAGGCCATGGCCGCGCGTGCGGTCTTCGCCAGCGTGGACATCCACAACAACACCGGCCGCAATCCGCACTATGCCTGTGTCAACCGCCTGGCGCCGCAGTTCCTGCACCTCGCCACCCTGTTCGCGCGCACCGTGGTCTACTTCCTGCGTCCGCTGGGGGTGCAGTCGGCCGCGTTTGCCGAGCTGTGTCCCGCCGTGACCATCGAGTGCGGTCGTCCAGGCACGGCACATGGCGAGACCCATGCCGCCGACTTCGTCGAGGCCTGCCTCAATCTGGCGGCCCTGCCCAGTCATCCCGTGGCGCCGCATGACATCGATCTCTACCACACCGTCGCCACCGTGCGGTTGCCGGGGGCGGTGAGCCTGGGCTTCGACCCCGCCGAGGCGGATGTCGTCTTCCCAGCCGACCTGGACCGGTTCAATTTCCACGAACTGCCGCCCGGCAGTGCCCTGGGCCGCGTCCGCCCCGGCCTGGCCAACCCGCTGGAGGTGACCGATGAGCACGGCGCCGATGTCGGCCAGCGCCTGTTCGACTGGGAGGACGGACTTCTACGGCTGCGACGACGGCTCATGCCGGCCATGCTGACCACTGATGCGCGCATCATCCGCCAGGATTGCCTGTGCTATCTCATGGAACGCCTGCCCTATCCTTCCGCTACCGCCTGACTGGGCAAAGAACCCGCGCGTTGTTTACGGACATGCGCGCAGACCTTATAATTCAAAGCTTGTCGGGGCGTAGCGCAGCCTGGTAGCGCACCTGCATGGGGTGCAGGGGGTCGGAAGTTCGAATCTTCTCGCCCCGACCACGAATCCCCAGTCTTACACGCATTGGCTCCAGGGCCGCTGACAACGCGGCCACGGGCCTTATTCGGCGGTACTCGGGCTCCAGAATGCCTGGCGCACCTCGGGCAATGCGGACAACCGCCGCACCAGCGTGTCGAGCTCGTCGGCCTCGACCGAGGTTGCGGTGAGGGTGGCCTCGATCTCCACGTCGTCCTCGCCGAAGGCGTGTACCTCCAGCTCGCGGATGGGGTAGCGGTAGCGCTCCAGCTCCATCTCCAACCGCGCCAGCACCTCCTTCTGCCGCGTCTTGTCGGCGATCACAAAGACCGTGTTGGTCACCTCCACAGATTCAACGTCCAGCGGCTTACGGTTGATGGCATTGACGATGGGGCGCAGCAGGGTGTTGGCGGAGAGCACGAACAGCGAGCCCAGCACCGCCTCGATGAGCATACCCACGCCGGCGGCAACGCCGACAGCGGCCGAGCCCCACAGGGTGGCGGCGGTGTTGATGCCGCGGATGTTGCCCTCCTCGCGCATGATCACCCCTGCGCCCAGGAAACCCACGCCGGAGACCACATAGGCCACCACGTGCAGCGGGCTGGGTGTGCCGCCGTGCAGGGCGTGGTAGCGCATGGCGATGTCCACGAACAGCGCCGCGCCCACGGCCACCAGGACGTTGGTGCGCAGCCCGGCCGTGCGTTGCCGGTATTGCCGCTCGAAACCGATGAGGGCACCCAGCACGAAGGCGGTGGTCAGGGCGAGCAGTGTGTTGGGCAGGCTAGCCAGGTCGAGGTGTTCGAGGGCGGTCATGGGCGGCTCCCTACTGCCAGCCATAGCGGCGTACAAAATGCCGTTTCATCGCCTGCGTGAGCACCATGTAGCCCAGTAGCAGCAGGGGCAGGAAGGCGAAGTACAAGGGGGGCAGGGCCTGCATCTTGAGGGCGTTGGCCAGAGGGCCCATGGGGATGAACACACCGATGGCCATGATCGCCACGGTCATGAGCATGAGCGGTGGCGCCGCACGGCTCTCGACGAAGGGCAGTTTGGGGGTGCGGATCATGTGCACGATGAGCGTCTGCGTGAGCAGTCCCAGCACGAACCAGCCGGACTGGAACAGCGTCTGCTCGGCCACGGTGTTGGCGCTGAAGACAAACCAGAGCATGGCGAAGCAGAGCAGATCGAACAGCGAGCTGATCGGGCCGAAGTACAGCATGAAGCGGGCGATGTCGAGGGGCCGCCAGTGCTGCGGCTGGCTGAGCAGTTCGGCGTCGACGTTGTCGAAGGGGATGGCCGTTTGCGAGATGTCGTAGAGAAGGTTCTGCACCAGCAGGTGGATGGGCAGCATGGGCAGGAAGGGCAGGAAGGCGGAGGCCACCAGCACCGAGAAGACGTTGCCGAAGTTGGAGCTGGCGGTCATCTTGAGGTATTTGAGCATGTTGATGAAGGTGCGGCGTCCCTCCAGCACGCCCTTCTCCAGTACCAGGAGGCTCTTCTCCAGCAGGATGATGTCGGCCGCCTCCTTGGCGATGTCCACGGCGCTGTCCACCGAGATGCCGATGTCGGCCGCGCGCAGCGCCGCCGCATCGTTGATGCCGTCGCCCATGAAGCCGACGACGTGGCCGTTCGCCCTGAGCTGGCGGACGATGCGCTCCTTGTGCGCCGGGGTCAGTTTGGCGAAGACGTTGTGGTGCTCCACTACGGCGGCGAGTTGCGCATCGCTCATGCCCTCGATGTCACTGCCCAGCAGCAGGCCGTCGAGCTTGAGCCCCACCTCGCGGCAGATCTTGGCGGTGACCCGCTCGTTGTCGCCCGTGAGCACCTTGACCGCCACGCCATGCGCAGCCAGCGCCTGCACTGCCGGGGCAGCGGATTCCTTGGGCGGGTCGAGGAAGGCGACATAACCGATGAGGGTGAGGCCGACCTCGTCAGCCACGCCGTAGACCTCCTTGCGCGGCGGCACCTCCTTCATCGCCACCGCCACCACGCGCAGACCCTCCGCGTTGAGGTCGGCGGTGACTTCGCGGATGCGTGCGAGCAGCGCCGGCGTCAGCGGCTCGCTCTGCTCTCCGTGGCGGACCTGCGTACAGACGGCGAGCACCTCCTCCACCGCACCCTTGGTGATCAGCTCGTGGTGGTCTTCGCGTTCAGCGACCACCACCGACATGCGCCGCCGGGTGAAGTCGAAGGGAATCTCGTCCACCTTGCGATAGTTGCGCGCCGGGTTGAGCGCCTGGTGCACCTCGATGTGCTCCAACACCGCCACGTCCAGCAGGTTTTTCAGCCCCGTCTGGTAATAGCTGTTGAGATAGGCGAGCGCCAGCACCTCGTCCGACTCCTCGCCCCAGGCGTCCAGATGCCGTGCCAGGAAGATCTTGTCCTGGTGAGTGTGCCGGTCTTGTCGGTGCATAGCACGTCCATGGCACCAAAGTTCTGGATCGCGTCGAGCCGCTTGACGATCACCTTGCGGCGGGACAACACCACCGCCCCCTTGGCCAGGGTGGAGGTGACGATCATGGGCAGCATCTCCGGCGTGAGGCCCACGGCGATCGACAGGGCGAAGAGCACCGCCTGCAGCCAGTCGCCCTTGGTGAAGCCGTTGATGAGCAGGACGAGCGGTACCATGACCAGCATGAAGCGGATGAGCAGCCAGCTGACCTGGTTCACACCGGCCTGGAACGAGGTGGGTGTGCGCTCCGTTGCAGACACCCGGCGGGCCAGCGCGCCGAAATGGGTGTGGCCGCCGGTGGCGACCACCACCGCCGTGGCCGAACCCGACACCACGTTGGTGCCCATGAACAGGATGTTGTCCAACTCCAGCGGGTTGATGACGCTGGGGTCGCTCAGGGTGGCGAACTTCTCCACCGGCATCGATTCGCCGGTCATGGCCGACTGGGCGACGAACAGGTCCTTGGCGGCGAGCACTCGGCAATCGGCCGGAATCATGTCACCGGCCGAGAGGATGATCACATCGCCCGGCACCAGCAGGCGGACGGGCAGCTCGACCCGCCGCGCCGATTTGGCCGGGATCGACACCCCGTAATAACGCTCGAAAACCGGGGCGGCCTCCTCCGTGACGTCACGGCGCAGCACCGTGGCCGTGGTGCTGACCATGGCCTTCAGGGCATCGGCCGCCTTATTCGCCTTGCGCTCCTGGCTGTAGCGCAGCAGCGTGGCCAGTACGATCATGCTGCCTATGACCGTGGCGGCCTCGAGGTCTTCCGTGAAATAGGAGATGACGCCCAGCACGGTGAGCAGCAGGCTGAAGGGCGTGCGATAGGCGAGCCAGAGGTGCTGCCACCAGGCCAGGGGTTTTTCGTGCTCGACCTCGTTCGGACCCGCACGCTGGCGGATCGCGTCGGCCTCGCGCTCGGTCAGGCCGTCTTCATGGCTGCCCAGCCCGGCGAGAAGGGCCGCCGGTTCGGCCTTGGCCGCCTCGACCAGGCGGCGACCGAGTTCGGCCGGCAGCTCACGAACCAGTCCGCCCGGACGCAGCGTCTCCAGCAAGGCCAGCCGGCGGAAGTGTCGGAGTAGACGGCGGCTGCGCAGGAAGCCGGCGAAGAACTCTTTCAGCAGGGTCAGGATCACAGCGGCACTCCTCTCGCATGCCACCAAAGTCTTCGTGAGTATCAGCCTAGCGCAGAAACATGAAGGTCAGACAGTCGGCCAGAGTGCGCTCGGGCCGGCAACATCACCCTCAGCCGACCGCGGCCGTCAGCTTGAACCACAGGTCGCGCCATTTGGGTTGCACGTCGCCCACGTCCATGGCGCGGATGACCAGGGTCGCCGACTGGCTGCCAGTGTTGCGGCCAATGTCGATGATGGGGGGGCGGTCAGCATCAGCTCGCGCGACGAGACACCGGACCCGCCCACTGGGCGTCATGACGTTTCTCCAGAAATTGGGCGAACATCGCCGCGCGCCCGGCAGGCGCCAGGAGCATGAGCAGGGTCACCACCGCCTCGGTGTCGATGACGTCGAGGGCCTCGACCAGGTCCGCGAAGGTGGCATGTGGTTGACGCTGGCAGCGAAACCGGCGGCATCACGCGAGGGGACCAGGGGCGCACGGGGGAGTGCAGGTCTTCACGGTTCATGATGGCTCTCCTAGTTCATGAGCGCTTGACGTGTATCAGGGCAGGAAGGCCGGGCTGACGAAGACCAGGCCCACGGTGAAGAGACGGTCGGACCAGCGGCCCCAGGCGCTGCCCACGCTGGCATCGAGCTGGACGTGACCGGGCAGCCATTCATGGCGCATCCCCAGCTGCCAGTGGGGCCGCTCACCCGAGGTGCCATAGGTCTCCATCGAGGCGCGCTTGGCGGCCGCCACCTCGGCGTCATAGGCCAGGCTCCAAGTGGCCCGGGTACGGTGACGGCCGTCCGCGTGGGCACGCAGCACGCCGAGGTTCAGGTGCAACACCCCCGCCTCGCCGTCGAGCGGGACGCTGGCGATCCCGTTCAGGTAGCCATCGCGCACGTCCGTGCGGTGCGTGCGGCTGCCACCCACCGCGAGGGCAAGACCTATCTGGCGCGCGTCCGTGTCGCGCAACATCTGCTTGATCTGCCAGCGGCGCAGGTTAAGCCGCTCGCCCCCCTGTGGATGCAGGCGGGCAAAGGCGAAGGCGAATTCGGTGCTGCCGAATGGGTTGCAGCCGGGATTGGCCCAGACGGCGTGCGCGTCGCGCCCATGCTCGGTCCACATCTCGAGTTGGCAGGCGCCGACGGCGACGATGGCGGCGTCATCGGTGGCCAGCGGACGGCCGGCCTGGGCAGGCAGCGCCAGGCTGGCGCAGACCGCCACTGCGAGGGCGCGCTCGGTGCTGAGGGTATGGATCGACATGGGCATGCTCCTTGTTCGGCCGGGACGGGGCATGCCCGAACGGGGCTAGACCGTCGCGCGCTGACCCCGGCACCTGATGGCCGGCTGGGGTTGAAGACGAGACGTCAGGCTGGCGTACCAGCAGGGTTCAGTGTCGGGGTCCATGACGGCCTCCCTCAGGTTGCACACACACCCGACCGGGGTCGGGCACCTAGACGCGTTCTCGCGTGGCGCCATCCAGGTTCGGACGGCCTCGCGCGAGGAGGCGCAGCCACCTGCGTCTGGCCGGGGTGACCGGCCTTATGCACGCAACACGCCGACACAGTCCACCGGGGGCTTGTGTCAGCGATTTCGGTCAGGTATTGGGGATATGCTCAGCCGTCTGGCTGGCGCTCACCGCCACCTGCCTTGCAGCTTCCGAGCAAGGCAGCGGCGGCTGGAAGACGCGGCTACCTCGCTCCGTATGGGTCGAAGGGGTCTCGACCAGGGCTTGGTCTCAATGCAGTCGGTTCAGTGGAACGAGATTGCGAATGATAGCCTCCGGGTCAGCAGAGTCAACCCGCTCGTCCTCATGCCGACCGGCGCTGAGATGCGTCCGGGGGTTCAAAGGCGGAGGGCGTTCGATTAACATAGCCACACTCCAAAGCTCCATGCTCAGGGCGCCCTTGCGGTCCGGCCGATACCCGCCTGGCTGTGTGGCTTGCCCGCGACGTGATCCGCAATCCCCGGCCCATGCGCATCCTGCTCAGCAACGACGACGGCTATTTCGCGCCTGGCCTGGCCACGCTCGCCGCCACGCTGTCGGCCCAGGGACACGAGGTGACGGTCGTCGCCCCTGAACGCGACCGCAGCGGGGCGAGCAACTCGCTCACCCTGGACCGTCCGCTCACGGTGCGGCGCTCGCCCAACGGTTTCTTTCACGTCAACGGCACGCCGACCGATTGCGTGCACCTGGCCGTGACCGGGCTTTTGCCACAACTGCCGGAGATGGTGATCTCCGGCATCAACCATGGCGCCAACATGGGCGACGACACCATCTACTCGGGCACGGTGGCGGCGGCCACCGAGGGGTTCTTGCTCGGCATCCCGGCCATGGCGGTGTCGCTCGCCAACGTGCAGGAAGAGAACTTCCAGAGCGCGGCCGATTTCGTCGCCGGCCTGGTGCGGCGTTTTGCCGAGCGGCCGATTCGCGAATCGCTGCTGCTCAACATCAACGTGCCCGATGTCCCGCCGGAGGCCCTGCAAGGGGTCGAGGTCACCCGGCTGGGGCGCCGGCACAAGGCCCAGGACGTGGTCAAGACCATCAACCCGCGCAATCAGGTGATGTATTGGGTGGGGGCGGCCGGGGAGGCCGCTGACGCCGGCCCGGGCACGGACTTTCACGCGGTGGCGAACAACCGCATCTCCATCACGCCGCTGCAGATCGATCTGACGCGCTACCCGCAGATGGGGTTGATCGAGGACTGGCTGGCATCGTGACGGACGCCAACGGCATCGGCATGACCTCGCAGCGCACGCGGGCGCGCATGGTCGAGCGGCTGCGCGAAGAGGGCATCAAGGACCCCATGGTGCTCGCCGCCATGAACGAGATCCCGCGTCACCTGTTCGTGCAGGAAGGGCTGCAGAGCCGGGCCTACGAGGACACCCCACTGCCAATCGGCGAGGGTCAGACCATCTCCAGCCCCTATACCGTCGCGCGCAGCTGTGAGCTCGCCTGCCAGGGCCGGGTCCTGGACAAGGTGCTGGAGATCGGCGGCGGCTGCGGCTATCAGGCGGCGGTGCTGTCGCGTCTGGCGAAAAAGGTGATCAGCCTGGAACGCATCGCCAAGCTGGTGGGCACGGCGCGCAACAACCTCGACCGCCTGCGCATCCGCAACGTGCTGGTCAAGGTGGCCGACGGCAGCCGCGGCTACCCGCGCGAGGCGCCCTACGACGCCATCATCGTCGCCGCTGCCATGCCCTTCATCCCGCCCGAGCTCACGGCCCAGCTCAAGCCGGGTGGGCGTCTGGTGGTGCCGGTGGGCCTGGGCGAGGATCAGCGTCTGACCCTGGTCGAAAAGCGTGAGGAAGGGTTGGTGGAGCAGGCGCTGGAGACGGTGAAATTCGTCCCCCTGGTCTCGGGCGTCGCCTGAACCCACAGCCAAGCCCGGGTAGCCACACCCATCCCCCTCATGTGGACCAGCCGACGCGCGCGTCTCCCGTGGCCGGCTGTTTTCCTGACCGCTGTCTTCCTGGCCGGCTGTGCCAATACGCCGCAGCCGGCCCCCGTCGTGACGCGAAGTGACGCACCCGTCGCCGCCAGTCCACCCAGCTATCATGTGGTCCGAGCCGGGGAGAACCTGTATCGCATTGCGCTCGAGCGCGGCCTCGATTACCGTGATCTGGCGCGCTGGAACGATCTCAAGGACCCCGACCGGCTGCCGGCCGGCACCCGCCTGCGCCTGCAGCCGCCTGCGCCGGAGGCCGCCCCAGAGCCCACGGCGGCACCCCTGCGCTGGGCCTGGCCGGTACAGGGCAGGGTGATCGCCGATTTCGACCCGGCGCGCGGGCGCAAGGGCCTGCGCATCGCCGCCCCTTACGGCAGCCCGGTACGGGCCGCTGCCGACGGGCAGGTGGTCTACACGGGACAGGCGCTGCGCGGCTACGGTAAACTGACCATCATTCGTCACAGTCCGGCGCTATTGTCCGCCTACGCGCACCAGGCCAGGATCGACGTCCGCGAGGGCGAGCGTGTCGTCCTCGGCCAGACGATCGGTGCGGTGGGCGACAGCGATGCCGAACGGGCGATGCTGCATTTCGAGATCCGGGAATACGGCAGACCGGTGAACCCCAAGAACTACCTGCCGGGTTGATTCGAGGAGCCGCGTGACGTGGAAGACAACGAGCTCGAACCGAACATGGAGCCCCCGATCGAGGAGCTGCTGGACGAGGAGCCTGCCCAGAACGCAGCCGAGACGGATCATGTCTACGACGAACTGCACGACGTCACCCAGCTCTACCTCAACGAGATCGGCCGTGAGAGCCTGCTCACCCCCGAGCAGGAAAAGGAGCTCGCCCGCCGCATGCGCCAGGGCGACTTCGAGGCGCGGCAGCAGATGATCCAGCACAACCTGCGCCTGGTGGTGAACATCGCCAAGCACTACATCAACCGCGGGCTGTCGCTGCTGGACCTGATCGAGGAGGGCAACCTCGGCCTCATGCATGCCCTGGAGAAGTTCGAGCCGGAGCGCGGTTTCCGCTTCTCCACCTATGCTACCTGGTGGATCCGGCAGAATATCGAGCGGGCAATCATGAACCAGTCGCGCACCATACGCCTGCCGGTGCACGTGATCAAAGAGCTCAACGTCTACCTGCGCGCCCAGCGCCACCTGGAGATGCACGGCGTGACCGATGCCGGGCCCGAGGAGATCGCGCACCTGACCGGGCGGCCGGTCGATGAGGTGCGGCGGGTGCTGCAACTGAACGACCGTGTGGCCTCGCTCGACGCGCCGCTAGAGATCGACCCCTCGCTCTCGATCGGCGAGGCCATCGCCGATGAGAACTCCGAGCTCCCGGAGCAGATGTTGCAGGCGGCCGAGATCGAACACTATGTCCATGAATGGCTGGAGGAGCTGTCGGACAAACACCGCTGGGTGATCGAGCGGCGTTTCGGCCTCAACGGCCAGGACGTGGCCACCCTGGAGGAACTCGCCGAACACCTGGGTGTGACGCGTGAGCGGGTGCGGCAGATCCAGCTCGAGGCCCTGCACACCCTGCGCCGCATCTTGCGGCGCAAGGGCTTGTCCAAGGACGGGCTGCTCTGATCTTAAAGCGGTGGACTGAGGACAGAGGGCTGAAGTTGGGGGAGTGGCGCTAGACTGCGGCCAGCGCTATCGGGCGGCCTTGGATGGACGATCAGGCCGGCGGGGGCGCCGAGTCGCGGAAGGACGGGCGCTGCATCAGGCGCTCATGCAGGGCGGAGAGGTTGGGGTGGCGCCGCCGCCAGTCGATCTCGGGAAAGCGGAACTCCAGATAGCCCAGGGCGCAGCCGGTGGCGATGTCCGAGAGGTTGAAGAACTCGCCGGTGCACCACTCCTGATCGCCCAGGTCCTCGCTCATCATCTCCAAGGCCGCGTCGATCTTGCCCAGTTGCCGTTCGATCCAGGCCTGGCTTTGCTGCTCGGCCGGACGCTTGCGTTCCAGGAAGACGGTGGCGGCCGCCTCGCAAACGCCGTCGGCAAGGGCCTCCCAGCGTTTGACCAGGATGCGGGGGCGCGGCTCGCGCGGCAGCAGATGGCCCACGGGGCTCACGCTGTCGAGATATTCGACGATCACGCGCGAATCGAACAAGGTCTTGCCGTCCTCCAGCACCCATACCGGCACCTTGCCCAGCGGGTTGTACTGCGGCACGCGGGTGTCCTCATTCCAAGGGATGTCCACCACCAGGTCGTAGTCGATGTGTTTTTCGGCGGCGACGACCCTGACCTTGCGGGCGAAGGGGCTGGTCAGGGAGGCGATCAGCTTCATGCGCTGACTGCCGGCATTGGTCGGGCGTATGGCCATAGCGGAGGCATTCGTTGTTGTGCGTCGGACCCGCTATTTTACCCTGCCATCGCCGCTTATGTGCCCGGCAGGAGCGGCCAGGCCTGCGCGAGGCGGCGCAGGGTCTCCTCCCGGCCCAGCAGTGCCAGCGTCACGTCGAGCGATGGGGTCTGCGCGGTGCCAAACAGCAGCAAGCGCAGCGGGATGCCGATCTGCCCCAGCTTGAGGCCATGCGCCTTGGCGCAGTCCTTCAGGGCCTGATTGAGGCTCTCGGGCGACCAGGCGACGGTGGCAAGGGTGGTGCGCAGCGCGGTCAGTGCGGGCACAGTGGCCGCGTCCAGTTTCTCCCGCAGGGCCTCAGCGGTAGGCAGGCTCTGGCGGAAGAAGATGTGGGCGGCATCGGCCAGCTCCTCGATGGTGGCGGCCCGGTCCTTGAGCAGGCCCATGAGGGCGGTGAGGTCGGGTCCGCCGTCGGGGACGATGCCCTGACGCGCGAGAAAGGGTCTGACCAGCTCGGCCAGGCGGGCAGCGTCGGCCTCCTTGATGTACTGCTGATTGAGCCAGGTAAGCTTGGCGGCGTCGAAGCGGGCGGCCGCGTGGCTCACATCGGCCACGTCGAACCACTGGATGAACTCCTGTACGCTGAACTTCTCCGCGTCCCCATGCCCCCAGCCCAGCCGCGCCAGGTAGTTGAGCAAGGCCTCGGGGAGATAGCCGTCCTCGCGGTACTGCAGCACGGAGACCGCCCCGTGCCGTTTCGACAGGCGCTCGCCGTCGTGGCCGAGGATCATCGGCACATGGGCGTAGACCGGGATGGGGGCCCCCAGCGCCTTCAGGATGTTGATCTGGCGGGGGGTGTTGTTGACGTGGTCGTCGCCGCGGATCACGTGGGTGATGCCCATGTCCCAGTCGTCCACGACCACCCCGAAGTTGTAGGTGGGGATGCCGTCGGCGCGCATGAGCACGAGGTCGTCGAGCTCGGCGTTGGCCACCGTGACGTGGCCCTTGATGAGGTCATGGAAGGTGATCTCGCCCTCGGTTGGGTTGCGGAAGCGGATCACCGGGGTCACGCCGGGGGGGGGTGCCGGCAGTTGCTTGCCCGGCTCCGGGCGCCAGCGGCCGTCATAGCGGGGCTTCTCGCCGCGTGCGCGCTGCGCCTCGCGCATGGCCTCCAGCTCCTCGCGGCTGGCGTAACAGTAATAGGCCCAACCCGTCTCGATCAGCCGCTGGGCGATCTCGCGGTAGCGCTCCAGGCGCTGCATCTGGTAGTAGGGGCCCTCGTCCCAGTCCAGCCCCAACCACTTGAGTCCCTCCAGGATGGCCTGCTCGGATTCCAGGGTGGAGCGCTCCTGGTCGGTGTCCTCGATGCGCAGGATGAACTGCCCGCCGTGCTTACGGGCATAAGCCCAGGAGAACAGCGCGGTGCGGGCACCGCCGATGTGCAGATAGCCGGTGGGGGAGGGGGCGAAGCGGCTGCGGATCATGCGCGGGCGTGTTAGGCAAAAATCCGAATTCTAAGGTATGGACGCAGCACTTGCCGAAAAAGGCTTTGACCCGTCCGCCACGGCTGGGTAGAATGCGCGCCTTGCCAGCATCGCACCGGTCACGCTGGCGCCGCCAGGCGCTGGACGATACCGATCGACCCGGATCAGGGCAGCTAGCTCAGCGGTAGAGCACCGCCTTCACACGGCGGGGGTCACAGGTTCGAACCCTGTGCTGCCCACCACAATCCCATCGCCAATCTGCGACCATCGGCACAGACCGGTTGATCGCCTGGCCCTTCAGGGCCGGCAGAAGACGTCCGTCTCGCGTGCCGCCAACACGCCGGGAATGTCAGGGTGGCGGTTGAGCAGTTCGAGCACGCGATCGTACTCGGCATCCATCATGCGCCCGCTGAAGACGATGTGGATGAAGCCGTCCTCGTGCACCTTGTAGCTGACGTTGGTGATCCCCTCCGACTTCAGGATCCGGGGCAGCGCGGCCTCGGCCGGGGCCTTGCCGGCGGCGGCCGATAGCGTGGTGAAACCGATCGTAAGTGCCAGAATCCATTGCCGCATGATCGCCTCCTGTGCAGCCACTCAATGGCTTTGACTATGACGCACAGCGCATGTTTGCGGCAAGAGACGCTGTACCGGTACGAATCTACAGGCCGCGGACGAACTGGGCGATGCGCCGGACCGCCGTGACGCACGGTTCCAGGCCATCGACCAGGGCGATGCGCACGAAGCCACGGCCCGGGTTCACGCCGCGCGCCTCGCGGGCGAGGTAGCTGCCGGGCAGGACGGTCACGTGCTGCTGGCGGTAGAGTTCGCGCGCGAACTCGGTGTCATCCATGGGCACGCGCGCCCAGAGGTAGAAGCCGGCCTCGGGGATGTCGAATTCCAATACCCCCTTGAGCAGGGGTACGACCTGGTCGAACTTCTGCCGGTAGAGTCGGCGGTTCTCCCGCACATGGGCCTCGTCGGCCCAGGCAACGGTGGAGGCGGCCTGCACCGCCGGGTTCATGGCGCTGCCGTGGTAGGTGCGGTAGAGCAGGAACTTGGCGAGGATGTCGGCATCCCCGGCGACGAACCCGGAGCGCATGCCGGGGACGTTGGAACGCTTGGACAGGCTGTTGAAGACCACCAGGCGGGAGAGGCTCCGGCCGAGCGCGCGGGCGGCGGCGAGCGCGCCCAGCGGTGGGTGCCCCTCGTCGAAATAGATCTCGGAATAGCACTCGTCGGCGGCGATGACGAAGTCGTGCCGATCGGCCAGCTCGAACAGCGTGCGCCATTCCTCCAGGGTCATCACCCGGCCGCTGGGATTGCCGGGGGAACAGACGTAGATCAGCTGGCACCAGTCCCACACCTCCTCGGGGACGCGTTCGAGCTCCATCCGATAGCCGTTCTCGGGCAGGGTGTTGAGGAAATAGGGCTTGGCCCCGGACAGGATCGCCGCGCCCTCATAGATCTGGTAGAAGGGGTTGGGCGACAGGACCATCTTGTGATGCCGCGTCGGGTCCACCGCCGCCTGGGCGAAGGCGAAAAGGGCCTCGCGCGTGCCGTTGACCGGCAGGACCTCGCGTGCGGGGTCGAGCTCGACGCCGAAGCGTGCGCGCACCCAGGCGGCGATGGCTTCGCGCAACGCTGCCTGACCCTGGGTTGTGGGATAATGCGCGAGCCCATCGAGCCCCGCACACAAGGCCTCGCGGATGAAGGTCGGTGTCGCGTGTTTCGGCTCGCCGATGGACAGGTTGATCGCCGCGAGGTCCGGGTTGGGTGTGACCCCGGTCAGCAGATCCCGCAGTTTCTGGAAGGGATAGGGCTGCAGTTGGGCAAGTCGCGGATTCACGGTTCGGGTATCGGTCGCAAAACGTGAATTATAACCCTGGCCCAACGGCCCCTCCCGCACACACCCTGCTCCCGGCCGGTGCCCTGTTGGTGGCGGCCTTCGTCTGGGGGGTGATCTGGTACCCCTACCGCCTGCTGGAGGCCGCCGGCGTGTCAGGCAGTCTGGCCACGCTGGCCACCTATGCCGTCGCCCTGGCCGTCTCGCTGCCTTTCTTCGTCAAGCAGACCCTGGCCTACCGTCACCGCTGGCGCGGTCTGCTGGCGGTGGCCCTGGCCTCCGGCTGGACCAACCTGGCCTATGTCCTGGCCGTGCTGCACGGCGAGGTGATGCGGGTGATGCTGCTGTTCTATCTGGCGCCGCTGTGGACCGCGATCTTCGCCCGCCTGCTGCTGGGCGAGCGTCCCCACTTGCTGGGCTATCTGGTCATCGCCCTGGCGCTCACCGGGGCGGTGACCATGCTCTATCCGGGCGATGGCCGCCTGCCGCTGCCGGCCAATGCGGCGGAATGGCTGGGGCTGTCGGCCGGCCTCGGCTTTGCCCTGGCCAATGTCCTCTCGCGCCGTGTGGGCGACATCCCCGTCGGTGTGCGCAGCCTTTGGGTTTATGCCGGCGTGCTGGTGATCGCCGTCTTCCCGGTGCTAGGGGAGGGGGCCGCCCTGCCAGCGCTGAACGGGCTCGACGCCCTGGACTGGGGCCTGGTGGCGGCGATCGGACTGGCGCTCGTGCTGGCGACCCTCACCGTGCAATACGGGCTGGCGCACACCCCCGCCATGCGGGCCATCGTCATCCTGCTCACCGAGCTGCTGGCGGCGGGCCTGTCGAGCTGGTGGCTGGCCGGGGAGGTGATGGGGCTGCGCGATTGGATCGGCGGCGCCCTGATCGTCGGCGCCAGTCTGCTTTCAGGCAAGATGGAGCACAAGCATGGCTAGGATCATCGCACTGCTGCACGCCTCTTTGTTGGTGTCCGACCTCAAACGCGCACGTGCGTTCTACGAGGGCGCCCTCGGACTCACCCCCAGCCCGGCGCGGCCGGCCATGGGCTTTCCGGGGGTGTGGTACGACATCGGGCCGGCCCAGTTGCATCTGCTGGTCCTGCCCAACCCTGACCCGGTGACGGGGCGGCCGGCGCACGGCGGGCGCGACCGGCATGTTGCCCTGGGCGTGGTCGGCTGGGAGGGCCTCAGGCAGGCCCTGGACCGTTCCGGGATCGACTACACCCTGAGCCGCTCCGGGCGTCGCGCCCTGTTCGTGCGCGACCCCGACGGCAACGCGCTGGAGCTGATCGACGCCGATTGACGGCGCCGTCTCAGAAGCCTACCAGTTCGGCGTGCACGCCGCGTTGGCGGACCGTGTCGAGGACGGCGCGGGCCGGTGCACAATCAGCGTTGTAGCGCACCATGATCAGATGCGGCGCCGCGTCGGAGACACAGGCATCGATCACGCAGCGGTTCTCCAGCAGCCCGTCAGCGAGCGTGGCCATCTCGGCGCCAGGCAGGGTCTCGTCGACGTGGATCATGAGGTTGTAGGTCCTGGGTATCATGCGCGTCCTCCTCTATCCCTCGAGTGATTCCCTGATGAGAGCGGGAATCAGTCTCTTTATAGATCACGGTCGAGAATTTGCAGGGGCCGCTACGCGGCTCACGTGAGGTCAGGGTTGAAAAGGCCGTGCTCAGGGTCAGCCGGATCGGCGCTGCACCTGCACGGCACGTCGGTGCTGGCAGAAGAGCCATTGTTCCCAGGCCTCGCGCACCGCCTCCGGCATGTCGAGCCAGCGTAGGGCCGTGAGTGACCCGGCTTGTGAGACCACCACCGCTGGCAGGTCGAGGGGAAGGGCGAGGGCCGGGTCCGGGCGGAGTCTGATCAGGCAATGTTCACCGGTTTGCAAGGGCTCGGCGATGCTCCCGCGACAACCCTCGGCCGATAAGGTGATCGCGGCTGGCGCCGGTGCCGGCGTGTCGCCGCCCAGCACGCGGGCGAGCAGATGCAGGGCGAGATCCAGTTTGGCCTCCAGCCTTGCCGCCGACGCCTCGGCACCCATCTCGCGCGGTGCATTTGGCTGCATCAGGTTCAACACGCGCAGTAGCAGCAGGGTCTGCTGCCAATGCGTGGCCTGGGCCTGCCGGCTAAGGTCGCCCCGTGCACAAGTCCAGGGCAGGCTCAATTCGACCTGAAGTCCTTGGTCAGACATGCTCAAGCCGCGGAAACAGGTCTGTCCCGTCCCTGGCCAGGCAGGCAGCGCCATAGGCGGCCTCCTGTTGCCGCGCGGTGCTGACCGGTACCTTGAGCAGCCGCGCGCGAATGCGGGTATAGACGGGGTTGCCGGCACCGCCGCCGCTGCTCGCCACGGCCGTAAGCGGCGAGGCACCCAGGTCGCGCAGGCGTTGGTAGCCCAGGGCCTCGATACGCGCCAGACCCTCCAGCAGACCGTGCAGGAACCGGTGCCGTTCGGGCGGGCGGGGGGTGAGCCGTGGGGGTAGGTGCGGGTCGTTGTAGGGAAAACGTTCGCCAGGGGCGGGCAGGGGGTAGTAGTCGAGCCCGCTGTCGGTCTCCGGGTCGATCTTCTGCGACAGCGCCTCGATCTCACTGTCGGCGAAGTGCTGGCGCAGCACGCGGCCGCCCGCATTGGAGGCCCCGCCGGCGAGCCACAGGTCGCCATACCAGTGGCTGTAGACGCCGTACTCAGCCGACTCGACGCGCCGCGCTGAGAGCAGCTTGAGCACCAGGGTGCTGCCCAGCGAGGTGACCGCCTCCCCCGGCTCGCTCACCCCGGCGGCGATGAAGGCGGCGATGGAGTCGGTGGTGCCGGCGCGCACCAGGCAGTCCGGACTGAGCCCAAGGTCGCTCGCCCGCGGGCGGGCGATACGGGCGATGGGGCTGCCGGGGGCGAGCACCTGCGGCAGGTAGTCCACATCGGCCAGATACTCGACCCAGGGCGGCCACTCCAGCGTCTCGACGTCGAAGCCCATCTTGAGGGCGTTGTGGTAATCGGACAGCCCTACCCGGTCGGACAGCAGGGCGGTGAGCCAGTCGGCCTGGTTGAGGTAGAGTCGGGCGCGTTCGAGCCCGAGATGACGCTTGAGCCAGAGCATCTTGGCCAGGCCCGAGCTGGGGCTGGCCGCCGGGCTGTCGGCGCCGCCGGCGCGGGCGATGGCCGCCGCCTCGGCGCTGGCGCGCGTGTCGTGGTACATGAGCGGCGGGTGCATGGGGTTCGCCGCCTCGTCGCAGGCGAGCACGGTGCCCGAGGTGGCATCCAGGGCCAGGGCCTTGATGCGACGGCGGCTGCCCCGGGGGATGGCGGTGATGACGGAGAAGAGCGCCTCCTGCCAGACCCCGGCGGCCTCGTAATCCTCTACGGGACCGAAATCCACCCGCTCGAAGGCGTCGATCTCACCACCGTCGGCGATGACGCAAGCGCGGGCGCCGCTGGTGCCGAAGTCTATGCCGAGGTACATGGATGCGGTGCCGAACTCCGTGCAGCGATTCGAGCGATAGCCGGTTCGGAAGGGCCGAATCTCGTCTTCAGCGACGCGTCTTGGCGCGTCCGCTCGGGTTAGACGGCTGACGCATCGCTTTCTGCGCGAGTGCCAGAAGTCCTAGCAGCGCCTCATTAACGGCCTGTGCGGTGGGAAACGCCTTGGCGACACGCTCGTCGAGCAGAACCAAATTCGTTGCCTTGGCGTAGCGGGCGTAGTGTTTGCCCCGCACGCCCTTACCGAGATCTCCTCGCCGATATTCGGGGCGCATCTCGTCGTCAGCCGAGTTCGTATATTTTTCGCTCATGTCGGGTCGCCTTTCGGGCAGAAATGATGACACGAATGACATGACCCCGCTCGGTGTGCGCAACGACGAGCAGACGGTCGTTGAGTGAGACTCCAAAGGTCAGCCAACGTTTCTCCCCCTTCGAATGGTCGGGGTCAGGGAAGGTGATGGCCATCGGGTCGCCAAATACCGTGGCGGCCTCTTCGAAGGACACACCGTGCTTGGTGTGGTTGGATTCTGCCTTGGCTTCGTCCCATTCGAATTTCAGCATTAATGATCGTGGCAGGCTAGCGAATGTTGGTCTGCAAGGGGAAGTCCTGCAGCTCCACCCGCGGCGCCGGTTGCCAGCCGGGCTTGCGGTGTTCGGCCACCACCGTGGTGAAGATGCCGCCGCGCACATAGAAACGTGCGGTGAGGCGCATGAAACGCGGTGAGAGCGCGCCGGCCAGGTCGCCGAGGATGCGATTGGTCACGGCCTCGTGGAAGTGCCCTTCGTTGCGGAACGACCAGATGTAGAGTTTCAGGCTCTTCAGCTCGACACAGCGCTCGTCCGGGATGTAGTCGAGGATCAGGGTGGCGAAGTCGGGCTGCCCGGTCTTGGGACACAGGCAGGTGAACTCCGGGATCTCGATATGGATCTGGTAGTCGCGCTCTGGCGCTGGGTTGGGGAAGGTCTCGAGCGTCTTGGAGGGTTGGCTGGGCATGAGGGGTGGGTCGCTATAAAAGTTACAATGTCGGGTCCATTATAAGAGCGTTCAGCGGTCCTCTCCCTTGCGCCTCAAACACATCCACCTCGCCGGCTTCAAGTCCTTCGTCGACCCGGTCACCATCCCGGCCAGCGCCATGTTGACCGGTGTGGTGGGGCCCAATGGCTGCGGCAAGTCGAACGTGATCGACGCTGTGCGCTGGGTGCTGGGCGAGTCCAAGGCGCGCGAGTTGCGTGGCGAGTCGATGCAGGACGTAATCTTCAACGGTTCGGCCACGCGCAAGCCGGCCGCGCGCGCCTCGGTCGAGCTGCTGTTCGACAATAGCGACGGCTCCGCCCCTGGACAATGGTCCCGCTATGCCGAGATCTCGGTCAAGCGAGTGCTCACGCGCAACGGCGAGTCCTCCTACCACATCAACAACGTCCACGTGCGCAAGCGCGACATGGCCGACCTATTCCTCGGCACGGGCCTCGGCGGGGACGCCTATGCCATCATCGAGCAGGGCATGATCTCGCGCATCATCGAGGCCAAACCGGAGGAGCTGCGCGGCTTCCTGGAAGAGGCGGCGGGGGTGTCGAAGTACAAGGAGCGGCGCCGCGAGACCGAGGCGCGTCTGCGCGACACCCGCGAGAACCTGGCGCGCGTGGACGACATCCGCGAGGAGCTCGCCCGGCAGTTGGAAAAGCTCTCGGCCCAGGCCGAGGTGGCGCGCCGCTATTTCGCCCTGGATGCCGAGCGCACGCTGAAGACGCGCTGGCTCGCACTCACCCGCCGGCGCGAGGCCCAGCTGCGCCAGGCCGAGCTGGCGCGCCAGCGCGAGGCCGCGCACACCGAGATCGAGGCGAAGATGGCCGAGCTGCGCCGCCTGGAGGCCGAGCTGGAGGCCCAACGGCTCGCCCAGTTCACGGCCAACGAACGGCTCAACGCGGCCCAGGCGCAGTTTTATGGCGAGAGCGGCGAGGTGGCGCGCATCGAACAGGAACTCAAACATCTGCACGAGACCCGTCAACGGCTCACCGCCGAGCTGGAGGCCGGCCAGCGCCGGCGTGAGCGCCTGGAGGCGGAGCTCACTGCCCTGCGCGAGGAGATCGTCGAGCGGGAGGCGGAGCATGCGCGTGCCGAAGCGGAGGCCACACTCCTCGCCGAGCGGGCTGATGAGGCGGGGCAGAGCCTCCCCGAATTGGAGGTCGTCTGGCGCGAGGCACAGGGCCAGGTGGCGTCGCTGCAGGGCGAGATCCATCGCCTGGAGCAGACCATACGGGTGGAGGAGGCCAACCAGGCGCATGCCGACCGGGCCATCGAGCAGCTCAAGGCGCGCGAGCTGCGCCTGCTCAACGAAAGACAGGGCCTCGCCGCCCTCGATGAGGGCGAACTCGCCCGCCAGCAGGCCGAGCTGGAGGCGTTGGAAGAGCGCGCCGAGCGCCTGGCCGAGTACCTGGAGGCGGCGCGCGCCGCCCTGCCCGGGCTGGAGGCGGAGGTGCGTCAGGCACGTGAGCTCCAGGCCGCGGCGCAGGGCGAGATCCATCGCCTGGAGGCGGAGCTGGCCGCCCTCCGGAAGCTGCAGCTGGCCGCCCGCCAGGCCGAGAGCGAGGGCGCGGCCTGGCTCGAGCGCCAGGGGCTCTCCGCGCTGCCGCGCCTGTGGGAACGCATCCGCGTCGAGCCGGGTTGGGAGACCGCGGTCGAGGCCGCCCTCGGCGAGGCCGTCGCGGCCCTGGTGGCGGAATGGGCCCCGCACTGGCTGGACGACCTGCCCGAGGCGCGCTTCGAGCTCGCCCTGCCGCTGCTTACGGACGCGGCGCCCAGTCTCACCTTGGCGGCCACGGATGCCGCCTTACGCCCGCTGACCGATCTCATCCATACGGACGACCCGCTCGTCGCCCGCTTTCTCGACGACCGCTTGGGACTTGCCTTCGCCGCCGAGGACCTGGCCAGCGCCCTGGAATTGCGCCGTTCGTTGCCGCCAGGTGGCTTCATCGCCACGCGCGAGGGCCATCGGGTCGGCCGCGGCAGCCTGGTCCTGAACGCCCCCGAAAAGGGGCACCACGGCCTGCTCGAACGCATCCGCGAGATCGAGGCGCTTGAGGCCCGTCTGGAGGAGGCCCGCGCCCGCGCCGAGGCGGTCGCCGAGACGCTCGCGGCAGAGGAGGCGGCCTGGGCGGCCGGCCGCCGCCAGGCCGAATCGCTGCAGGGCCAGTTGAGCCAGGCCCAGTCCGAGGTCCACCGCCAACAGGTCGCCTTGGTGCGCGCGCAGGAGGCGGCGCAACGGGTGATGGAGCGTAAGGACCAGATCGTCCGGGAGCTGGAGGAGCTCTACCGTCAGCTCGACGGCGAGAGCGAGGCCTACAACGCGGCGAGCGAGCGTGAGCGCGCGGCGCGCGAGGCCCACGCCGAGCTGCGCGAGCGCCTGGAGGCGGCACACAGTCAGCGCCAGGCCATGGAGCAGCAGCTTCAATCCCTACGCGAACAGCACCGGCAAGCTGAACGCGCGGCGCAGGAGGCGGCCTTCCGCGTGCGTACCCTCGCCGCGCGCCTGCAGGATCTCGCCGAGCGCGTCGCGCAGGGTGAACGGGACCAGCTCGAGCTGGCGCTGGAACTCGACCACCTGCAGGAGGCGCTACAGCAAGCGCAGGAGGGCGATTTGCAGGCGGCGCTGGACGCAGCCCTCAGCCGCCGCCAGGTGGCCGAAACGGCCCTGGTGCGGGCACGCGAGGACCTGGAGGCCAGCAACGCAAGGCTGAAGTCGATCGAGACGGCGCGTTTGGCGGCGGAACGGGCCCTTGAGCCGCTGAAGGAGCGCCTGCTGCAGATCGAGCTCAAGGAGCAGGAGGCGCGCCTGACCGAGGCACGCTATGCCGAGGCCTTGGAAGGGGTGGATGAGGAGGCCTTGAACGCCGAGGCGCAGGCCGCAGGGCTCGCGGGTCGCACGGAAGCCTGGCTCAAGGGTGAGATCGCCCGGCTGGATGTCGCCATCGAGGCCCTGGGGCCGGTCAACATGGCCGCCCTGGAGGAACTCAGGGCCGCCGAGGAACGCAAGACCTATCTCGACGCCCAGGCCGAGGACCTCAATACCGCCGCGGCCACCCTGGAGGAGGCCATCCGCCGCATCGATGCGGAGTCGCGCGCACGCCTCAAGGACACCTATGAGCGGGTGAGCACGGAATTCCGCGCCCTCTTCAGCGAACTGTTCGGCGGTGGCAACGCCGAACTGCATCTCACCGGCGAGGAGATCCTGGACGCTGGCCTCTCCGTCATGGCACAGCCGCCGGGCAAAAAGAACAGCTCCATCCATCTGCTCTCCGGCGGCGAGAAGGCGCTCACCGCGCTCGCCCTGATCTTCGCCTTCTTCCGCCTCAACCCCGCCCCGTTTTGTCTGCTCGACGAGGTGGACGCCCCGCTCGACGAGACCAACACCGAGCGCTACTGCAACATGGTGCGCAAGATGTCGGCGCAGACCCAGTTCCTGTTCATCACCCACAACCGTCTGACCATGGAGATGGCCGAGCACCTGGTGGGCGTGACCATGCCCGAGCCCGGCGTGTCACGCTGTGTGGCGGTGGACGTCGCCGACGCCCTCAAGCTGGCCGAGGCGGCCTGATTCAGCCTCGACCCGCAGCGCTCTGCAGGCCGTCGAGGTGGTAGCCCTGGCCATGCGTGAAGCCCAGGGCGACGACCTGGTCGAGTAGCGATGCGCTTTCGATCCCCTCGGCCACCAGTCCATAGCCCGCACCGGCCACCATGCGGACGATGTCCTCAACCAATGCATGCAGACGGCGCTCGGGTTTGTCCAAAAGGTGGATGAGACTCATGTCGAACTTGACCATGTCGACCGGCATGGAGGCAAGGTAACGCAGAGAGGAATAGCCGCTGCCGAAGTCGTCGAGGGCGATGAGGCAGCCGGCCTCGCGCAGGCGTCCGATGTTGGCCGAGGCCGTCTCCATCTGGGTGATCAGGGCCGTCTCGGTGATTTCCATGACCAGCTTGTGCGTCGGGAAAGCGGCCCGGAGCCTGAGCAAGGCGTCGATCACCTTGTCGTTGACAATACCGGGTGCCGACAGGTTGATGGACACGCCCTGCCGCAACTCGGGAAAATCCGCCTCCAGATCACGCTGTACCGCCTGGATCACGGCGAGGTCGAATTCCACATCGAGCCGTCGGTTGTGCACGATGGCGAAGATGGCGCCGGGCCCTATGATCTGGTCATCGCAGCGGATGCGGCATAGGGCCTCGCAATAGTCAGGCACCATGTCCGACAGACGCATCACGGGCTGATAGCGGAACTGCAGCATCTGTGGCTGGCGGATCGCCTCATACACCGCGCTGATCTCGCGGTTGTCCACCAGCGAGGCGAGACCGCCCAGGGTGTGCTCATACACCGCAATCTTGGGGTGGCCCGGCCGTTTTGCCGTGTACATCGCCAGATCGGCATGCCTGTGCAGGGTGGTCAGATCGAAGGGCGCGCGGCTGTGAGCCAGTCCGATGCTGATGGTGACCGGTTCCGTGATGCCGTGCTGCGAGAAGTCATAGCGCCCCACCTGCTCGAGGCAGCGCTCGGCCACCACCAGCGCGGTCTCGATCGGGGCACCGGGCATGAGGGTGGCGAATTCGTCCCCGCCCAGCCGGTAGAGCCGATCGTCGGCCCGCAGGGCCTGGGTCAGACAGGTGGCCAGGGCGCGGATGATCGTGTCGCCCAGTGGATGTCCATAGGTGTCGTTGATCGCCTTGAAGTGGTCGCAGTCGAACAGGATCAGGGTGCACTCGTCGACGCGTTTGTCCTTTTCCAACCTCCCACGGTCTTCATCGAAGGCACGACGGTTGTAGACACCGGTCAGGGCGTCCTGGCGCGCCTGTTGATAGAACTGCTGACTGCTTCGCTGGATCTCCTGGTGCAGCTGCTGCAGGCGTTGGTGGTACTCCTCGAAGGAGCGCCGCAACTGCTGCAGTTCGAACAGATTGGTGCTGTAGCCTGCTACACCCGCGGCCTGCGCCTGCGGGTTGTCGCGCAGGGCCTGGATTTCCGCCGAGAGTCGGCGGATGGGACGCACCACCAGCTGGCGCAGGGTGTACAAGAAGGCCAGCGCCAGACCCAGGGCCAAGAGGGCGGCATAGACCGACAGGCGCCTGACCTCGTCGAGGGCGGCGGTCAAGATCGGGTTGGGTTGTGTGCGTGACTGCAGGTAGGGGGCCAGGTCGGCGATGCGCTGTATCTGCACTGCGCCTGGGACCAGGCTGAGGCTGTTCGCGTCGGCATAGCGGAAAGGGCCCAGGTTGCGGATTTCTGCCAGCGGGTCCAGCCGTATGACCCCGTAGCCAAGGATCAGATCGGCATCCGGGTGGACGCGCACCGGAAAACGGTAATAGAGCCACGGCTGGGCGCCGTCCCACTTGAGCAGGGCTGCGGCGTCTCCTTTGTGGGGGAGCCGTGCCGGCAGCGCCGCTGCTGGCTCCCGGGCCAGGATCTCGCCGTTCGGCCGGTACAGGGCGATGCGCATGGAGGTCGGCAACGCCCCCGTGTCGCGAACCCGCACGTCTCTCCACAGGGGGTAGAACTCCGGGTTGGCCAGATGCTGACGCGTCTCGTCCCACATCGCGAGGTGCTCGGCGATGGTCCGCAGGCGCAGCCCAAGGTTGTCCACGGCACGCACGATCTCGGCGCGTGCGGCACGGTCCGCCTCGTCCTGGGCGCGTTGCGCGATGTGCTGGAAGCTCATGCGCGCATAGATGACCAGAATGGCCAGCAACATCATGGCCAGCAGCAGGAAGAGGGCGTAGAGCTGCTGCAGTTTGAGGGTGGGCACTATCAGGCGATTTGCTTGAGGACGGAAAGCACGGCATCGATCAGCTCGAACTCGTGCTCACCGTCCAGGAAGTGGCTGGCATTGGGGATGACGATCACGGTCTTGCCCGTGCCCCTGAGCCGATCGATCCAACCCGAGCCCAGGCGCTCGTCGCCCCCACCCATGATGAAGGTCGCCGGGATGGGCAGGCCGCGGGCGGCGGCGGCCAGGCTGTCTGGCGTGATGGCGAGGTAGGAGGCGAAGGTCTGCGGCACTGCGTTGAAGTTTCTGCAGAATGACAGCGAGTGGCGCTGTGCCTGGCGGTCGCCCCGGGCCGCCCGTTGCTGCATGGTCTGCCGCAGCTGATCGAGGCCGTTCGCTTTGAAGTCCGAGCGGGTGTCCACCAGACTCAGGGCGATGAAATGCGCCACAGCGCTGGGCCGGCGCGCCTGTAGGTAGAGCAGCAGTTCGGCGCTGCCCAGACTGTGCCCGACGAGGACGACCCGCCGGTGACCCCGTGCCCTGAGCCAGCGCAGCCAGGCGTCAAACTCGCGCATGTTGCCCTCCCGCGAGTGGGTGTGGATGGCCTCGCACGGCAGGCTCTGTCGGCGGTGTGTCACCCCCAGGGTGAGGGTGGGGGTGAGTACGCTGTAGCCTGCCGCGGCCAAGCCCTCCGCCAGGTTGTGCACGGTGGGGAAGTTGTGGGTCTGCAGGAAGCCGTGCAGGATCAGCACGGCGGGCTTGTCCCCGGCCCCAGGTCGGTACTCGGCGCGCGCCGTGAGGCCCGGCTGCAGGTCCAGGGTGACCAGCTCCGCCCAGGCTTGTCCAGGGCTCAGCATGACCATAAACATCAAGGCCATCCACGTCCGAATGCTGCGCAAGGGGCTTACCTCCTATACTCTGTACCCATGGATGAACTGGGCATGCTTTTTGCCGAAGACGGCCCGCTGAGCCGATACATACCCCATTATCGGCCGCGTGCCCAGCAGCTTGAGATGGCGCGCCGCATCCACGACGCGCTGGCGTACCGCGGCCGTCTGGTGGTCGAGGCCGGCACCGGCACCGGCAAGACCCTGGCCTATCTGGTGCCGGTGCTGCTCGCCGGGGCCAAGACCATCCTCTCCACCGCCAGCAAGACCCTGCAGGATCAGCTCTTCCGCCGTGACATCCCGGCGGTGCGCGCGGCCCTGGGGCTCCCGGTCGACGTGGCCCTGCTCAAGGGGCGGGCCAACTATGTCTGCCATTATCACCTCGAGCGGGCGCTCGCCGACGCCCGGCTCGCCAGCCGCGAGGAGGTCCAACACCTGCAGTCGATCGCCCGCTTCGCCGAGCGAAGCGACAGCGGTGACCGCATGGCGCTCAAGGACGTGCCGGAGGACTCCCCGGTCTGGCCGCGCGTGGTCTCGACGCGGGACAACTGTCTCGGGGGTGAGTGCCCGCACCACAAGGCCTGTTTCGTCCTCAAGGCGCGCCGCCGCGCGCTCGAGGCCGACCTGGTGGTGGTCAACCACCATCTCTTCTTCGCCGACGTGCTGCTCAAGGACGAGGGGGCGGGCGAGCTCCTGCCGGCCGCCAATGCCGTCATCTTCGACGAGGCGCATCAGCTGCCGGAGACCGCCTCGGTCTTCTTCGGCGAGAGCGTGAGCAGCGGGGTGCTCATCGACCTCGCGCGCGACGTGCGGCAGGAGGCGGCGGTGGCGGCGGCCGATTTTCCCGAACTCGCCCGCGCCGCGGCGGAACTCGACAAGGCGGCGCGCGACCTGCGCCTCGCCCTGGGGCTCGCCAGCGTGCGCCTGCCGGCAGCCCGCGCCCTGGAGCGTGAGGAGTTCCGCGCCAGCATCGGGGTGCTGCAGGAGCGTCTGGCCCGGCTGCAGGTCCTCCTGGAGGCCCAGGCCGAACGTTCCGAGGGGCTGGCCAACTGCCACGAGCGCTGCAAGACGGCCGCCGGCCGGCTCGAGCGCTGGCTCTCACCCGATGCCCAGGCCGGTATGGTGCGCTGGTGCGAGGCCGCCGTCCACGCAGTGCTGTTCCACTCGACCCCGCTCGACGTGGGTAGCCTCTTTGCGCGCCAGCTCGAGGACGACGCCCGCGCCTGGATCTTCACCTCGGCCACCCTCTCGGTGCGCGGCGACTTCCGCCACTACCTCAACCAGATCGGGCTACCCGAGGCGCAGACCGCCGTCTGGGAAAGCCCCTACGACTACGGCCGGCAGGCCGTGCTCTACGTGCCCGCACAGATGCCCGATGCCAACAGCCCAGGCTACACCCGCGCCTGCGTCGAGGCGGCCTGGCCGGTGTTGCGGGCGAGCGGCGGTCGTGCCTTCCTGCTGTTCACCAGCCTGCGCGCAATGAACGAGGCGCACGCCCTGGTGGCCGAGCGTCTCGCCGCGGAGGGCCACAGCTGGCCCCTGTTGCTGCAGGGCAGCCGCAGCCGCAGCGAGCTGCTGGAGGACTTCCGTCGGCTGGGCAACGCCATCCTGCTCGGCAGCCAGAGCTTCTGGGAGGGGGTGGACGTCCCCGGCGAGGTCCTGTCCCTGGTGGTGATCGACCGGCTGCCCTTCCAGCCGCCGGACGACCCGGTGCTGGCGGCGCGCATCGAGGCGATGCGGCGCGCCGGCCACAATCCGTTCTTCGACTACCAGCTGCCGCACGCGGTGATCAGCCTCAAACAGGGTGCGGGACGGCTCATCCGCCATGAAAACGACCGCGGTGTGCTGATGATCTGCGACACCCGTCTGGTGGACAAACCCTATGGCCGCCGCATCTGGCAGGCCCTGCCGCCGATGCGGCGCACCCGCCTACTGGCCGAGGTCGAGGCCTTTTTCGCCCAGGCACCCGGAACGGCGAGCGCGGCTGGAGACGGCTAAAATACGGCCGTCTGTTCCAAGCGCATCGTGAAGATCCTCGCCTTCGACACCTCCACCGAATGGTGCACGGCCGCCCTCTGGCTGGACGGAGACCTGCGTGTGAACGAGGTCGAGGCCGGCCAGGGCCACTCACGCCTACTGTTGCCCATGATCCAGCGCCTCCTGGCCGAGGCCGAGCTGACCCTGGGCGATCTCGATGGACTGGCGTTCGGCCGGGGCCCGGGCGCCTTCACCGGACTGCGCATCGCCTGCAGCGTGGTCCAGGGCCTGGGTATGGGGGCGGGGCTGCCCGTCGTCGGGGTGATGACCCTGGAGGCGATGGCCGAGGAGACCGCCGCCGAGCGTGTGGTGGCCTGTCTCGACGCGCGTATGGGCGAGCTCTACGCGGCCGTGTTCGAGCGCACTGCGCAGGGCTGGGCCAGCCGGGAGGGTCCCGGCCTCTACCGCCCGGAGGCCCTGCCCTTGCCGGAGGATGTCGACTGGGTCGGTTGCGGCAGCGGTTTCGCCGCCCATGGCGAGGTCCTGCGATCGCGTGCCGGTGGGCGGGTGCGGGTGATTCGTCCCGAGGTGATCCCGCACGCGCGCAGCATCGCGCGCCTGGCCGCCGCCCGTTTCGCCCGCGGCGAGGGGGTTGCGGCGGAGGACGCGCAGCCCTTCTATCTCCGCGACAAGGTCGCGCTCAAGCGCAGCGAGCGATGAGCACCGTCCTCAAACCCGGCCTTCCACGCTTCCGGCCGATGACCGAGGCCGATCTGGAACAGGTCGTGCGCATCGAGCGGGCGGCCTACCCCTATCCCTGGTCGCGCGGCAATTTCCACGATTGTCTGCAGGCCGGCTACAGCTGTTGGGTGGCGGAGATCGACGGCGAGCTGATGGGCTACGCCATCCTACTCGCCGCCGCGGGGGAGGGGCACGTGCTCAACTGTTGCATTGCGCCGACCTGGCAGGGCAGGGGCTACGGGCGCATGCTCATGGACCTGGTCATAGAGACCGCGCGCGGCCATGGGGCGGAGAGCCTCTATCTCGAGGTGCGCCCCAGCAACACCGCCGCCCTGCGGCTGTATCAGCGCCTCGGTTTCGAGGGCATCGCACTGCGGCGAAACTACTACCCGGCCGATGACGGGCGTGAGGACGCGCTGGTGATGAGGCTGGACCTATGAGCCTGCCGCGCGCGGAGCGACTCAAGGCCCTCGGCCTCTTCCCCCTGTGGCGTCGCCGTGAGCCGGCCAGCCCCCGGGCACCGGTAGATTCGGTTGAACAGCCGCCCCCAGCGGTGGACCTGGGGTCGCCGGCACAGCCCGCCATCGCCGAGATGGACTGGGAGACCCTGCGCCAGGCCGTCCTCACCTGCACCCGCTGCGACCTGCACCGCACCCGCACCCAGGGCGTGTTCGGCGTCGGCGATCCGCATGCCGAATGGCTCATCGTCGGCGAGGCCCCGGGCGCGGAAGAGGACAAACAGGGCGAGCCCTTCGTCGGCCAGGCGGGGCGGCTGCTCGATGCGATGCTGGCGGCCATCGGCCTCAGACGCGGCGACAACGTCTACATCGCCAACGTGCTGAAATCGCGTCCACCGAAGAACCGCGACCCCAGCCCGCAGGAGGTCGCCGCCTGCCTGCCCTATCTGGAGCGCCAGATCGACCTGATCGATC
>JAKADY010000054.1 GCA_021826065.1 Pseudomonadota bacterium
GGGGGACAACGTGGCCATCACGGTGAGCCTGATTGCGCCGATCGCCATGGAAGAGGGCCTGCGCTTCGCCATCCGCGAGGGCGGCCGCACCGTCGGCGCCGGCGTGGTGTCCAAGATTATCGAGTAAGACATAGAGAGAAACGGTGTGACTCAGCAGGGCGTCCCGCAGGCTGGACGCCCTCGTGTCTCTGCCGCAGGGGCATAGCTCAATTGGCAGAGCGTCGGTCTCCAAAACCGAAGGTTGGGGGTTCGAGACCCTCTGCCCCTGCCATCCATACATGACTGGGTAAGCATGGCCGACAACATCAAGCTGGTGATCGCCGCCCTTTTGGCGGCCGCCGGCGTGGCGGGCTTCTATTGGCTCTCCGACAGCCCGACGGTGCTGCGGGTCCTGTCCGTGCTGGCCGGGCTGGCGGCGGCCGCCGTTGTCATGTACTTCACGGCGCCGGGCCGCCAGTTCGTCGTCTTCGCCGGCGAGGCGCGCGACGAGGCGCGCAAGGTGGTCTGGCCGACGCGCAAGGAGACGATGCAGGTCACCGGCGTGGTGATCCTGTTCGTGATCGTCATGGCCCTGTTTCTCTGGGCGGTGGACGGCATCTTGTTCTGGGTGGTCAAGACCCTGATGGGGAGGCAGGACTGATGGCGATGCAGTGGTATGTGGTGCATGCCTATTCGGGGTTCGAGAAGAGCGTGGCGCGGGCGCTGAAGGAGCGCATCGCGCGCGCCGGCATGCAGGACAAGTTTGGCGAGATCCTGGTGCCGGTGGAGGAGGTCGTCGAGATGAAGGGCGGGCAGAAGAGCGTGACCGAGCGCAAGTTCTTCCCCGGCTATGTCCTGGTGCAGATGGAGATGAACGACGACACCTGGCACCTGGTCAAGAGTACGCCCAAGGTCACCGGCTTCGTCGGCGGCACGGCCACCAAGCCGGCGCCCATCAGCGAGAAAGAGGTCAACGCCATCCTGCAGCAGATCCAGGAAGGCGTGGAGAAGCCCAAGCCCAAGGTGCTCTACGAGGTGGGCGAACTGGTCCGCATCGTCGACGGCCCGTTCAGCGACTTCAACGGCACGGTGGAGGAGGTGAACTACGAAAAGAGCAAGCTGCGCGTGTCGGTGACCATCTTCGGTCGCGCGACACCGGTGGAACTGGACTTCTCACAGGTGGAGAAGGCCTGAACGAGGGGACAGGGGTGGGATCAGGTCTGATCCCTGGCCCCTGTCACCTGACCCGGGGAGAGACGGCCAGTCTCGTTGGCACCCGCTTTTTTAGGAGCATGACATGGCAAAGAAGATCGTCGGTTACATCAAACTGCAGGTACCGGCGGGCAAGGCGAATCCCTCGCCGCCCATCGGTCCCGCGCTCGGTCAGCGCGGCCTGAACATCATGGAGTTCTGCAAGGCCTTCAACGCCCAGACGCAGAACATGGAGCCGGGCCTGCCCATCCCCGTGGTGATCACCGCCTACGCGGACAAGAGCTTCACCTTCATCATGAAGACGCCGCCCGCCACGGTGCTGCTCAAGAAGGCCACCGGCGTGCAGAAGGGCTCGTCCAAGCCGCACACCGACAAGGTGGGCACCATCACGCGGGCTCAGCTCGAAGAGATCGCCAAGGTGAAGATGCCGGACCTGACCGCGGCGGACATGGACGCGGCCGTGCGTACCATCGCCGGCAGTGCCCGCAGCATGGGTCTCGTTGTGGAGGGGGTGTGACATGGCCAAACCATCCAAGCGCATGAAGGCCCTCAAGGCCCAGGTGGATCGCACCAAACTCTACCCCATCGACGAGGCGCTGGCCCTGGTGAAGAAGGCGGCCACCGCCAAATTCGACGAATCCGTGGACGTGGCCGTCAACCTGGGTGTGGACCCGCGTAAGTCCGACCAGGTGGTGCGTGGCTCGGTGGTGATGCCGCGCGGCACCGGTAAGAGCGTGCGTGTGGCGGTGTTCGCCCAGGGCGCGGCGGCCGAGGCGGCGCGCGCGGCCGGGGCCGATGTCGTCGGCTTCGACGACCTGGCGGCCGAGGTCAAGGGCGGTCGTATGGATTTCGACGTGGTGATCGCCACGCCCGACGCCATGAAGGTGGTCGGTCAGCTGGGCCAGATCCTGGGCCCGCGCGGTCTCATGCCCAACCCCAAGGTGGGCACCGTCACGCCCAACGTCGCCGAGGCGGTGAAGAACGCGAAGGCCGGCCAGGTGCAGTACCGGACCGACAAGGCGGGGATCATCCACGCCACCATCGGCCGCGCCTCCTTCGAGGTGGAGGCCCTGCGCGAGAACCTGCAGGCCCTGCTGGAGGCGCTCAACAAGGCCAAACCGGCCAGCGCCAAGGGTGTCTACATGAAGAGGGTGGCAGTCTCCAGCACCATGGGCATCGGTGTGCGGGTGGACCAGTCCAGCCTGCAGGCCCAGGCATAAACAGCATTGGGGCCGCCTGCCGCCAGTACGGGGCAGGCGGGTTGTCCAAGACCGTAGATGCCGCAAGGCTTAATTGGAGGATGGGTCAGGTTGCAGGGGTTTCTGATCCCTGATGCCTGATGCCTGATCCCTGTCTACGCAGACGGCGTCACCCGAAACAGGAAGTATCCCTCCTGAATCAGGCCGCCGGTGGGACCCGTCCCGGCCGGTCAACCAGCCGGGGCGGGCGTTCATGACGAAAGGAGTCAGACCTTGAGTCTCAATCTGGAAGACAAAAAGGCGGTCGTCGCCGAGATCAGCGATCAGCTCGCCACGGCCCAGGCCGTGGTGGTCGCCGAGTATCGGGGCGTGACTGTCACCGATATGACGGCCCTGCGCAAGAAGGCCCGCGAAAGCGGCGTCTATCTGCGGGTGTTGAAGAACACCCTGGCGCGCCGGGCCGTGGCGGGCACACCGTTTGCCGTGCTGGCTGACCAGATGTCCGGCCCGCTCGCCTACGGCATCTCCGCTGACCCGGTGGCAGTGGCCAAGGTCCTGAACGATTTCGCCAAGGCCAACGAGAAGTTCGTCATCAAGGCCGGTGCCATGCCCAACAAGCTGATGTCCAACAAGGACGTGGCGACGTTGGCCACCATGCCCAGCCGCGAGGAGCTTCTGGCCAAGCTCATGGGCACCATGCAGGCGCCCATCGCCAAGTTCGTGCAGACCCTCAACGAGGTGCCGGGCAAGTTCGTCCGCACCTTGGCGGCCCTGCGCGACGAGCGCGAGAAGCAGGCGGCGTAAGTCCCAGGACCCGACCGTATCGATCGTGTAACTTTTTTGATTCAGGAGTGCAACATGGCTTTGTCCAAAGCTGAAATCCTCGATGCCATCGCTGGCATGACCGTCCTCGAGCTGTCCGAGCTGATCAAGGACATGGAAGAGAAGTTCGGCGTCTCCGCCGCCGCCGCGACTGTGGCCGTGGCCGCCGCCCCGGCCGCGGGTGCCGCCGCCCCGGCCGCCGAGGAGAAGACCGAGTTCGACGTGATCCTGGCCAACGCCGGCGCCAACAAGGTGAACGTCATCAAGGTGGTGCGCGCCATCACCGGCCTGGGCCTGAAGGAGGCCAAGGACCTGGTGGACGGTGCGCCCAAGCCGGTCAAGGAAGGGGTGCCCAAGGCCGAGGCCGAGGACATCAAGAAGCAGCTCACCGAAGCCGGCGCCACCGTCGAGATCAAGTAAAGACGGCGTGTTACGGCATGTCGCCCGAGCACTGGCCGGTGGCCCCCAGGGCCGCCGGCCTGTTCGCGTTTGTTCTGTGTATCAGGCCTCAGCGTTGAGGAATCGCTGCATACCGACCTCTGATTCCTGATCCCTGATTCCTGATCCCTGTCCCCGAGTGACGGAGCCCCTCATGAGCTACACCTTCGCCGAAAAGAAGCGCATCCGCAAGAGCTTTGCCAAGCGCGCGGCCGTGCTGCCGGTCCCTTATCTGCTGACCACCCAGATCGACTCCTACCGGGAATTCCTCCAGGAGGACGTGCCGGCCGCCGAGCGCCGCGAGGTGGGTCTGCAGGCGGCGTTCAAGTCCATCTTCCCCATCGTCAGCCATAGCGGCAACGCACGTCTGGAATTCGTGAGCTACACCCTGGGGCAGCCGGTGTTCGACATCGTCGAGTGCCAGCAGCGTGGGCTGACCTACGCCGCCAGCCTGCGCGCCAAGGTGCGCCTGGTCATCCTCGACAAGGAGAGCGCCAAGGAGAAGATCAAGGAGGTGAAGGAGCAGGAGGTCTACATGGGCGAGATCCCGCTCATGACGCCGAACGGTTCCTTCATCGTCAACGGCACCGAGCGGGTCATCGTCTCCCAGTTGCACCGCTCGCCGGGTGTGTTCTTCGAGCACGACCGCGGCAAGACCCACTCCTCGGGCAAGCTGCTGTTCTCCGCCCGCATCATCCCCTATCGCGGCTCCTGGCTGGATTTCGAGTTCGATCCCAAGGACATCGTCTTCTTCCGGGTGGACCGTCGCCGCAAGATGCCGGTGACCATCCTGCTCAAGGCGCTGGGCTACACCCCTGAGCAGATCCTGGCGGAGTTCTTCGAGTTCGACACCTTCCACTTCACCAAGAAGGGCATCGAGTTCGAGCTCAAGCCCGAGCGGCTCAAGGGCGAGCTGGCCCGCTTCAACATCACGGCCAAGGACGGCACGGTGATCGTCGCCAAGGACAAGCGCATCACCGCCCGCCACATCCGCGACCTGGAGGCCGCGGGCATCAAGAAGATCACGGTGGACCCCGACTTCCTGATCGGGCGCGTGCTGGCCAAAAACATTGTCGACAAGGAGACCGGCGAGGTCATCGCCCGCGCCAACGACGAGATCACGGAGGGGCTGCTGGAGGCGCTGCAGGCGGCGAAGATCACCAAGTTCGAGACGCTCTACACCAACGAACTCGACCACGGCCCCTACATCTCGCAGACCCTCAACGTCGACGAGACGGTGGATCAGTGGACCGCCAAGGTCGCCATCTACCGCATGATGCGCCCCGGCGAGCCACCCACCGAGGACGCCGTCGAGGCGTTGTTCCAGCGGCTGTTCTTCAGCGAGGAGACCTACGACCTGTCCAAGGTCGGCCGCATGAAGTTCAACCGCCGCATCGGCCGCAGCGAGCTCACCGGCCCCGGCACGCTGTCCAAGGAGGACATCGTCGCCGTGATCAAGATCCTGGTCGAGCTGCGCAACGGCCGCAACGAGGTGGACGACATCGACCACCTGGGCAACCGGCGCGTGCGCGCGGTCGGTGAGCTCGCCGAGAACCAGTTCCGCGCCGGTCTGGTGCGCGTCGAGCGGGCGGTGCGCGAGCGTTTGAGCCAGGCCGAGAGCGAGAACCTGATGCCGCACGACCTGATCAACGCCAAGCCGATCTCGGCGGCGATCAAGGAGTTCTTCGGCTCGAGCCAGCTGTCCCAGTTCATGGACCAGACCAACCCGCTGTCCGAGATCACGCACAAGCGGCGGATCTCCGCCCTGGGGCCGGGGGGGCTCACACGCGAGCGGGCGGGCTTCGAGGTGCGCGACGTGCACCCCACCCACTACGGGCGCGTCTGTCCGATCGAAACGCCGGAAGGCCCCAACATCGGCCTCATCAACTCGCTGGCCCTTTATGCCCGGACCAATGAGTACGGCTTCATCGAGACGCCCTACCGCAAGGTGGTGGACGGGCGCGTGACCGAGGAGATCGAATACCTCTCGGCCATCGAGGAGGGCCAGTACGTGATCGCTCAAGCGAACACGCCGCTGGACGACGAGGGCCGCTTCGTCGACGACCTGGTCTCCTGCCGCCACAAGAACGAATTCACCCTGTCCACCCCGGACCGCATCCAGTACATGGACGTGGCCCCCTCGCAGATCGTCTCGGTGGCGGCCTCGCTCATCCCCTTCCTGGAGCACGACGACGCCAACCGGGCGCTGATGGGCTCGAACATGCAGCGCCAGGCGGTGCCCTGCCTGCGCCCGGACAAGCCCCTGGTGGGCACTGGTGTCGAGCGCACCGCGGCGGTGGACTCCGGCACCGTGGTCAAGGCCCGGCGCGGCGGCGTGGTGGACTATGTGGACGCCACCCGGATCGTCGTGCGGGTGCACGACGAGGAGACCGCCCCGGGCGAGGTCGGTGTGGACATCTACACGCTTACCAAGTACCAGCGCTCCAATCAGAACACCAACATCAACCAGCGCCCGCTGGTGAAGCGTGGCGACGTGATCGCCCGCGGCGACGTGGTGGCCGACGGCGCCTCCACCGACAAGGGGGAGCTCGCCCTGGGGCAGAACATGCTGGTCGCCTTCATGCCCTGGAACGGCTACAACTTCGAGGACTCCATCCTCATCTCCGAGCGCGTGGTGGCCGAGGACCGCTACACCTCCATCCACATCGAGGAGCTCTCGGTGGTGGCGCGCGACACCAAGCTGGGCCCCGAGGAGATCACGCGCGACATCTCCAGCCTCTCCCAGGCCCAGCTCGCGCGCCTGGACGAGGCGGGCATCGTCCACATCGGCGCCGAGGTGCAGGCCGGTGACGTGCTGGTCGGCAAGGTCACGCCCAAGGGCGAGACCCAGCTCACCCCGGAGGAGAAGCTGCTGCGTGCCATCTTCGGCGAGAAGGCGAGCGATGTGAAGGACACCTCGCTCAAGGTGCCCACCGGCATGAGCGGCACGGTGATCGACGTGCAGGTCTTCACCCGCGAGGGCATCGAGCGCGACAGCCGCGCCAACCAGATCATCGACGATCAGCTGCGCAAGTACCAGAAAGACCTCGCCGACCAGATGCGCATCGTCGAGAACGACGCCTTCGCCCGCATGCGCAAGCTGCTGGTGGGCAAGATCGCCAAGGGCGGCCCCAAGAAGCTCGCGAAGGGCGCGGCCATCACCAAGGAATACCTGGACTCGGTCAACCCGCACGACTGGTTCGACATCCGCGTCGAGGACGAGGAGGTGTCGCGCCAGATGGAGGGCATCAAGGACGGCCTCGACCGGGTGCGCGCCCAGTTCGACGCCATGCTGGAGAACAAGAAGAAGAAACTCACCTCCGGCGACGAGCTGCCGCCCGGCGTGATCAAGATGGTCAAGGTCTATCTGGCGGTCAAACGGCGCCTGCAACCCGGCGACAAGATGGCCGGCCGGCACGGTAACAAGGGCGTGGTCTCCAAGATCGTTCCGGTGGAGGACATGCCCTTCATGGCCGACGGCACCCCGGTGGACATCGTGCTGAACCCCCTGGGCGTGCCCTCGCGCATGAACGTGGGCCAGATCCTGGAGACCCACCTCGGCTGGGCGGCCAAGGGCCTGGGCCTGCGCATCGGCGAGATGCTCGACCGGCATGCCCGCGTCGAGGAGATCCGCGCCTTCCTCGACAGGGTCTACAACAGTTCGGGCAAGAAGGAGGACCTCGCGGCCCTGAGCGACGACGAGATCCTGGAGATGGCCGAAAACTTACGCGACGGCGTGCCCTTCGCCACGCCGGTATTCGACGGCGCCAACGAGGACGAGATCCGCGCCATGCTGGACCTGGCCTATCCCGACGACGACCCGCGCACCCAGCGCCTGGGCTTCACCTCGGGCAAGACCCAGGTGCGTCTGTACGACGGCCGCAGCGGGGAGCCGTTCGACCGCCCGGTGACGGTGGGCTATATGCACATCCTCAAGCTCCATCACCTGGTCGACGACAAGATGCACGCCCGTTCCACCGGCCCCTACAGCCTGGTCACCCAGCAGCCCCTGGGCGGCAAGGCCCAGTTCGGTGGCCAGCGCTTCGGCGAGATGGAGGTCTGGGCGCTGGAGGCCTATGGCGCCGCCTACACCCTGCAGGAGATGCTCACCGTCAAGTCGGACGACGTCACCGGCCGCACCAAGGTCTACGAGAACATCGTCAAGGGCGAGCACAAGATCGACGCCGGCATGCCCGAGTCCTTCAACGTGCTGGTCAAGGAGATCCGCTCGCTGGCCATCGACATCGATCTGGAACGGTACTAGGGGTCAGGTTACGGGTTACGGGTTACAGTGGGTTATTGGGGTTATTGATTCGATGTGGGCATGGGCAGGCACGGGCGGCAGTCAGGATTTGACCGTCACCTGTAGTCTGTTACCCGTCCTCTGACACGGAGTGTCATATGAAAGCACTGCTCGATCTATTCAAACAGGTCTCCCAGGAGGAGGAGTTCGACGCCATCAAGATTGGCCTCGCCTCGCCGGAGAAGATCCGCGCCTGGTCCTATGGCGAGGTGAAGAAGCCGGAGACCATCAACTACCGGACCTTCAAACCGGAGCGCGACGGCCTGTTCTGCGCCCGCATCTTCGGCCCGGTGAAGGACTACGAGTGTCTGTGCGGCAAGTACAAGCGGCTCAAGCACCGCGGCGTGATCTGCGAGAAGTGCGGGGTGGAGGTGACCCTGTCCAAGGTGCGCCGCGAGCGCATGGGGCACATCGAGCTGGCGAGCCCCGTGGCCCACATCTGGTTCCTGAAGAGCCTGCCCTCGCGGCTGGGGATGGTGCTGGACATGACCCTGCGCGACATCGAGCGGGTGCTGTATTTCGAGGCCTATGTGGTGACCGAGCCGGGCATGACCCCGCTCAAGCGCTGCCAGCTGCTCACCGAGGACGACTACCTGGCCAAGGTCGAGGAGTACGGCGACGAGTTCAAGGCCGGCATGGGCGCCGAGGGCATCCGCGACCTGCTGCGCAGCATGGATCTGGCCGACGAGATCGAGGCCCTGCGCCGTGAGCTGGCCAAGACCAGCTCGGAGACCAAGATCAAGAAGATCGCCAAGCGCCTGAAGGTCCTGGAGGCCTTCCAGAAGTCTGGCATCCGCCCCGAGTGGATGATCCTGGAGGTGCTGCCGGTGCTGCCACCCGAACTGCGCCCCCTGGTGCCGCTCGACGGCGGGCGCTTCGCCACCTCCGACTTGAACGACCTCTACCGCCGCGTCATCAACCGCAACAATCGTCTCAAGCGCCTGCTGGAGCTGAAGGCCCCCGAGATCATCGTGCGCAACGAAAAGCGCATGCTGCAGGAGGCTGTCGACTCGCTGCTGGACAACGGCCGGCGCGGCAAGGCCATGACCGGTGCCAACAAGCGGCCCTTGAAGTCGCTCGCCGACATGATCAAGGGCAAGGGCGGCCGCTTCCGCCAGAACCTGCTGGGCAAGCGGGTGGACTACTCGGGCCGTTCGGTGATCGTGGTGGGCCCGACCCTGAAGCTGCACCAGTGTGGGTTGCCCAAGCTGATGGCGCTCGAATTGTTCAAGCCCTTCATCTTCCACAAGCTGGAGGTCATGGGCCTGGCCACCACCATCAAGCAGGCCAAGAAGATGGTGGAGGCGCAGGAGCCGGTCGTTTGGGACATCCTCGAGGAGGTGATCCGCGAGCACCCGGTGCTGTTGAACCGCGCGCCGACCCTGCACCGCCTGGGCATCCAGGCCTTCGAGCCGGTGTTGATCGAGGGCAAGGCGATCCAGCTGCATCCGCTGGTGTGTACCGCCTTCAACGCCGACTTCGACGGCGACCAGATGGCGGTGCACGTGCCTTTGAGCCTCGAGGCCCAGCTGGAGGCGCGCACGCTGATGCTGTCCTCCAACAACATCCTCTCGCCCGCCAACGGCGACCCCATCATCGTGCCTTCGCAGGACATCGTGTTGGGGCTCTACTACATGACGCGCGAGCGCATTAATGCGCGCGGCGAGGGCATGATCTTCGCCGACACCGACGAGCTGCGGCGCGCCTGGCTCACCGGCGTGGTGGACATCAACGCCAAGGTCACCGTGCGCATCCGCGAGCGGGTCTATGATGAGACGGGTGAACTGATCACCCGCCTCAACCGCTACGAGACCGTGGCCGGTCGGGCCCTGCTGTCCGACATCCTGCCGCCGGGGCTGGACTTCAGCCACGTCAACAAGGTGCTGAAGAAGAAGGAGATCTCCAAGCTCATCAACGCCGCCTTCCGCAAGTGCGGGCTCAAGGAGACCGTGATCTTCGCCGACAAGCTGATGTACACCGGCTTCTCCATGGCGGCCAAGGGCGGCATCTCCATCTGCATGGCCGACATGCTGATGCCGCCGCAGAAGGCCGAGATCCTGGCCGCCGCCGAACGCGAGGTGAAAGAGATCGAGGCGCAGTACACCTCGGGTCTGGTCACCCAGGGCGAGCGCTACAACAAGGTGGTGGACATCTGGGGCCAGGCCGGCGACCGCGTGGCCAAGGCCATGATGGAGCAGCTCTCCACGGAGACGGTCGTCGACCGCGAGGGCCGCGAGGTCAAGCAGGAGTCGTTCAACTCCATCTACATGATGGCCGACTCCGGGGCGCGCGGCTCGGCGGCCCAGATCCGGCAGCTGGCCGGCATGCGCGGGCTCATGGCCAAACCGGACGGCTCCATCATCGAGACGCCCATCACCGCCAACTTCCGCGAGGGCCTGAACGTCCTGCAGTACTTCATCTCCACGCACGGCGCCCGCAAGGGTCTGGCCGACACGGCGCTGAAGACCGCCAACTCCGGTTATCTGACCCGCCGCCTGGTGGACGTGACCCAGGACCTGGTCATTACCGAAGACGACTGTGGCACCACCAACGGCATGCTCATGCGGGCGCTGGTCGAGGGCGGTGACGTGGTCGAACCGCTGCGCGACCGCATCCTCGGCCGTGTGGCGGCACTCGACGTGGTACACCCGGACACCGGCGAGACCGTGATCGAGGCCGGCACCCTGCTCGACGAGTCCAAGGTGGACCTCATCGAGGCGCTGGCCATCGAGGAGGTCAAGGTGCGCACGCCGCTCACCTGCGACACCCGCTGGGGCCTGTGCGCCAAGTGCTACGGGCGCGACCTCGGCCGCGGTCACCTGGTCAACGTTGGCGAGGCCGTCGGCGTGATCGCCGCCCAGTCGATCGGCGAGCCGGGCACCCAGCTCACCATGCGCACCTTCCACATTGGCGGTGCGGCCTCACGTGCCGCGGTGGCCAACCAGGTGCAGGCCAAGGCGGCCGGCGTTGTGCGCTTCACCCCGGCCATGCGCTATGTCACCAATGCCCGCGGCGAGCAGATCGTCATCTCCCGCAACGGCGAGGTCCTCATCACCGACGAGGCCGGCCGCGAGCGCGAGCGCCACAAGGTCCCCTATGGCGCCACCCTGGCGGCGCTGGACGGCAACGAGGTCAAGGCTGGTGCGGTGCTGGCGACCTGGGATCCGCACACCCGTCCCATCATCACCGAGTATGCCGGCCGGGTGAAGTTCGAGAACGTCGAGGAAGGCGTGACGGTGGCCAAGCAGATCGACGAGGTCACGGGCCTGTCCACCCTCATCGTCATCGACCCCAAGCGGCGCGGTGTGGCGGTCGGTCGCGGCCTGCGTCCGCAGGTGCGGCTGATGGCCCCGGACGGCTCCGAGGTCAAGGTGGCCGGCACCGACACCCCCGTGTCCATCACCTTCCAGATCGGTGCCATCATCACCGTCAAGGATGGCCAGGAGGTGGGCGTGGGCGAGGTGCTGGCGCGCATCCCCCTGGAGACCACCAAGACCCGCGACATCACCGGCGGTCTGCCGCGCGTGGCGGAGCTGTTCGAGGCGCGCAGTCCCAAGGATGCGGGCATGCTGGCCGAGGTCACCGGCACGGTCTCCTTCGGCAAGGACACCAAGGGCAAACAGCGCCTGGTGATCACCGATTTCGACGGTGTCGCCCACGAATACCTGATCCCCAAGGACAAGCACGTCACTGTGCACGACGGCCAGGTGGTGCAGAAGGGCGAGATGATCGTCGACGGGCCGGCCGATCCGCACGACATCCTGCGCCTGCAGGGGGTCGAGGCCTTGGCGCGCTACGTCATCGACGAGGTGCAGGACGTCTATCGCCTGCAGGGCGTGAAGATCAACGACAAGCACATCGAGGTGGTCGTGCGCCAGATGCTGCGGCGCGTCAACGTGCTCGATCCGGGCGACACCCGCTTCATCCCCGGCGAGCAGGTCGAGCGGTCCGAGGTCTTGGAGGAAAACGACCGCATGCTGGCCGAGGGCAAGCGCCCGGCGACCTACGAGAACATCCTGTTGGGCATCACCAAGGCGTCGCTGTCGACCGACTCGTTCATCTCCGCGGCCTCCTTCCAGGAGACCACGCGGGTGCTCACCGAGGCGGCCATCATGGCCAAGCGCGACGAGCTGCGGGGCCTCAAGGAGAACGTCATCGTCGGCCGGCTCATCCCCGCCGGCACCGGCATGGCCTACCACCGCATCCGCCGCCGTCAGGCCCAGGAGGAGGCCGAGTCGGCCGCGGAGGCCGCCGAGGCGATCTTCGAGCCGAGCGGCGAGACCCCGGAGGCTTGACAGCCCGCGAGCGGCCGCTTATATTCCAGCGTCTTTAGTGGCGGCCCGCCCCGGCGGGCCGCTTCCGGTTTTTCCCCCGTGCTCGCAACGCCGCGCGGGTCTGACGGAATCCAACAGATCGGGAACACATTCGATGCCTACCATCAACCAATTGGTGCGGAAGCCGCGCAAGGCTCCCGTCGACAAGAGCAAGGTGCCGGCCCTGGAGTCCTGCCCGCAGAAGCGCGGCGTGTGCACCCGCGTCTACACCACCACGCCGAAGAAGCCCAACTCGGCCCTGCGCAAGGTCGCCAAGGTGCGCCTGTCGAACGGCTACGAGGTGATCGGCTACATCGGCGGTGAAGGTCACAACCTGCAGGAGCACTCGGTGGTGCTGGTGCGCGGCGGCCGTGTCAAGGACCTGCCCGGTGTGCGCTACCACATCGTGCGCGGCAGCCTGGACACCCAGGGTGTGAAGGACCGCAAGCAGGGTCGCTCCAAGTACGGCGCCAAGCGGGCCAAGTCCGGCAAGTAATTCTCAAGGAGTCAAGCGATGCCCCGTCGTCGAGAGGTGCCCAAGCGCGAGGTCCTGCCCGATCCCAAATACGGCAGCCAGGACGTCGCCAAATTCATGAACGTGATCATGACCAGCGGCAAGAAGGCCGTGGCCGAGCGCATCGTCTACGGCGCGTTCGAGCAGATCGAGAAGAAGAGCGGCAAGGACCCGCTCGAGGTCTTCTCCACGGCGCTCAACAACGTCAAGCCGGTGGTCGAGGTCAAGTCGCGCCGGGTCGGTGGCGCCAACTACCAGGTCCCGGTCGAGGTGCGTCCGGCGCGCCGTTCCGCGCTGGCCATGCGCTGGCTCAAGGAGGCGGCGCGCAAGCGTGGTGAGAAGTCCATGGGTCAGCGCCTGGCGGGCGAGCTGCTCGATGCCGCCGAGGGCCGCGGCGGCGCCATGAAGAAGCGTGAAGAGGTGCACCGCATGGCCGAGGCCAACAAGGCCTTCTCGCACTTCCGGTTCTGAACGGAGAAAGGTTCAAAGTGGCACGCAAGACCCCCATCGAGCGCTACCGCAACATCGGTATCTCGGCCCACATCGACGCCGGCAAGACCACCACGACCGAGCGCATCCTCTATTACACCGGCGTGTCGCACAAGATCGGCGAGGTGCACGACGGCGCCGCCACCATGGACTGGATGGAGCAGGAGCAGGAGCGCGGCATCACCATCACCTCCGCCGCCACCACCTGCTTCTGGCGGGGCATGGATCAGTCCTATCCCGAGCACCGCATCAACATCATCGACACCCCGGGCCACGTCGACTTCACCATCGAGGTGGAGCGCTCCATGCGCGTCCTCGATGGGGCCTGCATGGTCTACTGTGCCGTTGGCGGCGTGCAGCCGCAGTCCGAGACGGTGTGGCGTCAGGCCAACAAATACAAGGTGCCGCGGCTCGCCTTCGTCAACAAGATGGACCGCACCGGCGCCAACTTCTTCCGCGTCTATGAGCAGATGCGCAGCCGCCTCAAGGCAAACCCGGTGCCCATCCAGGTGCCCATCGGCGCCGAGGACAAGTTCCAGGGTGTGGTCGACCTCGTCAAGATGAAGGCGATCATCTGGGACGAGGCCACCCAGGGCATGCGCTTCGAATACCGGGACATCCCCGCCGATCTCGTCGACACCTGCCAGGAGTGGCGCGAGAAGATGGTCGAGGCCGCGGCCGAGGCAAACGAAGAGCTCATGAACAAATACCTGGAGACGGGTGAGCTCAGCGAGGCGGAGATCAAGCAGGCGCTGCGCGCGCGCACCATCAGCGGCGAGATCGTGCCGATGCTGTGCGGCTCCGCCTTCAAGAACAAGGGTGTCCAGGCCATGCTCGACGCCGTCATCGATTACCTGCCCTCACCCGTGGACATCCCGCCGGTGAAGGGGGAGACGGAAGGGGGGCAGCCCGATGAGCGCAAGGCCAGCGACGACGAGCCCTTCGCCGCGCTCGCCTTCAAGATCATGTCCGACCCCTATGTCGGCCAGTTGACCTTCCTGCGCGTCTATTCCGGCGTGCTCACCTCCGGCGACACCGTGCTCAACTCGGTCAAGGGCAAGAAGGAGCGCATCGGCCGTCTGCTGCAGATGCACGCCAACAACCGCGAAGAGATCAAGGAGGTGCGCGCCGGCGACATCGCCGCCGCGGTGGGCCTCAAGGAGGCCATCACCGGCGACACGCTGTGCGCCGTCGACAAGCCCATCATCCTGGAGCGCATGGAGTTCCCCGAGCCGGTCATCCACGTGGCCGTGGAACCCAAGACCAAGGCCGACCAGGAGAAGATGGGCATTGCCTTGAACCGCCTGGCGCAGGAGGACCCCTCTTTCCGCGTGCGCACCGACGAGGAGTCGGGCCAGACCATCATCTCCGGCATGGGTGAGCTGCACCTGGAGATCATCGTCGACCGCATGAAGCGGGAGTTCGGCGTCGAGGCCAACGTCGGCGCGCCCCAGGTGGCCTACCGCGAGGCGATCCGCAAGGCCGTCGAGTCCGAAGGCAAGTTCGTCAAGCAGTCGGGTGGCAAGGGCCAGTACGGCCACGTCTGGCTCAAACTGGAGCCGAACGAGCCGGGCAAGGGCTACGAGTTCATCGACGCCATCAAGGGCGGCACGGTGCCGCGCGAGTACATCCCCGCGGTGGACAAGGGCGTGCAGGAGGCCATGAACAATGGCGTGCTGGCCGGCTTCCCGGTGGTCGACGTCAAGGTCACCCTGTTCGACGGCTCCTACCACGAGGTCGACTCCTCGGAGCAGGCCTTCAAGATGGCGGCGATCATGGGTTTCAAGGACGGCATGCGCAAGGCCAACCCGGTCCTGCTCGAGCCGATGATGGCCGTCGAGGTGGAGACCCCCGAGGAATACATGGGCGACGTCATGGGCGACCTGAACCGCCGTCGCGGCATCATCCAGGGCATGGAGGACCTGCCCGGCGGCAAGGCGATCAAGGCCGAGGTCCCGCTGGCGGAGATGTTCGGTTATTCGACCGACCTGCGCTCCATGTCGCAGGGGCGCGCCACCTACTCCATGGAATTCAAACACTACGCCGAGGCGCCGAAGAACGTCGCGGAAGCCGTGATCAACAGCAAGAAGTGATGAGGTAGAAGCAAATGGCCAAGGAAAAGTTTGAGCGAACGAAACCGCACGTGAACGTGGGGACGATTGGGCACGTGGACCATGGC
>JAKADY010000008.1 GCA_021826065.1 Pseudomonadota bacterium
GTGCTGTGACCGCCAGCGAGCTGGCCCGCAGCTATCTAGCCAAGGCGGTCGTTCGACTCAAGGCCTTGGAACTCTTCATGCAGGAGGAGGCCTGGTCTGACGTCATCCGCGAGGCCCAGGAGCTGGTCGAGCGGGCCCTCAAGGCCATGCTGCGTCAGGTCGGGGTCGACCCGCCGAAATGGCATGACGTCGGACCCATCCTGTTGCAAGAGGCGACCCTATTCCCGGAGCCGATCCGCTGTGAAATCGGACGCCTGGCGGAGATATCCGCACAGTTGCGTCGGGAACGGGAACGCGCCTTCTACGGCGACATCAAGTTCATCCCGACACGGGAATACACCCGCGAGGATGCACAACAGGCCCTGAATGCCGCACGCGACTGCCTGGCCGTCGCACAGCGTTTGATCCCGTCCTGAGGGGTGTGTCGACCCCTTGTCGGTCGGTTACGTTGGTATGGCCCACCGTCGGCGGTCGCGGCTTTCGTCGCGCCTACCGTCGTTCACAACCCGATCGGCAGGAGGAAGAAGGGGATTAGCCACCAGGGGACGAGCTGACGCACCTCCAGTGTGAGCGTCGGGCTGGGCGGGCTCTCCACCTGATCATCCCCCAGGGCGATGACCCGGAGCCGATACTCACCGGCTTTGGGTTTGGCCAGTTGCACCCGCGGCGCGGTCGTCTCCGCGCGTTGTACGACGCGGGTGAAGGCCGCGTCGGCGGCCATCTCGACCCGGTAGGCCGGGGCCCGGCCCTGCCATTGCAGATCGATGACCGGGCCATCGATACGGGCCTGCAAGGCGGAGGGGGCTTCGGGCGGCAGGACGATGGGGCTCGCCTGGCTCCAGGCACCGGCCTGGCCGTCGGCCTCCAGGCCACGCACGCGCCAGTGATAGCGGCCGGCCTGGAGTTCGATCTGGGTCCGTGTCGCGTCCAGCCGGCGTTGGATGAGGGGGGCCTCGAGCGCAGGCGTCTTGCCGACGGCCAGCTCATACTGCGCGGCTCCGGCCACGGCGAGCCAGGCCAGGTGGACGCGGCCGTCCTCTGTGCGGACCTCGCCGGGCGCCGGCGCGGCCGGCAAGGGGCGGACCTCGAAGGACTGGGGGTTGCCCCAGAGGTAGCGCTCGCCCTTGTCGTTGAGGCTGGCCATGCGCCAGTACCAGGTGCCCGGTGGCAGTTGTTCGGTATGTCGGGTCACCGCGCCCAAACGGACCTCGCGCACGTTCTCTGCGAAATGCGGGTGGGGGGAGAGTTGCAGCAGGAAGCCATGCGCCTCCTCGGGCATGCTCCAGGCGAAGCTCACATTGCCGTCATAGCTGCGCTGGCCGGGCGTGGGTGCGCTCGGCTGGGGCGGCATGGGGCGCAGGTCGAGTTCGAAGGGATGGTCGCGGTTGAGACCCTCCAGACCGTCCGCGTCCACGGCGCGCAGACGCAGGAAGTACTGGCCGTCGGGCAGGGCGCCCTCCCACTCGGCCACGGGCACGTCGGTCAGGGTTTCCAGCAGCAGGGCGCTGAAGCCCGGATCGGCGGCGATCTGCGCGCGCCAGGCGCGGGCCTTGGGGTCGCGCTGCCAGGAAAACCGAATGGGCAGGGCGCGGATGCGGCTGGGCAGGGCGATCACCTCAGGCGGCGGCAGCAGGGACCGCGCCGCCTCGGGCGGGCGGCCGGCCTGGGTGACGGTGCCCTGGCCCGCGCCGAGCACCACCTCTTTGCGTCGTGCCGCAACCCCCACCGCCCCCTCCAGCACCTCGCCGCGCAGGGTCTTGGCCTCGCCGTCCATGTTGAGGCGGAAGGCGGTGCCGCGCAGACCGGCCACTGCCACGGGGGTGCGCACCTGCATGCCGCCGGCCGGCCCCACCTGACGGCTGGCATTGGCCTCCAGACGGCCGTCCTCGAGGTTGAGCTCGGTGGACACCATGCCGGTCTCGCCATAGGCGGCCAGCCGCCCGAAGGTCAGGCGCGAAGAGGGCTGCTGGTTGATCACCGAGCCGTCGGCCAGGCGTATGCTGGCGAAGCTGCGCGGGCCGGTGAGGACGGTCTCGCCGCCGGTGATGCGCTCACCCACCGCCAGGGGGCGGAAGTTGCCGTCCGCGGGCTTGACCCGCACGTTGCCAGCGACATGGGTGACCACCGCCGGGGCGGGGTCCACGCGCAGCAGCGCGACCGGGATGCGGATGCGGGTGTTGGCCGGCAGCACGCGGTCGTGCGGGATCTTGTTGTGCTGCATCACCTTGGGCCAGTCGCGCCAGTTCTTGAGGTACTTCACCCCGATCTGACTCAGGGTGTCACCGGGATACGTCAGATAGAGCCAGTCCGCGGCGCAGACCAGCGCGGGGGAGAGGAGGGCGAGGCACAGGGCGAGAAGACGCATGAGGGCCGTACGCGGAAGGGTGGCAGCGAGGGCTCAATGTTAACCCCGCCCGGCGGCCTTGCGTTGCAGGGCTGAGGAATGGATGGGCGATACGGTGCTCGGTGTTAGAATGCCCGGTCTTTAAGTGATCACTAATATTCATGTCCCGACGGCTGCGCAACATCGCCATCATCGCCCACGTCGACCACGGCAAGACCACCCTGGTGGACAAACTGCTCCAGCAATCCGGCACCTTCGCCGCGCACCAGCAGGTCTCCGAGCGGGTGATGGACTCGAACGACCTGGAGCGCGAGCGGGGCATCACCATCCTGGCCAAGAACACCGCCATCGACTACCGCGGCACGCGCATCAACATCGTCGACACCCCCGGCCATGCCGACTTCGGCGGCGAGGTGGAGCGCGTGTTGGGCATGGTCGATGGCTGTCTGCTGCTGGTGGATGCCGTCGAGGGGCCCATGCCGCAGACCCGCTTCGTCACCCGCAAGGCGCTGCAGCATGGCTTGCGCCCCATCGTCGTCGTCAACAAGGTGGACCGGCCCGGGGCTCGGCCGGATTGGGTGGTGAACCAGACCTTCGACCTGTTCGACAAGCTGGGGGCCAGCGAGGCACAGCTCGACTTCCCGGTGGTGTACGCCTCGGCGCTTCAGGGCTGGGCGACCCGCGACCTGAGCCAGCCGGCACAGGACATGCGGGCCCTGTTCGAGGCCATCCTGGAATACGTCGAACCGCCGGCCGACGCGGTCGATGCGCCGCTGCAGATGCAGATCGCGGCGTTGGACTATTCCAACTATCTCGGCCGCCTGGGGATCGGCCGTGTGCGCCGCGGGCGCCTACAGCCCGGCCAGGAGGTGATGGTGCTGATGGGCGAGACCTTCCAGGAGAAGGCCAAGGTCGGCCAGGTGCTGGGCTTCAGGGGGCTGGAGCGCATCCCCGTTGAGGAGGCCCAGGCCGGTGACATCGTCATCGTCTCCGGCATCGAGCACGTGGCCATCGGCGCCACCCTGGCCGACGCTGAGCGGCCCGAGGCCCTGCCCATGATCACCGTGGACGAGCCGACCCTGTCGATGAACTTCCAGGTCAACACCTCGCCCTTCGCCGGCCGTGAGGGGAAGTATGTGACCAGCCGCAACCTGCGCGACAGGTTGATGAAGGAGCTGAACACCAACGTGGCCCTGCGCGTGGAGGACACCGCCGACACCGACGTGTTCAAGGTCTCCGGCCGTGGCGAGCTGCACCTGACCATCCTGCTGGAGAACATGCGGCGCGAGGGCTATGAGCTGGCGGTCTCGCGCCCCCAGGTGGTCACGCGCGAGATGGACGGCGAGCGCCAGGAGCCCTACGAGCTGCTCACCGTGGACGTGGAGGAGGCGCACCAGGGCGCGGTGATGGAGGAGATCGGCCTGCGGCGCGGCGAGCTCCTTGACATGGTGCCCGACGGCCAGGGACGGGTACGGCTGGAGTACCGCATCCCGGCCCGGGGGCTGATCGGCTTCCAGGGCGAGTTCCTCACACTCACGCGCGGCACCGGCCTGATGAGCCACATCTTCGACGACTGGGGGCCGCTGCGTCCGGATATGCCGCGGCGACGCAACGGCGTGCTGATCTCGGCCGAGGACGGCAATGCGGTGGCCTATGCCCTGTGGAAGCTCCAGGAGCGCGGCCGCATGTTCGTGCGCCCGGGCGACCCCGTCTACGAGGGCATGATCATCGGCGTGCACAGCCGCGACAACGACCTCACCGTCAACCCCGTGCGCACCAAGCAGCTCACTAACATCCGCGCCGCCGGCAAGGACGAGGCCATCGACCTCACGCCACAGATCGAGCTCACCCTCGAGCGGGCGGTGGAGTTCATTGAGGACGACGAGCTGGTGGAGATCACCCCCAAATCGATCCGCCTGCGCAAGCGCCATTTGAAGGAACACGAGCGCAAACGCGCGGCGCGGGGGGCTGAGGCGTGAGCGGTGAGAGGTGAGGCGTGAGGGGTGGGTTGCTCTCAGCCTTGTTCGGGCGGACTCAACCGGCGCTGGATGAGACCGCCTGGCGCGAGGTGCTGGCGCTGCCGGTGTTCGCCGGCCTGACGGCGGCGGAGGTCGAACGGCTGCGCGAGCGGGCGCTCGGCATCCTAGCCGACAAGGACTTCAGCGGCGCTGGTGGGACCGAGGTGGACACCTACATGCGCACCGCCATCGCCGCCTTCGCCGCCCTGCCGGTGCTGGCGCTCACCCCCGCGGCCTATGGCGACTGGCGCGAGATCGTGGTCTATCCGGGCGAGTTCATCCATGACGGCCACGAGACCGATGAGGCCGGCGTGGTGCACCACGTCCGGCACGTGCGCGCCGGCGAGGCGATGGAGGGCGGCCCCCTCGTCCTGTCCTGGGACGACGTCGCAGCGAGCGGCGGCGGCGAGGGCTACAACGTGGTGATCCACGAGTTCGCCCACAAGCTGGACATGGCCAATGGCGCCGTCGATGGCTTGCCGGCCCTGCCCGGCGACATGCGGGTGGCCGAATGGGCGGCCGCGTTCACCGCCGCCTATGACGACTTCTGCCGTCGCGTCGATACGGGGGAGGAGACCGAGATCGACCCCTATGCCGCCGAGAGTCCGGCCGAGTTCTTCGCCGTGCTGACCGAGTACTTCTTCGAGTGGCCGCAGGCCCTCGCTGCCGCCTACCCGGCGGTATACGCCCAGCTGCGCCGCTACTTTCGCCAGGACCCCTTGCACAGACAGGAGCACGCATCCCCATGACCCTGCAACACCACGACCACCGGCACGAACGCGAGGTCTGCGACCGCTGCATCTTCGACACCGATCTGCACCACTTCGAGCGCGATGTGATCGAGGCCTCGCATGACCACATCGTCCTGGTCGATTTCTGGGCCGATTGGTGCGGCCCCTGCCATGCCCTGTCGCCCGTGTTGCAGCGCGTCGTTCCGCGCTACGAGGGGCGCGTGCGCCTGGCCAAGGTGGAGGTGGACGCGGGCGAGAACATGAAGCTCGCCGGCCGCTACGGCTGCCGTGGCTTCCCCACCGTGCTACTGTTCAAGGACGGCGAGGAGCGCGCCCGTTTCCACAGCGCCCGGCCCGAGCACTTCGTGCGCGAGTTCATCGAGACGCACCTTTCCGGATGACCGAAGACCGGGGACAGCAGTCGGCCGACCGGTACCGGCACCCGGCCGCCGGTGCACCGTCCTCTGCCCGGCGTGCGGCCGAGATCGAACCCTTCCGGGTGATGGACATCCTGGCGCGCGCGCAGGCCCTGCAGGCGGCGGGCCGCGACGTGATCCATCTGGAGGTGGGGGAACCCGACTTTCCGACGCCGGCGCCCATCGTCGAGGCGGGTCTGCGCGCCCTGCAGGCCGGCCAGACCCGCTACACGCCGGCCCTGGGGCTGCCCGAGCTGCGTGCCGCCATCGCCGGATACTACCACCAGCGTTATGGGGTGACGGTGGCGCCCGAACGCATCGCCGTCACGCCGGGCGCCTCTGGCGCGCTGCTCCTGGCCCTCGCCGCCCTGTTCGACCCTGGTGACGAACTGCTCATGAGCGACCCCGGCTATCCTTGCAACCGCCACTTCGCCCGGCTGCTGGAGGTGCAGGCGGTGGGGGTGCCGGTGGATGCCGCGAGCCGCTTCCAACTCACCGCCGAGGCCGTCGCCCGTCACTGGGGTCCGCGCACGCGCGGCGTGCTGGTGGCCAATCCGGGCAACCCCACCGGCACGGTGCTCGCACCGGCGGAACTCGCCGCCATCCACGCGCAGGTGTGCGCGCGCGGCGGCTGGCTGCTGGTGGACGAGATCTATCACGAGCTCATCCACGACCGCGACGAGCCGAGCGCGGCTGCGCTGGGTGAGGAGGTGCTGGTGATCAACAGCTTCTCCAAATACTGGTGCATGACCGGCTGGCGCCTGGGCTGGCTGATCGCACCCGAGTCGCTGATGCCGGCGGTGGAGCGCCTGGCGCAAAACCTCTTCCTCGCCGCACCCACACCGGCCCAGCACGCCGCCCTGGCCGCCTTCGATGCGGAAACCCTGGCGATCCTGTCCGGCTACAAGGCGGAGTTGCGGGCGCGGCGCGAGATGCTGCTGCCTGCGCTGGAACGCCTGGGCTTCGACGTCCCGGTCCGGCCCGAGGGGGCGTTCTACGTTTATGCGGGCCTGGGCGAGCTGGCCGGCGATGGCGAGGCCTTCGCCCGGCGCCTATTGGAGGAGACTGGGGTCGCTATCACCCCCGGCCGCGATTTCGGCCGGCATGACACCGGCCGCCACGTGCGCTTTGCCTACACCACCGACCGCGCCAGGCTTGTCGAGGCGGTCGCTCGCATCTCAGACTGGTTATCGCAGCGGCCGGCGGCGTAGGGCGGCCAGCCCGATCAGGCCCAACGGCAGCAGGGCCAGGGTGCTCGGTGCCGGGACGTCGTTCGGGGTGGGCGGGTCGACCCAGATCGTGTCGTTGGCGCAGTTCATGGTCCAGTGGATGTTGAAGGGATTGCCGTCCCAGCCCGCGGTCCGGAGCAGGTCGAGGCCGACGCTGAATTCGTAGAAGTAGTGCTTGTCCGCTGTCCACTGTCCCCATCCCGTGGTCGGGGTGGTGGTGTAGGCCAACTCGGCAAGCCCGAGATAGTCGCCTGCGGTCAGATAGGCCGGTCGCCAGGCCGGGGAGACGGGGTACCCAGGATCCGTCTCCTGGAACAGCCCAACGGCATACGAGGTTACCCTTGTAGACCCCGCCCTCGGTAAAGGTGCTCTCGAAGCCAGTAGGCAGTTTGTGGTTGATGTTGATGGCAACCTCGTAGGTGCCGTTCTTGCCGAAGTCGAGGAAGAAGTCACCGGCACCGTAGCTGTTGGCGCTGGGCTTGTGCAGGGTGCGCGGATCGTGACCCGTCGCCATTGCCACGTAGAGACGGTTGCCCTGGATCAAGGCGTACATCGCCTCCGCGTCATAGGCCTGGCCGCCCCAGCCGGGTCCGAGATAGGCGTTGGCATTGCCCGTCTGGTCCTCGATTTTGTGATGGATGCGCGGGTCGGAGGGCAGCCAGGTCGAGGGGCTGATCCCCCAGTCGTTAAGGTTGCCGTCCACCGAGATGGCCAGGGCCCAGGCCTGGCTGATGCCCAGAGAGATCGCCAGGGCGAGGGCGTGTGTGCCATGCTTCATCGTGTGCTCCGGAAGATTGCCTGGCTGGACTGGAGCATGTGCCGTGCCAGGCAGGCGAGGCCAGACGAATCATGGGCTTAGCGCGGCGTTTGCAGTGATGGACCGGGCAAGGGTGTCGAAACGCGCGACAGCGGCGTCAGGCGGTCCACAACGGTGCGATGGCATAAAAAAGCCGGCCAAAGGCCGGCTTTTTTGGGCGAAAGCCCGTAAGGATTACTGCTTGGGCGGCTCGGCGGGAGCAGCCGGGGCAGCTTCGGGCGCCGGGGCCGGAGCAGCCTCGGGCGCGGGGGCCGGAGCAGCCTCGGGCGCGGGGGCCGGGGCCGGAGCAGGAGCCTCAGCAGCCGGGGCAGCAGCCTCGGGCGCGGGCTCTTCTTTCTTGCCGCAAGCAGACAGAGAGACAGCCAACAGGGCAGCGAGCAGGACGGAGTATTTCATCGATGTTCCCTTGGTAAAGTTGATCAAATGACCCTTCAATGCAACCGGTGCACGCGGCACCGATCGGCGTTGAATTTTAACAAAACGCCATACGAAATCTACAGGCACAAGAATTTTTGTCTTTCGGACCGGGTGGCTTCGACAGGGCTGCGTCTTTTTTGCAACAGACGCCAGGGAAAATGACCGTGAGGATCCGTTGGGAATCAAGGCTGGGTCGTAGGCCACAGCGAGGACATGACTGCCTCGGGCTGACTGGGGGATTGTCATGAGACAGCGGGCGGACATGCTCCGGGCCAGAGATAGCCGGACTTGTACCAATCGTACAGCACGGCCAGGAGGGTGTCCGGCAATGCTTTCGGTGGCAGGGCACGCCGGTCGGCCAGCTCGACCAGTACGCGCCTGTTCGCCACGGGGACGACCAGACGCTCGCCGTTGATGTAAAAGGTCGACCCATGGAACAGCATGCGCGTGCGCGGGTCGAGGCGTAGCCCTTCGGTGCCGACCTTGTCCGTGAAGCGTTCCCGCCCCATGGCTCGGCGCGGCGGCTCGAAGAACACATTGGGCTTGGGTTCGCTCAGGTAACGCCCGAGGAAATCGACGATGTCGTCACGCGACCAGCGGATACCGTCGATCACGGCGCCCAGGCGTTCGATCATCGCGGCCGGCAGGGCGGCCGGGTGGCTCGGCACCTCAAGATCGGGGTCGGCATATCGCCCCTCGATGTTCAAACCCTCCTGCAGATAATCGAGGAAGGCGCTGGCAATCTCCTGGTGGCTCGGGGCGCGAAAACCCACCGACCAGGTCATGCATTCACTCAGGGCCACGCCGTTGTGCGCCAGCCGGGGCGGCAGGTAGAGCATGTCGCCGGGTTCCAGCACCCAGGACTGTTGCGGTGTGAAGCGTTTGAGGATGCGCAGGGGGGCGTCCTCCACCAGTTCGAGGTCGTCCTGCTCGGCGATCTCCCAGCGCCGGGTGCCGTGGCCCTGGATCAGGAAGACGTCGTAGGAATCGAAGTGGGGGCCGACCCCGCCGCCGGGCGGTGCCAGGCTCACCATCACGTCGTCGAGGCGGGCATAGGGCACGAATCCGAAGGACTGCAGCAACGCCGCCGCATAGGGCAGGTGGTGGTCCACGCCCGACACGAGCAGGCTCCAGCCGCGCCGGGGCAGCCGATCGAGCGCCGCGGCGGTGAATGGCCCGTAATCGAGGGACCAGCGGCCGCGTGCGTGACGCACCAGGCGGCTTTCGCAGTCTTCACGCATGGCGAGCCGACGCAGCTCGACAGGGCTCAGACGGCCGACGACGTCCGGCACGGCCTGGCGGATGAGGAGCGGCCTCTTGTGCCAGTACTCGCGGAGGAAGTCCGCCGGTGCGAGGCCACCGAGCAGGGTTTCGCGATCGGGTCGCAATTCTTTACGCCGGGTTTTCACGGGATTCTATAATCGGGAAGGTATGGACTCAGCCCAAACAGCCGCAGCAGGAGACCTCAACATGCTCAAAGCGGGCGACCCCGCGCCTGACTTCGAACTGCCCGATGCCGACATGGAGATCGCCACCCTGTCCGAGTATCGTGGCCGTGCCAACGTGGTGCTGTACTTCTATGTGCGTGATAATACGCCTGCATGCACCGCACAGGCGATCGAATTCAGCGATCTGGAGGACCAGTTCGCGCGGCATGGCTGTGTGGTCCTGGGGGTGTCGCGCGACGACTGCATCAGCCACGGGGAGTTTCGCGACAAGCACGGCATCACCGTGCGCCTGCTGGCCGACCGGGACTGCAACGTTTGTCGGCAGTATGGCGTCCTCGTCAACAAGGAGGTCGACGGCGTCATGCGCGAGACCGTGCAACGCTCGACCTTCGTGATCGACCGCTCGGGCGTCATCCGTCATGCCTTGTATGGCATCAACCCCAAGGGGCATGCCCACGAGGTCCTGCAACTCGTCAAGGAGCTGTGAAGTGAACATCAGCAAGAATACCGTGGTGAGCCTCTCATACCGTCTGAGCACCCTGGAGGGTCAGCTGCTGGAGGAGGCCAGCGCCGCCGAGCCGGCCGTGTATCTGCACGGCGGCTATGACGGCATCTTCCCCAAGGTCGAGGCGGCCCTGGAGGGCAAGCTCACCGGCGACGAGGTGGACGTGGTGCTCGAGCCGGACGATGCCTTCGGCGAGTACGACGCCGACCTTGTGCGGCTGGAGCCGGCGCATCTGTTCCCGGACGATGTGCGTGTCGGCATGCAGTTCGAAGGGGCCACCGAGGACGGTCAACACCGGATGATCTACACCGTGACCGACGTGGCCGACGGCAAGGTCGTCGTCGACGGCAACCATCCCCTGGCCGGCCGCACGCTGCGCGTGCACTGCCGGGTGGAAGACGTGCGTCCCGCCTCAGTCGAGGAGATCGCCCACGGCCATGCACACGGCCCGGGCGGCCATCACCACGGATAAAACCCGCTTCACGCCCCGCCATCACACCACGGGCCGCCGCTGGCCGCCGGATGGCGTGAGATGCGTGTGCGACTCGCCGGCGGGCGGCGTCGTGCGAGTGACCGCTGTCTGTTCACCCTGACGATGAAAACGACCTATCTCGATTTCGAGCAGCCCATCGCCGAACTGGAGGCGAAGATCGAGGAGCTGTCCGAGGTGCAGGGCGAGGCCGCGCTGGACATCTCGGAGGAGATCGAACGCCTGCGCAAGAAGGGCATGGCCCTGACCAAGGAGATCTACGCCAAGCTCACCGCCTGGCAGATCGCGCAGGTGGCGCGGCACCCGCAGCGGCCCTACACCCTCGACTACATCCAGCGGCTGACCTCGGATTTCCAGGAACTGCACGGCGACCGCGCCTTCGCCGACGACCCGGCCATCGTCGGCGGCATCGCCCGTTTCGACGGCGAGCCGGTGGTGGTGATCGGCCACCAGAAAGGGCGCGACACCAAGGAAAAGCTCCTGCGCAACTTCGGCATGCCCCGCCCCGAGGGCTATCGCAAGGCCCTGCGGCTGATGCGGCTGGCGGAGAAATTCAAGCTGCCGGTGCTGACCTTCATCGACACGCCGGGGGCCTATCCCGGCATCGGCGCGGAGGAGCGCGGCCAGTCCGAGGCCATCGCCCGCAACCTCTACGTCATGGCCGAGTTGAAGACCCCCATCGTCTGCACGGTGATCGGCGAGGGTGGCTCGGGCGGGGCCCTGGCGATCGGGGTGGGGGACATCGTGATGATGCTGCAGTACGCCACCTATTCCGTGATCTCGCCGGAGGGCTGCGCCTCCATCTTGTGGAAGAGTGCCGACAAGGCCTCGCTCGCCGCCGAGTCGCTGGGCATCACCGCTAACCGCCTGAAGAGCCTGGGTCTCATCGACCGTATCGTGGAGGAGCCCCTGGGCGGCGCCCACCGCGACCCCGAGACCATGGCCGAGAATTTGCGTGGCGCCCTGCGCGACGCCCTCAAACAGCTGCGCGAACGCCCCCTGAACGGTCTGCTCAACGACCGTTACGCCCGCCTGATGGGCTATGGGAAGTTCAAGGAAACCCGCGCCGGCTGACCCAGAACGTGGCGGGGGGGGCGACCCCCTCAGCGCCGTCCGGCAGGCGCTCGCCGGCCGGGTCCTGCCGCAGATGCGGCTGTGCGTCGGCCTCTCAGGCGGGCTCGACTCCACCGTGCTGCTGCATCTGCTGCACCGTCTGCAGCCGGAATGGGGCTTTGTGCTCAGCGCTGTGCACGTGCACCACGGACTGTCCCCTCAGGCCGATGCCTGGGTGGGGTTTTGTCAGGAACTTTGCACACGGCTCGGCGTGCCGCTCAAGGTGGAACGGGTGCGGGTGGTGGGAGCGGGGGTGGGGCTGGAGGCGGCGGCGCGACAGGCACGTTACCGGGTCTACGCCGGGCTGGACGCCGACTATGTGGTCCTCGCCCACCAACAGGACGACCAGGCCGAGACGGTGCTGCTCAACCTGCTGCGCGGCAGCGGCGTGGACGGTCTGGCGGCGATGCCCGTCGAGCGTGCTATCGAAGGTGGCCGCGTGCGGCTGCTGCGGCCCCTGCTGGCGGTGAGTCGGCGCGAGATCCAGGCGTATGCGCGCGCGCAGGGGCTCGCCTGGGTCGAGGACGAGAGCAACCTCGACACCCGCCACGCCCGCAACCACCTGCGGCACCGGGTGCTGCCCGAGATCGAGCGGCGCTTCCCCGCCTATCGCCAGAGCCTCACGCGCGCGGCGCGGCATTACGCCGAGTGCGCAGAACTGCTCGCAGAACTCGCGGCGAGCGACGCCGCCGAGGCCGTCACGGGGCAGGGCCTGTCCCTCGCCAGGCTGACTGCTCTGACGCGGCCACGCGCAAAGAATCTCCTGCGCGGGTACCTGGCCCGCGAAGGCCTGGGTCGCTGGCCGGAGCGGCGGATCGAGGCCCTGCTCGACCAGCTCATGCACGCGGATCGGGACAATCGCATCGAGTTCCGCCTCGACGGCGACACCCTGCGGGTCTGGCGCGGCTGGCTACAGCGCGTGCCCGGTCGATCTGGGGTGTCCGAGGCGATGGTCAGCTGGCGCGGCGAGGCCCGCCTGCCATTCGCCGGGGGCTGGATCACCTTCACGCCGGCGCATGGCGAGGGCCTGAGCCTTGCCCGTCTGCGCGAGGCCCCCGTCACGGTGCGGCTGCGGCGGGGGGGCGAGCATCTGCGTCCGGACTGCCGTCGGCCGCGGCGCAGCCTCAAGCACCTCTTTCAGGAGCGGGCGATCCCGCCTTGGGAGCGGGAACGCCTGCCCCTCCTCTATGCCGGTGATGCGCTCGCCTGGGTGGCCGGGCTCGGCGTGGACTGCGCGTTCCAGGCCCAGTCCGACGAGGCAGGTCTGGTCATCGCGTGGCAGCCTGGGGCGCGATGACCGCGGACAGGCCCAGTCGCTGCAGGGCGGCACGGGCCTGCTCGGCCTCGGCACGGGTGGCGAATGGCCCCACCTGTACGCGCGTCTCGCTGTAGGCGCGTATGCCCTCACGGTTGAGGCGTTCGACCAGCTGCTTGGCGTTGTCCGGGTTGCTGAAGACACCCAGTTGCAGGACGTAGACGCGCTCGCCCTGAGGCGGCCCAGGAAGTGCCGGCGGTTGGGCAGGCGGGACCGCGACGCGGGCGGCAGCCGTCTCACGCGCCGGCGCCATTGGCACTGTGCGTGGCGGCAGCGGGGCGGGGCTCTCCACACGGGGCGGGGGCGGCGGCACGGACGGGGTCGCAGGCGCTTCCTGCGGTGCCTCTGGGGGGGCTGGCGCTGGCTCGGGGGCGAGGGGCTTGGGCGGGGGCTGGGTCGGCGGCGGGGTCACGATGGGCGCCGGCGCGGCGGGCGGCTCCCGGGCAGGGGGCGTCTTGGCCTTGTCCAGCCACCAGAGGCCGGCCAAGGCAAGTACTGTGATACCCCCGGCGATGCCGAGCCGGACGAGTGCCCGTCGCCTGAGCGCCTCTGGCGTGGACTCCTGCTGGGTTGTCTCGACCATCCTATCCCCTTGTGTTGCTGAAGACGTTGATCCGTGCGGGAAGACTGCTACAAGCACTTTTCGCCTGGCCTGTGTTCAGATCCCCCTGGCTCTCCCTCGACTGACGAACATCATCCCTGCCTGCGTCCGACCGCGCAAGGGCAGGGTGGCCATATGCCTCGGCTGACACCCACCGGCTCGTGCGCCAACCCCGGCCTAAGTCCTTGTCTGCCTTCAAGATCGGCGCTTTTCGTGCTATGTTAGCCGTTTCACGCGGACCTGAGCGTCCACCTGTAAACCATCGGAGAGAACGAAGTGGCCATCGAACGCACCCTGTCCATCATCAAACCCGACGCCGTCGCCAAGAACATCATCGGCAAGATCTATTCCCGCTTCGAGACGAACGGTCTGAAGATCGTGGCGGCCAAGATGCGGCACCTGTCGCGAGCCGAGGCCGAGGGTTTCTATGCCGTCCACCGCGGCAAGCCCTTCTTCAACGACCTGGTCGAGTTCATGACCTCCGGTCCAGTCATGATCCAGGTCCTGGAGGGCGAGAACGCCATCGCCAAGAACCGCGAGCTGATGGGAGCGACCGATCCGAAGAAGGCAGCGCCCGGCACCATCCGCGCGGATTTCGCCGAGTCGATCGATGCCAATGCGGTGCACGGCTCGGACGCGCCGGAGACGGCGGCTGTGGAGATCGCCTACTTCTTCCCCGCCTCTGAGATCTACTCGCGTTGAACCTGCTCGACCTGGATCTGCCGGGGCTTGCCGCCTGGTTCGAGACGCTCGGCGAGAAGCCTTTCCGCGCCCGGCAGGTGATGCGTTGGTTGCATCACTTCGGTGCGGAGGACTTCGGCCAGATGACCGATCTCGCCAAGCCATTGCGGGAGCGGCTCACCGCGCTGGCCGAGATCCGGCCGCCGCGCCTGGTGGCCGAGCAGGTGGCGGCCGATGGCACGCGCAAATTCCTGCTTGAGGTGGGACCCGGTAACCAGGTGGAGACGGTGTTCATCCCCGAGAGCGGGCGCGGCACCCTGTGCGTCTCCACCCAGGTGGGCTGCGCCCTGGAGTGCCGTTTCTGCTCGACCGGCCGCCAGGGGTTCAACCGCAACCTGACGGTGGCCGAGATCATCGGCCAGCTCTGGTGGGCGAACAAGGCGCTCGGGCGCGACCCCAAAGGCGAGCGCATCATCTCCAACGTGGTGTTGATGGGTATGGGCGAGCCCCTCCTCAACTTCGACAACGTGGTCACCGCCCTGTCCATCATGCTGGACGACCATGCCTATGGCCTGTCGCGCAGGCGGGTGACGGTGTCCACCTCGGGCATCGTCCCGGCCATGGACCGGCTGCGCAGCCGTATGCCGGTGGCCCTGGCGGTGTCGCTGCATGCGCCCGACGATGCGCTACGCGACGAGCTGGTGCCGATCAACCGTAAGTACCCACTGAAGGAATTGATGGCGGCCTGTCGACGCTACGTCGAGGACGCCCCGCGCGACTTCATCACCTTCGAATACGTGATGCTCGAAGGGGTGAACGACCTGCCCGAGCACGCCCATGCCTTGATCGAGCTCACGCGGGATGTACCCTGCAAGTTCAACCTGATCCCCTTCAACCCCTTCCCCGACAGCGGTTTTCGCCGCTCGCCGCCGGAGCGGGTGCGCGCCTTCGCCGCCATCCTGCAGTCGGCCGGGTTGATCACCACCACGCGCAAGACGCGCGGCGACGACATCGATGCGGCCTGCGGCCAACTGGCGGGACAAGTGCAGGACCGCTCGCGTCGCGTGCTGCGTCGGATGACGCTTGCAAACGGGCATGACCCGGAGCAGACGTCAGGAGGCGTGCGTGTCATGCCCGTCTCCCTCACCCCCAGCCCCTCTCACGCAGGGCGGGCGGGGGGAGCGTCGAGAAGTCGCTTGGGCGACTTGGAAACCAATGCGGGGTCGCCGGTATGAAGCGACTGGCCGCGCTTGTCCTGGGCCTGCTGCTCGCGGCCTGTGCCCAGATGCCGGAAACCTCGGTCGGCCGTGAGGCCACGGAGTCTCGCGACAACCCGCGCGCGCGCATCCACACCGAGCTGGCGGCCCTCTACTACGCCCGCGGCCAGCATGCCATCGCCCTGCAGGAGGTCGACATCGCCCTGGCCGCCGATGCGAACTATGCGCCCGCCCACAACGTGTTGGGGCTGGTGCATGCGGAGCTCAGGGAGGATGCCAAGGCCGAGGCCAGCTTCAGGCGGGCGATCGCCCTACAGCGCAACTATTCCGAGGCCCACAACAACTATGGCTGGTTCCTCTGCCAGCGGGGCCGTATCGACGCTGCCGTGCAACAGTTCGAGGCGGCGCTGGCCAACCCGCTCTACGCCTCGCCAGAGCGTGCGCTCACGAACGCAGGCCTGTGCAGTCTGCAGAAGGGCGACCTGGCGGCGGCGGAGTCCTACCTTGAGCGGGCCCTGCGCCGCTCGCCGAACCAGCCGCTCGCCCTGGTGGCGCTTGCCGACGTGCATGCCCGACAGGGCCGCCTCATCCAGGCGCGCAATCTGCTCAAACAGGCCGCCAGCCAGGCCGAGCTCAATGCGCGCGGTCTGTGGCTGGGGGTACGGGTCGAACGCCAGCTCGGCGATCACGTGAGCGAGTCGAGCTATGCCACTCAGCTTGAGCGCCGCTTCCCTGACAGCGAGGAGGCCTATTGGCTACGCATGGGCCTGTACGACAGGACGGGGAGTGCGCTGTGAGTCACGGGTTCGAGCCGGGCTTCGGGGCTACCCTCGCAGCGGCCCGCGAGGCGAAAGGCCTCACGCGCAACGAGGTGGCCGAGCGGCTCAAGCTCTCACCCCGGCAGATCGAGGCCCTGGAGGCCGAGGACTGGGCCGCCCTGCCCGACCCGGTCTTCGTGCGGGGTTTCGTGCGCAATTACGCGCGTCTGCTCGATCTCGACGCCGAGACCCTGATCTCGCGCAGTGCAGGCGGCGTGACCGTGACCCAGACCATCACCGCACCCTCGGCTGGGGTGCGCCTCGGCGGCTCACCCGTGGCCCGTTGGCTGTTGCTTCCGCTCCTGCTGGCCGCCCTGTTCGTCGGCGGCGTGGCGGCGCTCTACACCTGGTTGCGTCAGGGCGAGGACGCCATGCTGCCCCTGAACCAGGGCCCGCAGGCGACCGAGCCACCACCGGCCCCCGCACCCGAGCCGGTGACGGAGCCGACCCCCACGGCCTCGCCCCCCGTTGCCGCGCCTGCGCCCACGCCCATCGAGGCACCGGCCGCCCCCCCGCGTCCGCCCGCATCCCCAACCAGCGCGGCCGAGCCCGCACCGGACCGACAGGCAGCCATGCGTGCGCCCGAGGCCAATGCGGCAGAACCGGCAGCCTCGACCAAGGTCTCGATGCGCTTCAGCCCGACCGAGGACGCCTGGATACAGGTGGTCGACAGCCAGGGCATGCGCTTTTCCAAGCTGGTGCGCGCCGGGGCGAGCGAGGTGGTCTCCGGTATGCCACCTTTTAAGCTGGTCGTGGGCAATGCCGCCAACGTGAACTTGGTGTACAACGGTCACAACATAGACCTCAAACCTTTCATCGGCGAGAAGGTCGCCCGTCTCACCCTCGAATAACCCGGCCACTCTCATGACCAGCCATAAATCGATCATACGGCGTCCTAGCCGCCAGGTGCGGGTGGGGCATGTGGCCGTGGGCGGCGGTGCGCCCGTGGTCGTGCAGTCCATGACCAACACCGACACCGCCGACGTCACCGCCACCGTCCAGCAGGTGTACGAACTGTGGCAGGCCGGCTCGGAACTGGTGCGCATCACGGTCAACAACGTCGACGCCGCACGGGCCGTGCCGGCCATCCGCGAGCGCCTGGACGCCATGGGGTGCAACGTCCCCCTGATCGGCGACTTCCATTTCAACGGCCACAAGCTGCTGGCCGCCGTGCCGGAGTGCGGGCAGGCGCTCGCCAAGCTGCGCATCAACCCCGGCAACGTCGGACGCGGCGCCAAGCGTGACGAACAATTCGCCCAGCTCATAGAGTTCGCAATACGGCACGACAAACCCGTGCGCATCGGCGTGAACTGGGGCAGCCTCGACCCCGAGCTGCTCGCGCGCATGATGGACGAGAACGCCCGCGCCGCGCATCCGATCGAGGCCGATGCGGTCATGCGCCACGCCGTGGTGGCTTCCACCCTGGAGTCCGCTGCCCGCGCCGAGGAGCTGGGCCTGCCCGGCGACCGCATCATCCTGTCGTGCAAGCTCTCCGGCGTGCAGGACCTCATCTGGGTCTACCGGCAGCTCGCCGCGCGCTGCGACTATGCCCTGCACCTGGGGCTCACCGAGGCGGGCATGGGCAGCAAGGGCATCGTCGCCTCGACCGCGGCCCTGGCCGTGTTGCTGCAAGAGGGCATCGGCGACACCATCCGCGTCTCGCTCACCCCGCGCCCGGACGAGCCGCGCACCCTGGAGGTGCAGGTGGCGCAAGAGATCCTCCAGGTGATGGGCATCCGCGCCTTCACCCCACTGGTGACCGCCTGTCCCGGCTGCGGCCGCACCACCAGCACCTATTTCCAGGCGCTGGCGCACCGCATCCAGACCTGGCTGCGCGGCCAGATGCCGGAATGGCGCGGCCGCTATCCGGGGGTGGAGGAGATGACCGTGGCGGTGATGGGCTGTGTCGTCAACGGCCCTGGCGAGAGCCGGCACGCCAACGTGGGCATCAGTCTGCCCGGCACGGGGGAGACGCCGGTCGCGCCGGTCTACGTGGACGGCGAGAAGACCGTCACCCTCAAGGGCGAGCGCATCGCCGAGGAGTTCCAAGCCATTGTCCAGGCCTACGTGGAGCGCAAATACGGGGGGCACAGCACCGGGGGTTGAGCCCCGTCGAGGCCGGCGGTGTTCCGACTGGACCACGCTCACCGCTAACATCTTTTCTCTCCCTCCTCACATCTTTTCTCTACCCTTGTCCTCCATGTCCCCCGAGCAGCTGATCCGTCCCGAGATCCTGCGCCTGGCCGCCTACCACGTGGCGGACGCGCGCGGCATGGTCAAGCTCGACGCGATGGAGAATCCCTACCGCCTGCCGTCCGAGATGGCCGCGGAGCTGAGCACCTTGCTGGCCGATGCCCCCATCAACCGCTATCCCGACCCTCGGGCCGAGGCACTGCGCGCCGTGCTCCGGCGGGCCTTTGCCGTACCCGATGGGCTGGAGCTGCTGTTGGGCAACGGTTCCGACGAGCTGATCCAGATCCTCGCCCTGGCCCTGGCGCGGCCGGGGGCGGTGCTGCTGTCGGTCGAACCCTCCTTCGTCATGTACCGGCTCATCGCCGAGTTCGCCGGCATGCGCTACGTCGGCGTGCCGCTCACGCCCGACTTCGCGCTGGACGAGGGGGCCCTGCTGGCGGCAATCGCGGCGCACCGGCCGGCGGTGATCTTTCTCGCCTATCCCAACAACCCGACCGGCAACGCCTTCGACGCCGCGGCGATGGAACGCATCCTCCGCGCCGCGTCCGGCCTGGTGGTGGTGGACGAGGCCTATCACGCCTTCGCCGGCGGGCTGTCCTTCCTCGACGCCCTGCCTCACCACGACAACCTGCTGGTGATGCGCACCCTGTCCAAGCTGGGGCTGGCCGGACTGCGTCTGGGCTATCTCGTCGGTCGCCCGGAATGGATCGCGCAATTCGACAAGCTGCGCCTGCCTTATAATGTCAACGTCCTGACCCAGCGCGCCGCGGTCTATGCCCTGGAGCGCCTGCACGTGCTGGAGGACCAGGCCGGCCGTATCGTGGCCGAGCGTGGGCGGCTGGCCGCAGCGCTCAGCGCGCTGCCGGGCGTGCGTGTGTACGACAGCCGGGCCAACTTCCTGCTCATGCGCCTGCCCGCGGCAAGCGAGGTATTCGAGGGACTGAAGCGACGTGGTGTACTGGTCAAAAACCTGCACGGGGCGCACCCCCTGCTCGCCGACTGTCTGCGCGTGACGGTGGGCACGCCCGAGGAGAACGCGCGCTTCATCGCCGCCCTGAAGTCCGAATTGGAACAACACGCATGACTTCCCCCCGCAAGGCGGCAGTGAGCCGCAACACCCTGGAGACCCAGGTCCGGGTCCAGCTCGATCTCGATGGCAGCGGGGCGGCCCGGCTCGCGATCTGCGTACCCTTTCTCGAACACATGCTCGACCAGGTCGCGCGCCACGGCCTGATCGATCTGGACATCGAGGCGCGCGGCGACCTGCACATCGACGCCCACCACACCGTGGAAGACGTCGGTATCACCCTGGGCCAGGCCATGCGCCAGGCGGTGGGCGACAAGCAAGGCATACGCCGCTACGGGCACGCCTATGTGCCGCTGGACGAGGCGCTCTCACGCGTGGTGGTCGATTTCTCGGGGCGGCCGGGTTTGGAATTCCACGTGCCCTTCACGCGCGCCAGGGTCGGGGACTTCGATGTGGACCTGATCCGCGAATTCTTCCAAGGCTTCGTCAACCACGCCGGGGTGACCCTGCACATCGACAACCTGCGCGGACTCAACGCCCACCACCAGGCCGAGACCGTGTTCAAGGCCTTTGGCCGCGCTTTGCGCATGGCCCTGGAGCTCGATCCGCGTCTGGGCTCGGCCGTGCCCTCGACCAAGGGGAGCCTGTGAGCGGACCGGACATCGCCGTCATCGATTACGGCATGGGCAACCTGCACTCGGTGGCCAAGGCGCTGGAGCACGTAGCCCCCGGGGCGCAAGTGGTCGTCACCGGCAACCCCGAGACCATACGCGCCGCGACCCGGGTGGTCTTCCCGGGTCAGGGCGCCGCGCCCGACTGCATGGCCGAGATCGACGCCCGCGGCCTGCGCGATGCCATCCTCGATGCCGCCCGCAGAAAGCCCTTCCTCGGCATCTGCATGGGGCTGCAGGTCCTGTTCGAATCGAGCGACGAGGGCCCGACCGCCTGCCTTGGGATCCTGCCGGGCCGGGTGGTGCGTTTCGCCGAGGACCTGCGCGACGCCGCGGGCCAGCGGCTCAAGGTGCCGCACATGGGCTGGAACAACGTGCGCCAGGTCGCCCACCCCTTGTGGCAAGGCATCGCCGACGGGGCCCGCTTCTATTTCGTGCACAGCTACTATGTGGTGCCACGTGACGCCACGCTGGCAGTGGGCTACAGCCGCTATCCCGATGAGTTCGTCTGCGCCTGCGCCCGCGCGAACATCTTCGCCGTCCAATTCCACCCGGAGAAGAGCGCACGCGACGGCCTGCAACTGCTGGCCAACTTCGTCCGCTGGGATGGCGAACGGGCATGACACGTAGGCGATTTACCAGAACATGAATGTCTTGCCCGTTCCCCTCTCCCCCAACCCCTCCCCCGCCTGCGGGGGAGGGGGCTGATCCCTGATTCCTGATCCCTGATCCCCGACACCCTACCATGCTCATCATCCCCGCCATCGATCTCAAGGACGGTCAGTGTGTGCGCCTCAAACAGGGGGAAATGGCCTCGGCCACGGTCTTCTCCACAGACCCGGCGGCAATGGCGCGCCGCTGGATCGACGCCGGTGCGCGCCGGCTGCATCTGGTCGATCTCAACGGCGCCTTCGCCGGCAAGCCGGTCAACGAGGCGGCCATCCAGGCCATCGTCGACGAGGTCGGCGACGAGATCCCGTTGCAGCTGGGCGGCGGCATCCGCGACCTGGACACCATCGAGCGCTACCTCGACGACGGCATCACCTATGTGATCATCGGCAGCGCCGCAGTGAAGAACCCCGGTTTCCTGCACGATGCCTGCAACGCCTTCCCCGGCCACATCATCGTCGGCCTCGACGCCAAGGATGGGCGCGTGGCCGTGGAGGGCTGGTCCAAGGTGACCCATCACGAGGTGATCGATCTGGCGCAGAAATTCCAGGACTATGGTGTCGAGGCGGTGATCTACACCGACATCGGCCGCGACGGCATGATGAGCGGGGTCAACATCGAGGCCACGGTGAAGCTGGCGCAGGCGCTGACCATCCCGGTCATCGCCAGCGGCGGCATCACCAACCTGGAGGACGTGCGGCGGCTGTGCGCCGTGGCCGACGAGGGGATCATCGGCGCCATCACCGGCCGTGCGATCTACGAAGGCACCCTGGATTTCGCCGAGGCCCAGCGCCTGGCCGACGCGCTCTGCGGCGACTGACCCCCCGATGAGCACCGCCCTCCGCGCCGTGCGCGGCATGAACGACATCCTGCCGGGCGAGAGCGCGCACTGGGCGCGCTTCGAGGCCTGTGTGCGCGCCTGGCTCGCCGCTTACGGCTACCGCGAGATCCGCACCCCCATCCTGGAACACACCGGCCTGTTCCAACGTGCCATCGGCGAGGTCACCGACATCGTCGAGAAGGAGATGTACACCTTCATCGACGAGTTGAACGGCGAGAGCCTCACCCTGCGCCCCGAGGGCACCGCCAGTTGCGTGCGTGCCGCCATCGAACACAACCTGCTGTTCGACGGGGGCAAGCGGCTGTGGTACATGGGGCCGATGTTCCGCCACGAGCGGCCGCAGAAGGGGCGCTATCGCCAGTTCCACCAGGTCGGGGTGGAGGCCATGGGCTTCGCCGGCCCCGAGCTGGACATCGAACACCTGCTCATGACGGCAAGGTTGTGGCGCGAACTGGGGCTTGCCGAGGCGATCCGGCTGGAGTTGAACACCCTGGGTGCGGCCGAGGCGCGCGCCCGCTACCGCGCCAAGCTGATCGCCTACTTCGAGGCCCATCTCGATGCCCTCGACGAGGACGCCCGGCGCCGGCTCTACAGCAACCCGTTGCGCATCCTCGACACCAAGAACCCGGCGATGCAGACGCTGGTCGCCGAGGCGCCACGCCTGATGGACGAGCTCGACGCCCCGGCGCGGGCGCACTTCGACGCGGTCTGCCAGGGGCTCGCCGACGCCGGCATCCCCTATCGCGTCAACCCCCGCTTGGTGCGGGGTCTGGATTACTACAACGACACCGTGTTCGAATGGGTGACCGACCGCCTTGGCGCCCAGGGCACGGTCTGCGCCGGTGGCCGCTATGACACCCTGGTCGAACAGCTCGGCGGCCGTCCCGCCCCGGCCTGTGGTTTCGCCATGGGCGTGGAGCGCCTGCTGGCCTTGCTGGCTGAATCCGCATGGGTCGCCGAGGAGACTCCGGCAGACGCCTACATCGTGCATGTCGGTGCGGCCGCCGCCCGTTTCGCCCTCCGGGTCGGGGAGCGCCTGCGCGATGCGGGCCTGAACGTCGTGTTGCACGGTGGCGGCGGCAGCTTCAAGGCGCAGATGAAGAAGGCCGACGCCAGCCGCGCACTCTACGCCGTCATCATCGGCGACGACGAGGCCGCGGCCGGCGAGTTGAGCCTGAAACCCCTGCGACAGGCCGGCGAGCAGCAGCGCGTCGGTCTCGAGCGTGCGGCCGAGCTGCTGAAGGCTTCCCGCTCGCACCCTCACCCCCAACCCTAGGAATGCGCATGGCACTCGATCTTGAAGAACAGGAAAAACTCGAAGAACTCAAGGCGTGGTGGAAGCAAAACGGCAAATGGGTCATTTCCGCCCTCGTCGTCTTCCTTCTCGCCGTGGCCGGCTGGCGTGGCTGGCAGACCTGGACTCAACGCCAGGCGGTCGAGGCCTCGCAGCTGTTCGATCGCGCCGTCCAGGCGGCGATGCTGAACGACACCAAGGCGGTGAAGGACATCACAGGCCAGATCATGGAGAACTACCCCCGCACCGCCTATGCCACCCCGGCCGCCTGGCTGGCGGGCCGGGTCAATTTCGAGGCCGGCGATCTCAAGAGCGCGCAGGCGCAATACCGCTATGCCCTGGAGCGGGCGCGCGACGCGAGTGTCCGCGACCTGGCACGCCTGCGTCTGGCCGCCATCCTCCTGGACAGCAAGGACTACGCCGGTGCCCTGGCCCTGCTCAACGAGACGCATGGGCCCGCCTACAAGGCGCTGTATGCCAACCTCAAAGGCGATGTGCTCATCGAGCAGGGCAAGCTGCAGGAGGCGCGCGCCGCCTACCAGGAGGCCCTCAAGGCCATGGACGCGAACAGCGCCCTCAAGCCCCTGGTCGAGATCAAGCTGGATGCGCTCGGGGGGTGATGCCGGCATGAATGCCTTGCCCATTTGCCGTAGCCTCGGGCACTTCGCCTTGGTCGTCAGCCTGCTGTCCCTGGCCGGGTGCAGCACGGTGGGGGGCTGGTTTGGGGGGGCGGCGCCCAAGGTCAAACCCGCCGAGCTCACCGCCTTCCAGGAGACGGCACGCCTGACCCGCCTCTGGGACCTCAACGTCGGGCCGGGCCAGCCCTATGCCCTCACGCCCGCCAGCGATGGCCAGGCGATCTATGCCGCCGGTCGCGAGGGTCGCATCGTCAAGGTCGACGCCGCCACCGGGCGTGAGCTCCTCCGCGTCGAGTCCGGTAAGCGCCTCTCCGGCGGGGTCGGCGTGGGTGCAGGCCTGGTCCTGGTCGGTACCCCCAAGGGCGAGCTGCTCGCCTGGCGCACGGCCGACGGACAACCGGCCTGGACCGCCCAGTTGAGCGGCGAGATCCTCACCCCGCCCATCGTCCAGGGCAATCTGGTCATCGCGCGTGGCAACGACGGCAAGGTCTGGGCCCTGGACGCCGCCGACGGGCGACGGCGGTGGGTCTACAGCCGTGCCCTGCCAGCCTTGGCCCTGCGCGAGCCCAGCAGCCTCGTCGCCGACGCACGGGCGGTCTATGCCGGTTTCCCGGGCGGTCGCCTGGTCGCCTTGTCGCTCGCCAACGGTGCGCCCCTGTGGGAGGCCAACGTGGCGCTGCCGCGCGGCGCAACGGAACTGGAGCGCATCGCCGACGTGACCGGCGCGCTCTCGCTGAATGAGCGTCAGGTCTGCGCCGCTGCCTATCAGGGCCGCGTGGCCTGTTTCGACCGCTTGAGCGGACAGAACCTGTGGAGCCGCGAGGTCTCGGCCCTGCGCGGTGTGGCGGGCGACGCGCGCCAGCTCTACCTCGCCGACGCGAGCGACAGCGTGCAGTCCTTCGACCGCGACCGCGGCGTGAGCCCATGGAAACAGGACAAGCTGCGTGACCGCCAGCTCAACACGCCCCTGCCGCTGGGGCGTTACGTCGTGGTGGGGGATTATCAGGGTTATGTCCACCTGCTCGACAGCGAGACCGGTGCCTTCGCCGCCCGCGCCGCGACCGACGGCAGCGCCATCGTCGCCCCCATGCTCGCCACACCCCAGGGCTTGGTCGTCCAGACGGCCAATGGCGGGGTCTTTGCCTTCGCCTTCGCCGAGCGCTGAGCCTGGCGCAGGACGGGGCGTTGGTCACCGCTGTCATGAACGTTGTCGGAGCCCGCGTCAAGATCTGCGGCATCACCCGCGTCGAGGACGGTCTGGCCGCCGCCTACGCGGGGGCGGATGCCATCGGCCTGGTGTTCGCGCCGGCCAGCCCGCGGCGGGTGACGCTGGCCCAGGCGATGGGGATCGCCCGCGCGCTGCCGCCCTTTGTCAGCACCGTGGCCCTGTTCGTGAATGCCGAGAGGGCAGAGGTCGAGGCCGTGCTCGAGGGCCTGCGCCCGGACCTGTTGCAATTTCACGGCGATGAGACCCCTGAATACTGCGCCAGCTTCGGCGTGCCCTACATCAAGGCGGTGCGCGTCAGGCCCGGCCTTGATTTGCTACAATTCGAGGCCGCCTATGGCACGGCGCGTGGTCTGTTGCTGGATGCCTACCACCCGCAGCGCCACGGTGGAACCGGCGAGCGGTTCGACTGGAATCTCATCCCCGAGGGGTTGTCCAAACCCGTCATCCTCGCCGGGGGGTTGACGCCGGATAACGTCGCCCAGGCGGTGCGGCAGGTGCGGCCCTGGGCGGTGGACGTCTCCAGTGGGGTCGAAGCGGGCCCCGGCATCAAGGACGCGGCCGCGATCGGCCGCTTCATTCAAGAGGTGCGCGATGCAGCTTTATGACCACGGGTCGAGCGCAAACGCAGCCAGGTATGGCGGGGTGAGCGAGACGAAGCGTCAGCCCGGGGCCGCAGGCCCCACGCAAATTCGTGGCGAGGAAGCCCCGCCCTCCTGGGGCGGGCTGACTCAACTGCCCGACGCGCGTGGGCACTTCGGGCCTTATGGTGGCATTTTCGTCGCCGAGACCCTGATGGCGGCGCTCGACGAACTGACCCACGAATACCAGAGGGCCAAGGCAGACCCGGCCTTCATGGCCGAGTTCGAGCACGAGCTCAAACACTACGTCGGACGCCCGAGCCCGATCTATCACGCCCGCCGCTGGTCGGAGACCCTGGGCGGGGCGCAGATCTATCTCAAGCGCGAGGACCTGAATCACACCGGCGCGCACAAGATCAACAACACCGTCGGCCAGGCCCTGCTCGCCCGGCGCATGGGCAAGCCGCGCGTCATCGCCGAGACCGGCGCCGGCCAGCACGGTGTGGCCACGGCCACGGTGGCGGCCCGCTTCGGTATGGAGTGCGTGGTCTACATGGGTGCGGAGGACGTCAAGCGCCAGGCCCCCAACGTCTATCGCATGAAGCTCCTGGGCGCCACGGTGGTGCCGGTGGAGTCCGGCTCGAAGACGCTCAAGGACGCGCTCAACGAGGCCATGCGCGACTGGGTGACCAATGTCGGCCACACCTTCTACGTGCTGGGCACCGCCGCCGGACCGCATCCCTATCCCATGATGGTGCGGGATTTCCAGAGCGTGATCGGCCGCGAATGCCGCGAGCAGATGCAGGCGATGCTGGGCCGTCAGCCCGATGCGGTGATCGCCTGTGTGGGCGGGGGCTCCAACGCCATTGGCATCTTCCACCCCTACATCGCCGACGAGGCGGTGCGATTGATCGGCGTCGAGGCGGCCGGGCTCGGGCTCGCCTCCGGCAAGCACGCCGCACCGCTGTCGGCCGGCACGCCGGGCGTGCTGCATGGCTTCCGCTCCTACCTCATGCAGGACGAGAACGGGCAGGTGCTGGAGACCCACTCCGTCTCCGCCGGGCTGGACTATCCCGGCGTGGGGCCCGAACACGCCTGGCTCAAGGACAGCGGCCGTGCCGAGTACGTCGCCGTGACCGACGACGAGGCCCTCAAGGCCTTCCACGACCTGTGCCGCTACGAGGGCATCATCCCGGCGTTGGAATCCAGCCACGCCCTGGCCTATGCGGCCAAGCTGGCGCCCACGTTGCCGCGCGACCGGGTCCTGTTGGTGAACCTATCGGGCCGGGGGGACAAGGATATCAACACGGTCGCCGCACTGACGGGCATCAGTCTCTGAGGCAATGCCGACCGTACAGCGTATAGGCCCCTACCGCATATTTTATTCTTGCGATTGCGATGAACCCCCTCATGTTCATATTGAACGAGAAGACAAGGTGGCCAAGTTTTGGCTTGACCCGGTGCGTCTGGCGCACAGTAGAGGTTACGCCAGGCCGGAGATCGCTAGGCTTGAGCGCATAGTTGATGACCAACGTGCCGCACTACAGGATGCCTGGAATGCTTACTGTCGAGAGAATTGAGGCGGGGTTCCCCACGGCGGTGGATGTGCGAGTGTCGGAAGACACCTTGAGCGTCGATCTGCATGACGGTCGTACGATCCATGTTCCACTGTCCTGGTACCCGAGGTTGGTCCATGCAACACCTGAAGAACGCAAACGCTGGCGCTTGGTCGGGCAGGGCGAGGGGATACACTGGGATGACCTCGACGAGGACATCAGTCTGGTCGGTTTGCTGTTGGGCAAGGCCTCGGGAGAGAGCCAGAAATCGTTCAATGACTGGTTGACACGCCGTCAGACGACGAAGCCTAATCCTACGCATTGAGTTGCCCCATGAGCCGAATAGACCAGGCCTTCGGCCGACTTCGCGGCGAGGGTCGCAAGGCCCTCATCCCCTTCATCACCGCCGGCGACCCCGAACCCGCGCTCACCGTGCCGCTCATGCACGCCCTGGTCGAGGGTGGGGCGGACATCATCGAGCTGGGGGTGCCCTTTTCCGATCCCATGGCCGACGGCCCGACCATCCAGCGCAGCTCGGAGCGGGCCCTGAAACATGGAGTCAGCCTGCGACGGGTGCTGGCGATGGTCGAGGCCTTCCGCAAGACCGACGCTCTGACCCCGGTCGTTTTGATGGGCTATGCCAACCCGATCGAGGCGATGGGCCATGAAACGTTTGCACGCGATGCCGTCGGTGCTGGCGTGGATGGTGTGTTGACGGTGGATTACCCGCCAGATGAGGCACAGGGCTACGTGGACACCCTTCGTCGCCACGGCCTGGACGCGATCTTCCTGCTCTCGCCGACGACGCCGGAGGCGCGCATCGAGGCCGTCGCCCGGCAGGCGAGCGGCTTCATCTACTACGTCTCGCTCAAAGGGGTCACCGGCGCCGCCCACTTGGACATCGCCGAGGTGGCGAGCCGGCTGCCGGCCATCCGCGTACGGACCGGCTTGCCGGTGGGGGTGGGCTTCGGCATCCGCGATGCCGCGACCGCCCGCCGCGTGGCGGAGGTCGCCGATGCGGTGATCATCGGCAGTCGCATCGTCCAGGAGATCGAGACCTCGCCGCGCGAGACCCTGTTGGAGAACGTGCGCAACCTCGTCGCCGGCATGCGTGCCACGATCGACCAGCGGGGGTGAGGGTATGGACCGCCTCACGCCTCACCCCTCACCCCTCACCCCTCACCAACCATGAGCTGGTTCCAAAAGATCCTGCCGCCCAAGATCCAGCGCCGGGTCGAGGCAGCGAAAAAGACCGTTCCCGAAGGTCTGTGGAGCAAGTGCCCCAACTGCGAGGCCGTGCTCTACGCCGCCGACCTCGACAACAACGCCCATGTCTGCCCGCAGTGCGGTCATCACAACCGCATTGGTGCACGCAAGCGTCTGGAGCTCCTGCTGGACGAGGGTGAGCAGACGGAGATCGGCGCCAATGTCCTACCGGTGGACACTCTACGCTTCAAGGACAGCCGCAAGTACAGCGAGCGGCTCAGCGACGCGGCCAAGGAGACCGGCGAAAAGGATGCCCTGGTGGTGGTTGCCGGCAAGGTCTTGGGTGTGCCGCTGGTGGCGGCCGCCTTCGAGTTCCGCTTCATGGGGGGGTCCATGGGCTCCGTCGTGGGGGAGCGCTTCGTGCGCGGGGTGGATGCGGCCATCAAGGGCAAGCAGCCCTTCGTCTGCATCTCCGCCAGCGGCGGCGCGCGCATGCAGGAGGGCCTGTTGTCGCTCATGCAGATGGCCAAGACCAGCGCGGCGCTCACCCAGCTCTCGGCACACCGGCTGCCTTTCATCTCGGTGCTGACCGATCCGACCATGGGCGGGGTGTCGGCCAGCTTCGCCATGCTGGGCGACGTGATCATCGCCGAGCCCGGCGCCTTGATTGGCTTTGCCGGGCCGCGCGTGATCGAGCAGACCGTGCGCGAGAAACTGCCGGAGGGCTTCCAGCGCGCCGAGTTCCTGCTGGAACACGGGGCGATCGACATGATCGTCGACCGGCGCGAGCTGCGTAAGGTCATCGCCCGTACGGTCTGCGCCCTGATGCGCAAGCCCGCGCCGCGAGTCTGAATCCACGTCACCTTCCCGCCAGACGACTTGAGCGTCCCCCAGACACTCGCCGATTGGCTCGGGCTGCTGGAAGCCCGCCATGCGCGGGCCATCGACCTGGGGCTCGATCGTGTCAAGGCGGTGCGCGCCCGCATGCGGCTCGCGCCGCGCTGTCCGGTGATCACGGTCGGTGGCACCAACGGCAAGGGTTCGACCTGCGCCTACCTGGAGGCCATCCTGCTGGAGGCGGGTTACCGGGTCGGCTGCTATACCTCGCCCCACCTGCTCGACTACCGCGAGCGGGTGCGCATCGACGGCAGCCTGCTGGACGAGGCGCGGCACGTCGCCGCCTTTGCCGCCGTCGAGGCCGCACGCGGGGACACGCCGCTGACCTACTTCGAGCAGGGTACCCTCGCGGCCTTGTGGCTGTTCCAGGCGGCCGAGCTCGACGCCCTGGTCCTGGAAGTGGGCCTTGGGGGTCGCCTGGATGCGGTCAACGTGATCGACCCCGACTGCGCCGTGGTCACCGCGGTCGACCTCGATCATCAGGAGTATCTGGGTGACACGCGCGAGGCCATCGGCCGGGAAAAGGCCGGCATCTTCCGCGCCGGACGACCGGCCGTGGTGACCGACCCCGACCCGCCCGCCAGCCTGATCGAGCATGCACGCCACTGCGGCGCAGGTTTGCTGCGCCTCGGCCACGAGATCGGCATCGAGACGGGGGAGGGGGCCTGGACCTGCCGCGTGCAGGACCAGCCCTATCCGGCCCTGCCCATGCCCAGCCTGCCTGGTCGCTTCCAGCTCCACAATGCGGCGGCGGCGGTGGCGGCCCTGCATGTCCTGCGCGGGCGCCTGCCCGTGCCCATGCAGGCCTTGCGCAGCGGGCTGGCGCGGGCCCATCCGCCGGGTCGTTTCCAGGTCCTGCCCGACCCCCCCATGACCATCCTCGACGTCGCCCACAACCCCCAGTCGGCCCGCGCCCTGGCCGGGAACCTGGCGCGTCTCTCCACCCCGGGACGGCGCATCGCCGTGCTGGGCGTCCTGAGAGACAAGGACGTGGCGGGTGTGGTGCAGCCCCTGCTGCCCCTGATCGACGCCTGGCATGCAGCCGCGCTGCCCGGCCCGCGCGGCTTGTCCGCACAGGCGCTGGCGGAAGTCCTCCAGGCCGGCGGTGGGCGGGTGGCAGGCATGCACCCGGACGTCGCCCAAGCCCTCATCGCCGCGCGTGACAGCGCGGGTCCGGCCGATATAATCATCGTCTTCGGTTCCTTCCTCACCGTCGCCGCCGCCCTCACTCTTCTGCGAAATGGCCAGTCCTGAGATCCCTGCCGAGGAAATGGACCTGCGTCGGCGCGCCCGCCGACGCCTGGTCGGGGCCATCGCCCTGGCCCTGGTGGCGATCGTCGTCCTGCCCATGCTGTTCAGCCCGGAGCCCAAACCGCTGGGCCCGGACGTGGATATCCGCATCCCCGATCCGGCCACCCCCTTCAAGCCGGGTGAACCCTCGCCCGTGGCGGCCGAGCCGGAACCGAACGAGACCGAGGCAGTTCAGGCGCGACCCGAGGCCCCGCCGGTGATGCCCGCTCCAGCGACAAGCCCCGCGGTCAGCCCGCCGGTCGCCGCCACCCCCGCACCAGCACCCGAGTCGGCCGCCCCGCAGTCCCCACCCGCGCCGGTCGAGCCGAAGCCGTCGGCCGGCGCCAAGCCCGAACCGACGAAGAAAACCGACGCCCCGGCCTCCGAGGCCTATGCCGCGCGCGGCTACTATCTGCAGCTGGGGGCGTTCGGCAATGAGGCGAACGCCCGTCAACTGGCGGACCGGGCCCGCGCCGCCGGCTTCAATGTCTTCGTCCAGCAGGTCGGCGGCCAGGTACGGGTGCGCATGGGCCCCTACGCCGAGCGCCAGCAGGCCCTGGAGGTGCAGACGAGGCTGCGCGAGAAGGGCTTCGGCCCCATCCTGCTCGGGCCATGACCACGCTGGATCTGATCGTCCTCGGCGTGCTGGCCATCTCGGCCGGCCTGGGGCTGATGCGCGGCCTGATCCGCGAGGTCTTCTCGCTGGGGGCCTGGGTCCTCGCCTTCCTCTTCGCCAAGTCCTCGGCGCCATTCCTCGCGCCGCTCATTCCCGGGATCGAAAGCGAGGCGACGCGCCACCTGGCCGCCGTCGTCCTGGTGTTCGTCCTCATCCTGGTGCTGGCGACCATGAGCGGCGCGATCCTGGCCGGTATGGTCAAATGGGTGGGGCTGGGTTTCTACGACAAGTTCATGGGGCTTATCTTCGGTGCCCTGCGCGGCGGGGTCATCGTGCTGCTGTTCACCCTGTTGGCGGGGCTCACCGCCCTGCCGCGCACCGAATTCTGGCAGGGCGCGCAGCTGAGCGGCCAGTTGGAAGCCCTCGCCGCGCGCGCCATACCCTGGCTGCCGGCCAGCCTGGCCGAACACATTCAGTACTGAGAGGACGAAGCGCATGTGCGGCATCCTCGGGATCGTCTCCAGCCAACCGGTGAACCAGCTCCTCTACGATGGGCTGCAGCTTCTGCAGCATCGCGGTCAGGACGCCGCCGGCATCGTCACCGCCGAGGGGGCCATGTTCCACATGCACAAGGGCACGGGCCTGGTGCGCGACGTCTTCCGCACGCGCGACATGCGCAACCTGATCGGCAACGCCGGCATCGCCCACGTGCGCTACCCCACGGCGGGCACGGCCTCCAGCCCGGCCGAGTCGCAGCCCTTCTACGTCAACTCCCCCTTCGGCATCGTGCTGGGGCACAACGGCAACCTGACCAACACGGAGCAGCTCCAGGACGAGCTCTTCCGCGAGGACCTGCGCCATGTGAACACCGGCTCGGATTCGGAGGTCTTGCTCAACGTGCTCGCCCACGAACTGCAGGAGGCGGTGCAAGGGCACCGGCTCGACGTCGAGGACGTGTTCGCCGCGGTGGCCGGCGTGCACCGGCGCTGCCGCGGCGCCTACGCCGTGGTGGCGATGATCGCCGGTTTTGGGCTACTCGCCTTTCGCGACCCGTATGGCATCCGTCCGCTGATCATTGGCCGCCTGGAGACCCCGACCGGTGTGGAGTGGATGGTCGCCTCGGAGAGCGTGGCGCTGGATGCCCTGGGGTTCCAGGTCTACCGCGACGTCGCCCCGGGTGAGGCGGTGCTGGTCACCCTGGACGGCGAGTTCTTCAGCCACCCCTGTGCGCCGGGGGCGAGCCTCAACCCCTGCATCTTCGAATACGTCTATTTCGCCCGGCCGGATTCGGTCATGGACGGCACCTCGGTGTACGAGACCCGGCTGCGCATGGGTGAGCGGCTGGCGGACAAGATCCGGCGCCAGTTCAGCCACCTCGATATCGACGTGGTGATCCCCATCCCCGACACCAGCCGGCCGAGCGCCCTGCAACTGGCCATGCGGCTCAATCTCCCCTACCGCGAGGGCTTCATCAAGAACCGCTACATCGGCCGCACCTTCATCATGCCCGGCCAGGCGGTGCGCAAGAAGTCGGTGCGGCAGAAGCTGAACGCCATGCATCAGGAGTTCCGCGGCAAGAACGTGCTGCTGGTGGACGACTCCATCGTCCGCGGCACGACCAGCCGCGAAATCATTCAGATGGCGCGCGATTCGGGGGCACACCGGGTCTATTTCGCCTCCGCGAGCCCGCCGGTGCGTTATCCCAACGTCTATGGCATCGACATGCCCACCCGCAACGAACTGCTGGCGAACGGGCGTAGCGACGAGGAGATCTGCCGCGAGATCGGGGCCGACGCCGTGATCTATCAGGACCTGCCGGACCTGATCAGCGCCGTGCAGGAGGTCAACCCGCGGCTCACCTCCTTCGACGCCTCCTGCTTCGACGGCCGATACATAACCGGCGACGTGACCGAGGAGTACCTCGCCCGCCTGGAGGGTCTGCGCAACGGGACCATCCCCATGCGCCAGTCCCTGCCCACCCGGCAGATGCATCTCAACCTCACGCACTGAGGGTGCGGGGCGGCCGGCCCCTGACATCGGCATACACGCATACGGGAGATAGACCATGAGTGACGCCCTGCGCCCCGAGACCCTGGCCATCCGCACCGGCACCGTGCGCAGCCAGTTCATGGAGCACTCGGAGGCCCTGTTCCTCACCTCCAGCTTCGTCTTCGGTAGCGCCGCACAGGCGGCGGCCCGCTTCTCCGGCGCCGAGCCGGGGCCGATCTACGCGCGCTTCACCAACCCGACGGTCAGCATGTTCGAAGAACGGCTGGCCGCCCTGGAGGGGGCGGAGCGCTGTGTCGCCTTCGCCTCGGGCATGGCGGCGATCCTGGCCACGGTCATGGGGCTCATGCGCGCGGGCGAGCACGTGGTGGCCTCGCGCTCCATCTTCGGGTCCACGGTGCAGCTCTTCACCAACATCCTGGGGCGCTTCGGCATCGAGACCACCTTCGTCTCCCCCACCGACCCCGAGCAGTGGCGCGCGGCGGTGCGTCCGAATACGCGGCTTTTTTTCCTGGAGTCACCGTCCAACCCGCTCACCGAGGTGAGCGACATCCGGGCCCTGGCCGCCATCGCCCACGCGGCGGGGGCCTGGCTGGCGGTGGACAACTGCTTCTGTACCCCAGTGCTACAGCGCCCCCTCGAACTGGGGGCCGACATCGTCATCCACTCGGCCACCAAATACCTCGACGGCCAGGGGCGGGTGCTGGGCGGGGCCGTGCTTGGCGGGCGCGAGTTGATGGAGGGGGTCTACACCTTCCTGCGCACCGCCGGCCCCAGCCTCTCCGCCTTCAACGCCTGGGTGCTGTTGAAGGGTCTGGAGACCCTGCCCCTGCGCATGGCGGCACACAGCCGTAACGCCCTTGATCTCGCGCAATGGCTGGAGGTGCAGCCGGGTGTCACGCGCGTGCTCTATCCGGGCCTGCCCTCGCACCCGCAGCATGCCCTGGCGCTCGCGCAGCAGACCGCGGGCGGCGGCATCCTCGCCTTCGAGGTCGAGGGCGGGCAGCCCGCCGCCTGGCGCCTCATCGACGCCGTGCGTCTGATGTCCATCACCGCCAACCTGGGCGACGCCAAGACCACCATCACCCACCCGGCCAGCACCACCCACAGCCGCATGACGCCCGAACAGCGGGCGGCGGCCGGCATCGGCGACGGCCTGATCCGCATCGCCGTCGGGTTGGAACACCCGGAGGACCTCAAGGCGGATCTGGCGCAGGCGCTCGGCAGTGTGGTGGGGGATGGCTGAAACGGGTCTGTTCACGAGCGCCGCGTCAGATCCTCGGCCGTAGGAGCGACGAAAGTCGCGACTCACGCCGCCGACTGCCCGAGCATCACCAAGATGCCTGCGCAATGTGCCGTAGGAGCGACGAAAGTCGCGACCTTAGGCTGCAGGCGTCGCGGGGTCGCGACTTTCGTCGCTCCTACGGGAGCCTGCCAAGGTCATGCGATGTTGGTGGCCGCGAACCGGTCCAACGGGGGCGACCCGGTACTAATCGACGCAGGTCCCTCTGGCACAACTCCCCATCCTCGTCCCTGCGGGCGGAGAGGGTTGCGTAATACATACGGGTTGGCTCAGCTTTTCGCCGCCAGCAGGTTGAGCAGGAAGGCCTGCGCCTCGAAGGCCTTGCCGCGGCGGGGGCGGCGGCGGTAGCTGCCGTCGGGCTGCATCTCCCAGGCCTTGGTGTTGTCCTTGAGATAGGGCTTGAGACCCTCGTTGATGACCCGTTTTTTCAGCTTGGGGTCGAGGATGGGGAAGCCCGTCTCGATGCGGCGGAAGAAGTTGCGGTCCATCCAGTCGGCGCTGGCCAGATAGACGTCCTCGCGGCCACCGTTCCAGAAGTAGAAGACGCGGTGGTGCTCCAGGAAGCGGCCGAGGATGGAGCGCACGCGGATGTTCTCCGACACACCCGGCAGTCCGGGCCTGAGCGCGCACACACCGCGCACGATGAGGTCGATCTGCACGCCGGCCTGGCTGGCCTCGTACAGGGCGGCGATGATCCTGGGTTCGAGCAGGGCGTTCATCTTGGCGACGATGACCGCCTTCTCGCCGGCGCGGGCGCGCTCGGTCTCGTTGCGGATGGCGGCCATCATGGTGCTGTGCATCGTGAAGGGCGACTGCAGCAGATAGCTGTGTTCGCCGGCGTCGCCAAGACCCGTGAGCTGCATGAAGACGTCGTTGACGTCCTGGCACAGCGCCTCGTTGGCGGTCAGCAGGCCGAAGTCGGTGTACAGCCGTGCGGTGCGCGCATGGTAGTTGCCGGTGCCCAGGTGCGCATAGCGTTTGAGCCGACCGTCCTCGCGCCGCACCACCATGGCCAGCTTGGCATGGGTCTTGTAGCCGACCACGCCATAGACGACATGGGCGCCGGCCTTCTCCAACTGCTCGGCCCAGTTGATGTTGGCCTCCTCGTCGAAGCGGGCGAGCAGTTCCACCACCGCCGTGACCTCTTTGCCACGCTGGGCCGCAGAGATGAGATGCCGCATCAGCTCGGAGTCGGTGCCGGTGCGGTAGACCGTCTGCTTGATCGCCAGGACGTTGGGGTCCTCCGCCGCCTGGCGGATGAAATCGATCACCGGCTGGAAGGACTGGAAGGGGTGGTGCAGGAGGATGTCGCCGGCGCGGATGGCAGCGAACAGGTCGTCGTCCTTGTTGCCGGCGAGCTGCGGCGGCAGGCCCGGGGTGAAGGGCGGGAACTTGAGGTCGGGTCGGTCGACGCGGTCGGGCACGTTCATCAGCCGCACCAGGTTGACCGGGCCGCGCACCTGGTAGAGGTCCTCCAGACCCAGGTTGAACTGCCGTAGCAGGAACTCGTAGGTCTCGCGCGGGCACATGTCGGAGACCTCCAGCCGCACGGCGTCGCCGAAGTGGCGATGGGGCAGTTCGCCCTGCAGCTGCTCGCGCAGGTTCTTGGTCTCCTCCTCGTCGACGAAGAGGTCGGAGTTGCGCGTGACCCGGAACTGATGGCAGCCCAGCACCTGCATGCCGGCGAACAGGGCGTCCACGTGCGCGTGCAGGATGGAGGACAGGAAGATGAAGCCGTATTCGCAGCCGGCGATCTCCGCCGGCAGTTGGATCACCCGCGGCAGCGCCCGCGGCGCCTGCACCACCGCCTTGCCGGAGCTGCGGCCAAAGGCATCCTTGCCGGAGAGTTCCACGGCGAAATTGAGGCTCTTGTTGAGGACGTTGGGGAAGGGGTGGGCGGGATCGAGGCCGATGGGGGTCAACACCGGCATGATCTCGTTGTAAAAGTATTCGCGTACCCACTCGGCCTGCTCCGGCGTCCACTGCGAGCGCTTGTAGAAGCGGATGCCATGCGCGGCGAGCTCCGGCAGGACCTCGTCGTTGAGCAGCTCGTACTGGCGCGCCACCAGGGCATGCGCCCGCTTGGAGATCTCGCGCAGCGCCGCGCGCGGCGTCAGCCCGTCCGGGCTGGTGTGATGAGGGTTGACCCGCATCTGCTCCTTGAGCCCGGCAACCCGAATCTCGAAGAACTCGTCCATGTTGCTGGAGGTGATGCACAGGAAGCGCAGCCGCTCCAGCAGCGGGGTGGTGGGGTCCTCCGCCTGCGCCAGCACGCGGCGGTTGAATTCGAGGATGCCGAGTTCGCGGTTGATCAGGTGTTCGCTGGGGGGGAGATGACTCATGCAGACACTCGGGGGGATGGCGTCGGGTCGAAATGCTAATCTTAACGCACCATCCCACCCAAACCGCTATCGTGGAAATCGAGATCAAACTCGCCCTGGACACGGGCGCTGTCCGCAAGCTCCCGCGCCATCCCGCTCTTGCGCAAGGCCAAGCCGTGCAACAGCGCCTGTACAGTGTCTATTTCGATACGGCCGATTTTGCCCTGCTGCGCGCCGGCATCGCCCTGCGCCTGCGTCGCGTCGGTTATCACTGGGTGCAGACCGTCAAGGCGCGGGCCGGCAGCGGCGGTGTGCTGGCACAACGCCCGGAATGGGAGACCCGGATCGCCGGCAAGCGACCCGACCTTGCCGTCCTGCCGGACGAGGCGCGTGCCCTGCTGCCGGACGTGGACGTCGACCGCCTGGCCGCGGTGTTCGAGACCGCGTTCCGGCGCACGGCCTGGCAGGTCGCGACCGCCGACGGCACCGTCGAGGTGGTCCTGGATCGGGGCGAGATCCGCGCCGGGGACGAGACCTGGCCGATCCGCGAGGTGGAGCTGGAACTCAAGACGGGGACGGTCGCCGAGCTCTTCAACCTGGCCGACCGCCTGGTGGCCGATCTGCCCGTGCACCTGGAGCCGCGCAGCAAGGCCCAGCGCGGCTATCAACTCGCCGGTGCGCTGCCGCTCACCCCGGTCAAGGCGGTCCTGCCCGCCTTCGATCCGGAGACGTCCGCCGGCGAGGCCTATTGCGCCATCGCCCGCGCCTGTCTCGCCCAGTTCGAGGCCAACCTGCCGGGGTATCTCGCGGACCCCCGCGCCCCGGACCCCGAGTACGTGCACCAGATGCGCGTGGCCATGCGGCGTCTGCGCGCGGCGACGGGCCTGCTGCGTTTCATGGGGCTCGACACCCCGGCCTGGGTGGGTGAGCTCAAGTGGCTCATGGGGGAGCTCTCCCTGGCCCGGGATTGGGACGTCTTCGTCACCGAGACCCTGGCCCGCGTTGCCGCCGGCCTGGAGCGGCCGCAGGCGCTGGAGCCGCTCACGGCAGTGGCGCAGCGCCTGCGCGAGCAGGCCAATGCCCATGCCACACGCGCCTTGAATGACACGCGACTGGTGCGGCTTTGGCTCACCCTGGAGCGTGCGCTAGCCGAGTTCCCCGCCACGCCCATTGGGGCTAGGCAGTGGGCGGAGGCGGCGCTGGAGCGTCGCTACCGTCAGCTGCGCCGGCTGGGCAACCGCCTGGACGAGCTCGACCCCGTGGAGCGGCATGCCCTGCGTATCGCCGGCAAGAAGCTGCGCTATGCCGCCGAGTTCTTCGCGCCGCTCAAGCCCAAGGCCGCCCGCCGTTTCATCAGCCGCCTGGCGCACCTGCAGGACGTCCTGGGCGTGCTCAACGACGTGGCCGTCACCGCACGGCTGCTGGAGGAGGCCAAGCAGGCCGGCGGCACAGTGGTGTGGGAGGGCGCGGGCCTGGTGGCGGGCTTCCTCGCGCACGAGCAGGCCGAGCGGCTGACCGAACTCGACCAGGCCTGGCAGACCTTCAGGGCCGTCAAGCCTTACTGGCGGAAGCCGACGGCCTGATTTTCTCAGGCTGGCCGGTGCCGGAAGTTGCGTCAGTCCGCGCCGGGCCGTCCCAAGCGGACTGACCACCCCCTCGGAGGGTGGTGAGCGAAGCGAGCCGGGGGTGGTTTCATCTCAGTCCGCGCCGGGCCGTCCCAAGCGGACTGACCACCCCCTCGGGGGGCGTTTCATCCTAGGGCGCTGTAACGGCGCAGCTTGTCGACGTCGAGCACGGTGATGGTGCGGCCATGCACCTCGATCAGCCCGGCCTGCGAAAGCTGGGAGAGCATGCGCGAGAGGGTCTCCGGGGCGAGGTTGAGCTGGGCGGCCAGGGTCTGCTTGCTGGTGCCCAGGGCGACCTCGTAGCGCTTCTGATCCCCCGGTGCCTGCTGCGACAGGAAGCAGGTCACCCGCTGCAGGCTGGTGCGCGAGGTGCAGGCCTCGATGTCGGTCAGCAGCTCGTGCAGCCGCACGCACAGGCTGGCCAGCATCTTGCGGCACAACACGGGATTCGTTTCGATCGCCTGGCTCAGGGCCTCCTTGCCGATCAGCAGCACGATCGTCTCCTGTGTGGCCTGCGCGCTCACCGGATAGGGCTTGTCGAGGAAGGCGACCGCCTCGCCGAAGGTGCTGCCCGGCCCCTCCATGTGGATCACCTTCTCCCAGCCCTGGGTGGAGGGGATGAACAGCTTCACCTGTCCCATGATGACGACATGGATGCCCTGCGGCATGTCGCCCTTGTTGAACAGGATCTCGTGCTTGTGTACGCGATATTCGCGCGTGTGTCTGGCCAGTGACTTCAGTTCGTCTGCGTTCAGCCCGCGAAACAGGGGCTGACGGGAGAGGATCTCCTCGATCGAATGGCGCGTCTCCTGGATCATCCCGTTCCTCGTCTCCTTCGGCGGGGTAGCAATGTACCACCGATGCGTGATTTTGTTGACTCAGGTCAAGGCCATTTGCCAAGGGGCAACGCAAAGTTTGAGGCTGAGAAAAATCCCAATGGATGAGGTGGAGATGAACCTGTCCGGAATTCTGGTGGTGGCCAGGCCCGAGCGCCTGTCCGCCGTGATCCCTGCGCTCAACGCCCTGCCCGGCGTCGAGGTGCACCTGGTGGACGAGGCCACCGGCCGCATCGTCGTGGTGCTGGAGGCCTCAGACATCCTGGGGGAGATCGAGGGGCTGAAGCGCATCAAGGCCTTGCCACACGTGCTGGTGGCCGAGATGGTCTACCACTACCTCGCCGATGACCGGCAGACCTACGCCGAGCTGCCGCCCGATCTGGCCGAACAGGACAGCAATGCCTGCGCTGTCCCGGCTTACCTGAACGACTGAACCCTAGCGAAGGAGGCTGTCATGGGACTCTCACGCCGTGATTTTCTGAAGACCAGCATCGCCGCCAGTACCGCAGCCACGGTGGGCCTGCCGATCTCGAAACAGGCCGAGGCGGCCGTCAAGGCCTCCGAGGCGGGCTGGCAGTGGGACAAGGCGGTGTGCCGCTTCTGCGGTACCGGCTGCGGCATCATGGTGGCGACCCAGGATGGCCAGATCGTCGCCACCAAGGGCGATCCGGACGCACCGGTCAACCGCGGGCTGAACTGCATCAAGGGCTACTTCAACGGCAAGATCCAGTCCGGCAAGGACCGCCTCACCCAGCCGCTGATGCGCATGAAGGACGGCAAGTTCGACAAGAAGGGCCAGTTCGTGCCGGTGACCTGGGAGCAGGCCTTCGACGAGATGGAGCGGCAGTTCCGCAAGGTCTATGCCGAGAAAGGTCCCAGCGGCATCGCCTGCCTCGGCTCCGGGCAATGGACGGTACAGGAGGGCTACGCCATGAACAAGCTGTTCAAGGCGGGCTTCCGCTCCAACAACATCGACCCCAACGCACGCAACTGCATGGCGAGCGCCGTGGCGGCGTTCTACAGCGTCTTCGGTGCCGACGAGCCGGCCGGCAACTACGACGACATCGAGTATGCCGACAGCATGATCCTGTGGGGATCGAACATGGCGGAGATGCACCCCATCCTGTGGTCCCGTATCACCAACCGGCGGCTGGGACACAAGGATTGCCGGGTGATCAACATCACCACTTTCCGCAACATGTCCTCCGACATCGCCGATCTGGAGATCATCATCAAGCCGAACACGGATCTCGCCATCCAGAACTACATCGCCCGCGAGATCATCGCCCGCGATGCGGTGAACTGGGACTTCGTCAACAAGCACTGCGTCTTTGCCACCGGCCCTTACGACATCGGCTATGGCATGCGGCCGACCGACAAGTACGCCTTCCCGGCGGAGAAGGACACCCAGGCCAAGGAGCTCAGGGTCAAACTCGACAAATACGAGGCCATAGCCCAACGCCGCAAGGAGGGCGAGGTGGTCGAGCAGCAGAACACCGCCGACCCGGCGCGCCACTGGCTGATCAGCTTCGACGACTTCAAACGCGCGGTGGAACCCTACACCCTGGACTTCGTCGCCGAGCTTGCCAAGGGCGACCCGGACGAGTCGCTCGACAGCTTCAAGGCCAAGCTCAGGCAGCTCGCCGACCACTACATCGATCCCAAGCGCAAGGTGCTGTCCTTCTGGACCATGGGCTTCAACCAGCACCAGCGTGGCACCTGGGTCAACGAACAGGTGTACATGAACCATCTGCTGCTGGGTAAGTACGCCCAACCGGGCAACGGCGCCTTCTCGCTCACCGGGCAGCCCTCGGCCTGCGGCACGGCGCGCGAGGTGGGGACCTTCTCGCACCGTCTGCCGGCCGACCGCCTGGTGCCCAATCCCAAACATCGGGCCGATGTGGAGAAGGCCTGGCACCTGCCGGCCAAGACGCTCAACCCCAAGATCGGCTCCTTCTACGCCAAGATCCTGCGCGACCTGGAGGATGGCTCGGTGAAGTGGGTATGGGTGCAGGTCAACAACCCCTGGCAGAGCCACCCCAACAACAACCACTGGCTCAAGGCGGCGCGCGAGATGGACAACTTCATCGTCGTCTCCGATGCCTATCCCACGGTGTCGGCCAAGGTGGCCGACCTGATCCTGCCGGCGGCGATGATCTTCGAGAAGTGGGGGGCCTACGGTAACGCCGAGCGCCGCACCCAGCACTGGCGCCAGCAGGTCGACCCGCCCGGCGAGGCGCGCGCCGACATCTGGCAGGTGCTGGAGTTCTCGAAACGCTTCAAGATCAAGGACTTCTGGGGCGAACAGAGCGTGCCTGGCCTCAAGGCGGACGGTTTCCCCGACGGCAAACTGCCTAGCGTCTTGGACGAGGCGGTGAAGCTGGGTTATACGCCGGAGGCGAGCCTCTATGACGTCTTGTTCGCCACGCCCGAGAACAAGAAATACAAATGGCCCGACCCCATCGCCAAGGGGCACGACAACCACGTGGTGCGTCTGCTGGGCGACGGCTGGTTCCCGGAAAAGGCCCTGTGGCAGGAGTATGTGCAGTTCGGTCGCGGCAAGGGCAAGGACCTCGCGGACTTCGACGTCTATCACGGCGACAAGGTGCGTGGCCTCAAGTGGCCTGTGGTCGGCGGCAAGGAGGTGCCCTGGCGGTTCAACGAGCAGTACGACCCCTATGTCAAGAAGGGCGCCGGGTTCGAGTTCTACGGCGATCTCTTCAAGGCCATCCCCAAGGGCGACCTGGACAAGGTCACCGACCCCACCCCGGTGTCGGTGGCCGGCAAGGCCAAGATATTCTACCGGCCCTACGCCGCCCCGGCGGAGCAGCCCGACGAGCGCTACGACCTGTGGCTGTGCACTGGGCGGGTCCTGGAGCACTGGCACACCGGCACCATGACGCGGCGTGTGCCCGAGCTGCACCGTGCCGTGCCGGCCGCGGTGCTGTGGATGCACCCCGAGGACGCACGCGCGCGCGGGCTCAAGCGCAACGACTTGGTCTGGGTCGAGTCGCGCCGGGGCAAGGTACAGGTGCGGGTCGAGACGGGCGGTCGCAACAAGATGGTGCGCGGTTACGTCTATGTGCCCTTCTTCGACGAAGGGGTGCTCATCAACCGCGTGACCCTGGACACCACCTGTCCCATCTCGAAAGAGAGCGACTTCAAGAAGTGCGCGGTGAAGGTCTACAAGGCCTGAGGCGGCACGGGGCGAATCCGGCCTGCGTCGCTGGGATATAGTGGCACGGGCCGGACAACAGCCAGGTCATCGCGATGGCAGAGAAGACCACCACACGCCGCGAGTTCCTGCTGCAGGTGGCGCAGGGCACCGCGGTGGCGGCGACGGGGGCCATGCTGTGGCTTTACATGCTGCGGCAGGAGGCGCGCGCGCATCCCTACGCCCTGCGCCCGCCCGGCGCGCTGCCTGAGCCGGATTTCCTGGCGGTCTGCATCAAATGCGGCAAGTGCGTCAACGATTGTCCCTATGACACGCTCAAGCTGGCCGGCGCGGGCGGCAATCTGCCCATCGGCACGCCCTATTTCACCCCGCGTGACATCCCCTGCTACCTCTGCCCGCACATCCCCTGCATGAAGGCCTGTCCGACCGGGGCGCTGTCGCCGGCGCTCAAGAACATCAACGACTCCCGCATGGGCCTGGCGGTGATCGACATCGAGAACTGCCTGTCCTGGCGGGGTCTGCGCTGCGAGATCTGCCATCGCGAGTGTCCCCTCAAAGGCAAGGCCATCACCCTGGAGACCCACCCCAGGCCGATCTCCAAGCACGCGATGTTCTACCCCATCGTGCATTCGGACGCCTGCACGGGCTGCGGCATCTGCGAGAAGGCCTGTCCCACCGAAGAGCCTGCCATCCGCGTCTTCCCGCACAAGATGGTGCAGGGCAAGATCGGCGAGCACTATCGCCTGGGCTGGACCTTCGACACCGAGATCACGCAGGACTTCAAACCGTCCGGACCGCCCGCGACGGGGGGCGCGCCTGCCAAGCCACCGAAAAAGGCCCCCGGCATGGATTACCTGAATGAAGGTGGGCTGTGAGCAGCATTGAACCCACACGCCAGGATGCCCAGGCCAGTCTCGACAAGATCCGGGCGCGGACGCTGCCGCAGCGCTTGTGGTCCTGGCGCTACATCGTCCTGCGCCGGGTGTCGCAACTGGGTATCCTGCTCATGTTCTTCGGCACGGCGCATTGGGGCTGGCAGGTCGCCAAGGACGTGCCGCTGCTGACCGGCAACCTCTCCGCCTCCAAGTTCGCCGGCATCCTGCCGATGGCGGATCCCTTCGCCGTACTGCAGATCTTCCTCACCGGTCACGTCCTGCAGACCGAGGTCCTGCTGGGGGCGGGCATCGTCTTCGCCTTCTATCTGATCCTCGGTGGGCGTGTCTACTGCGCCTGGGTCTGTCCGGTCAACATGGTCACCGATCTGGCCAACTGGCTGCGGATGCGCCTCGACGTGCGCCCCATCTTCCACATCACCCGCAACGTGCGCTATCTGATGCTGGCCGCCGCCTTGGTGCTCTCGGCCCTGACCGGGGTGGCGGCCTTCGAGTGGGTGAGCCCCATCGGCATGATGCACCGGGAGATCATCTTCGGCCTGGGGCTGGGCTTCATCGCGCTGCTGGCCATCTTCCTGTTCGACCTGTTGATCCTGAAGAACGGCTGGTGCGGGCACCTCTGCCCCCTGGGCGCGTTCTGGTCGGTGGTCGGCCGCCACACCGCCCAGCTGCGGGTGCGCTTCGACGCGCGCACCTGTACCCATTGCGGGGAATGCGCGCGTGTCTGCCCCGAGCCGCAGGTCTTGAACCTGAAAAAGATTGCCGAGACCGGTTACGTCTATTCCGGCGAGTGCAGCAACTGCGGGCGTTGCAGTCCCCTGTGTCCCGAAGGCAGCCTCGCCTTCGACCTGCGCCCGCTGATCCGAAGACACAACGAGCGTTCCGCTCGGGTCGTATCCTGACCGAAGACTAGGAGACTTTTATGAAAAGACAGCTGCTTCTCTACACCGGCCTGTTTCTCGCCCTGGGGGCTTGCGCCACCGCGAACCAGCCCATCTCCGACGAGGCCATGGGGCTGTCCAAGACCAGCGTGTTCAATGACCCCGCGCCGGCTGCCTTCGACTATCCCGCCGAGCGTCCGGGTGCGGGCACGCGCTACGAACAGTCCTACCATACCGCCCCACCCATGATCCCGCACGACATCTCCGCCTTCGTGCCGGTCACCCAGAGCAAGAACCTGTGCCTGAGCTGCCATCAGAATGCCGCGATGGCCGGGCAAGCGGTGCCCAAGGGGGTGCCGACCCCGATGCCGGTGAGCCATTACAGCGACCTGGCCAGCGGCAAACTCGACGGCTCGCGTGCCGTGTGTACCCTCTGCCATGCCCCGCAGGCCAAGGTCGACCCCCTGGTCGAGAACCGTCTGGGCGCTGGTCGCTGAACCGGCGCCTGCCGGGCCCGCGCCCACAACATGCGTCCTCCAGCCGCCTGCGGGCGGCTTTTTTTTATGGCGTGCGCACGCCGATGTGCATCTCCCCGCCCTCCATGCGCACGGCGAAACGCGACAGGAAGCTCATGCCCAGCAGCACGGTGTCGCCGGGCATGTCCGGCACGATCACCCCGGCCACGTCGCGGGCGGCCAGGCCGGCCAGTTCGACGGTCTCCAGACGCGTGGCGTAGGCCGTGGTCACGCCGGCGGCGGTGGCCGTGCGCATCGGGCTGCCCGGTCGCGCCCCGACACGGCGGGCCATGTCCGCAGGCAGGGCGACCCCGGTCGCGCCGGTATCCACCAGGAAGTTGACTGCCACACCATTGATCCGCCCGGGCGCGACGAAATGTCCGCCGGCATTGCGCTTGAGCACCACGCTGTCGGCCACGGCGACCTGGGCGAGCTCGGCATTGGGGTTCGCCTGCCGCGTCACCCAGCCGTCCATGAACAGCCAGACCACGCCGCCCAGCAGCAGCCAGGCGGCGACGATCATGCCCACGCCCCAGTTTCGCATCCGATTCTGCCCGACCAGTCCCTTTTCAATCTCTGACCCCAGGTAAGCCCGAGCGTTCGCAAGGCCCCCGCGGATCAGCGGGCTGGGCGCCTCATTCCCCCGCCGCCATGCCCTCCCGGCGCGGATCGGCCGCCCCGACCCAACGCCCGCCCTGGCGCACGATCAGGGCCAGGCCGCTGGTCATGTCGCTGAACATGATCTCGTGCCCACGTGCGCGTAAGTCGTCAACCAGCTCGGGCGGGGCGTGTCCGCGTTCCAGCTCGGTCGGCCCGTTGCGGCTGCCGACATGGGGCAGGGCGACCACCTCTCCTGCCGGTAGTCCACCGTCGATGAGGGCGACGATGGCGCGGGCGACATAGTGGATGATTCGGCTCCCGCCCGGCGAGCCGAGGATCGCGTACAGCCGGCCCTCCGGGTCGAACACCAGGGCCGGGCTCATGGCCGAGAGCGGCCGCTTGCCGGCCTCGACCCGGTTGGCGACCGGCCGGCCATCGACCTGCGGGCGGAAGGCGAAGTCGGTCAACTGGTTGTTGAGCAGAAAGCCGCCCACCAGGATGCGGCTGCCAAAGGCGTCCTCGATCGAGCTGGTCAGGGCCGCTGCGTTGCCCTCGGCATCGACCATCGAGATATGGGTCGTGCCGCCGCGGCCGTCGGCCGGGACAGCCCTGGCGGGCGACGCCGACAACGTACCGGGTGACGCCTGCCGCAGACTCGTCTCGTCGCGGATCAAGGCGGCGCGCGCGGCGAGGTAATCGGCGGCGAGGAGCTGCTCCACGGGCACGGCGGCATAGGCAGGGTCGGCCAGAAAGTGCGCCCGGTCGGCATAGGCCAGCCGCGCCGCCTCGGTGAAGCGGTGCACGGCCAGCGGCGTGCGGGGGTCCAGCGGCGGGAAGCGTTCCAGGAGGCCCAGGATCTGCAGCACGGTGGGCCCGCCCGCCGGCGGGGGCGGCACACACACCCGGTGGCCCCGGTAAGGGGCGCAAAGGGCCTCGCGCACCTGGACGCGGTAGCCCGCCAGGTCCTCCCTGCTCAGGTCACCGGGGCGCTGCGCCGTTTGCACCGCCTCGACCATGGCCTGTGCGAGTTCGCCTTGGTAGAAGGCCGCCGGCCCGTCGGCGGCGATGCGCCGCAGGGTCGCGGCCAGGGCCGGGTTGGCGAGCCGGCTGCCGACGGCGAGGGGGTGGCCCTCGGCGTCGTAGTAGAGGGCACGCGCGGCGGGGTTGCGGGGCAGATCGGCCTCCAGCCCGAGCAGACGGTTGAGCCGGGGGGTGACCGCAAAGCCGGACTCCGCCAGGGTGATGGCTGGCTGGAACAGGGTTGCCCAGGGCAGCCGGCCGTGGGCCTGATGTGCCTGCCACAGCATGGCCACGAGACCCGGCACCCCCACCGCCAGACCCGAGGTGACCGCCTCGCGGAAGGGCAGGGGGCTGCCGTCCGCCTGCAGGAAGCGGTCGGGGCGCGCCCTGGCCGGCGCCGTCTCGCGCCCGTCATAGACGGTGATCCGGCCGCTGGGACGGTCGTAATGCAGCAGGAAGCCGCCGCCGCCGATGCCGGAGGACTGCGGCTCGACCAGGTTGAGCACGAGTTGGGCGGCGATCGCCGCATCCACGGCCGAACCGCCGCGGGTGAGGATGTCCACCGCCGCCCGCGTGGCGAGCGGGTGCGCCGTGACCGCCATGAACCGCTCGCCGACCGCTACAGGCCTCGGTTCGAAGCCGGAGGCCGCCTCGGGCTGCGGGTTGGCCTCGGCGCCGACAGGGATGAGCCCGAGGACCAGGATGAGCGGCAGGATCAAGCGTTGTGTAATCCCACGCAACAGGCGCATGCTGACAAAAACCTCTAGGTGGCGGTGGCCCCAGGCCGGGAGTTGGAGGTGCAGCTCGATGTCACGGCTGAATGGGTCGCGTGTGCTGGACACGCACTTGGATATGCCCACGCAACCCGGTGCTCAGGCCTGGAAAGGGTTCACGATCTGCATGCCCTCGACAACTCGGCCGTGCTGCAGGTCCTCGCTGTAGAGGACCTTGGCGCCCGACTGCACGGCGGTCTCGACGATCAGGCTATCCCAAAACGAGAGATCGTCGGTGCGGCTGCGTTGGGCCGCGCGCAGGACCAGGGCACTGTCCACCGGGGTGAACGGAAGCTCGGCCAGACACCGGAGCGCCGCCTCCGCCGTCAGCGCATCCAGGGGCCGGGCCAGCTTGCGTGTGACGGCGACATAGAACTCCTGCAGCACCTGTGTGCTGAGGACGGCGCGCCCATTGGCGACCTCCGCCTGCAGCAACGCCCTGGCCTGTTCTTGCTTGTCGGGCGCGTCGGCATCGAACAGATAGACCAGAACGTTGGTGTCGAGGAAGACGCGCATCAGGAACGCTCGTGGAGCTCATCCCGAGTCCAGCGCGCCCCACCCGCACGTGCCGAGGCCGCGCGTGAGAGGCTCAATAGACGCTCCACGGCCTGCATTTGGGCGGTGTTGCCACCGGCATAGGCCTCGAGGTACTCCCGCAGGAGGGCGTTGACCGAGGTGCCCTGCTCCAGGGCCTTGAGCCGGGCACGGCGGAGGGTCTCGTCGTCGACGGTGATCGTCAGATTGCTCATGGGTAATGACCCGTGCTACACGGGTTCAGTGTAGCACAAGTACTTGGCACCCGTTTTGGATGGTTCAGTACAGCAGATTGAGCATCAGCATCATCACCACCAGGAACAGCACGGTCATGATGCCGCCGGCGCGCAGAAAGTCGGCCACGCGATAGTCGCCCGGTCCCATGATCAGTGCGTTGACCTGATGCGTGGGCAGCAGGAAGGCGTTGGAGGTGGCGAGCGCCACGGTCAGGGCGAACACGGCCGGGTTGGCCCCGGCGGCAACGGCGATGTTGACCGCCAGCGGTACCAGCAGCACGGTGGCGCCGACGTTGGACATCACCAGCGTGAAGACGGTGGCCAGCACGGCGACAGCAAGCTGCAATCCCCAGGCCGGTACATCGCCCAGGAGGGTAAGGGTCTGGCCGGCGATCCAGGCCGCGGTGCCGCTCACCTCCACCGCCAGCCCCAGGGGGATGAGGCTCGCCAGCAGGAACACCGATTTCCAGCTCACCGCCTGGTAGGCCTCGTCCATGCGCAGCACGCCGGTCAGGACCATGCCGATGGCCCCGGCCATGAGCGCGAGCGACAGCCGCAGGTCGGTGAACAGCAACAGATAGAGCGCGATGCCGAAACAGATCAGGGCCGGCGTGACCTTGTGCGGGCGCAATTCCTCGTGCGGGTAATCGCTGGTGAGGACGGCAAAGTTTCGGTCGCGTTCCAGATGGGCCAGGGCCCGCCAGGTCGTGTGCACCACTAGGGCGTCGCCCGCCTGCAGCGGCAGGTCGCGGATGCCATCGCCCTCGCGCAGGGTCTTGCCGGCGCGGTGCAGGGCCACCAGGGAAAGCCCATAGGTCTTGCGCAGCCACAGCTCGCGCGGGCTCTTGCCGATCAGGGCCGATTTGGGCGGGATCACCACCTCGGCAATGCCCGCGTTCTGCGGGGACAGGGCCTCGGCGAGGACCTCAAGTCCCTCGTGCAGGGCGAGGCCGTTGGCCTGGGCGAAGGCATCGACCGCCGCCGGCGCGCCGAGGACGCCCAGCACCGCACCGGCCTCGATGCCGATGTCGCGCGCCAGGCTGCCGGGCCCGATGCGCGGGGCCTCGTCGCCGAACTGGACGGCGATGACGCGGATGCGGTGGGCGCGCTCGACCGCCTCCAGGGTCTGGCCGACCAGCGGGCTGCCGGCGGGGACCCGCACCTCCCGCAGGGTGTAGTCCAGACCGTAGAGCGACTGGAAATACTCCAGCGTGCCGACGGCGCGGGTGATCTCCTCGTGCGGGCGCGCCGGCAGGACATGGCGGCCGGCCAGCACGAAATAGGCGATACCGGCGGCGAGCAGGGCCAAGCCGACGGGCGTGACCGAGAACATCGACCAGGTCGCCATCTGCTGCTCGGGCGGCAGGGCCTTGTTCGAGGCGAGGATCAGGTCGTTGAGCAGGATCAGCGGGCTGGAGCCCACCAGGGTAATGGTGCCGCCCAGGATGGCGCAAAAGCCCATAGGCATGAGCAGCCGCGACATCGGGATGCCGGTGCGCGCGGCGATGCGGCCCACCACCGGCAGGAAGAGTGCGGCGGCGCCGACGTTCTGCATGAAGCTGGAGATCAGCCCTACCGTGCCTGACACCGCGGGGATGACACGTGCCTCGGTGCGCCCGGCCAGCCGCAGGATCAGGCCGGCCAGGCGGGTCATGAGACCGGTCTTGTCCAGCCCCGCGCCGATGATCATGACGCCGATGATGGACACCACCGCGTTGCTGGCAAACCCCTGGAAGAGCTCCCCCGCCGGCACCAGCGGCCGAGCGAGGCCGATCAATTCATGGGCATCGCTCAGCAAACCGAGCAGCACGAGGATGGCCACCGCCGCCACGTCCACCCGCAGGACCTCGAAGGCGAAGAGATAGACGGTGAGCAGCAGCAGGCCCAGCACCCAGGCGATCTCGGCGCTGGGGGCGAGGTTGGCGAGCCATAGGCCTACGGCGAGGAAGACGAGGGCGGCGGTAACTTGCCTGGTGGAGAAACGGCGCATAGGGGGAACCGGGCTGTGGTACGCGGATTGTGCCACCCAGCGTCACCCTCTTGCACATTCGGGAACGACAGACGAGAGGATAGCGGCGTACCGGACTGAAAACTTGGTGCCGTTGGGCCGTTAATGCAAATGTGATATGAATGTCACGAACCAATCACCGCGACACGAGCACACGCATGCTCAAACGACCGACCCGGCCAGGGTACGCCACCGGCTTTACCCTGCTGGAGCTGCTGATCGTCCTGGTCATCCTGGGGCTGTTGATCGGCTATGTGGCGCCGAACTACTTCCAACAGGAGGACAAGTCCAAGGTCAAGGCGGCGCGGGCGCAGATCAAGGCGCTGGAGGACGCGCTGGACCAGTACCGGCTGGATGTCGGACGCTACCCCACGACCGAGCAGGGGCTGGCGGCCCTGACCGCACAGCCCCCCGGCGAGAGCCGCTGGCAGGGACCCTATCTTAAGAAAGGGGTGCCGATGGATCCCTGGGGCAATCCGTACCAATACCGCTCGCCGGGTGAGCACGGCGAGGTCGATCTGTTCTCCCTCGGCAAGGACGGCCAGCCGGGGGGCACGGGGCTCGCCGCCGACATCACCAACTGGTAGGCATGCGCTATCTCGTCACGGCCCTGGACGACCGCGGGCGGCGACACCTGCGCCTGGAGGCGGCGCACGCCGAGGATGCGGCCGAGCAGGCGCGGCGCATGGGGCTGACCGTGCTGGCGGTGCGCACCGGCGGGCCTCTGCGTTTGAGCTGGTCCAAACGGCGCTACCGCTTCCCGCTCACCTTGTTTTCGCGCGAGCTGCTGGCGCTGCTGGGCAGCGGGTTGGCCTTGGTGGAGGCCTTGCAGACCCTGGCGGAGAAGGAGTCGCGCAGCGAGACGCGGCGGGTGCTGACCCAGGTGCTGGCGCATCTGTACGAGGGGGAGTCCTTCTCCGCCGCCATCGCCCATTATCCCGAGGCCTTCCCGCCGCTCTACGTGGCGACGGTGCGGGCCTCGGAGAAGACCAGCGACCTGCCGGAGGCGCTCGCCCGCTACGTGGCCTATCAGGAGCAGGTGGAGGTGATCCGCAAGAAGGTGGCCGCCGCGGCGGTCTATCCGGCCCTGCTGCTTTCGGTTGGCACGCTGGTGGCGGTCTATCTGCTGGGCTGGGTGGTGCCGCGCTTCTCCGGCATCTATGCCGACAACCTGGATCGGCTCCCCTGGGCTTCGCGGCTGTTGATGGAGTGGGGGGCATTCATCCAGTCGCATGCGCAATGGGTGGGACTTGCGCTGCTGGCCCTGGTCATCGCCGTGGTCCAGGCCCTGCGCCAAGCGCCGGTGCGGGCGGCGGTGTCGCGCGGGCTGTGGCGCATCCCTGCGCTGGGCGAGCGGCTGCGCATCTTCCAGCTCACCCGCTTCTACCGCACGGTGGGCATGCTGCTCTCCGGCGGCATCCCCATCGTCACGGCGCTCGGCATGGCCGAAGGCCTGTTGCACCCCGAGCTGCGCCAGCGCCTAGCCAGCGCCCAGCGCGACATCCGCGAGGGCAAGGCCATCTCCCAGGCGATGGAGCAGGCCGGCCTCACCACGCCGGTGGCCTTGCGCATGCTGCGCGTGGGCGAGAAGAGCGGGCGCATGGGGGCGATGATGGAATCGATCGCCGCCTTCCACGACGAGGAGCTGGCGCAGGCGGTCGACTGGCTCACCCGGCTGATCGAGCCGGTGCTGATGGTCTTCATCGGTCTCGTCATCGGCGCCATCGTCGTGCTGCTGTACATGCCCATCTTCGACCTGGCGGGAACGTTGCAGTGAGCGCCCAGATCACCGCCGAGATGGTACAGCGCGCACGCGCCCAGGGGCGCGGGCCGAACGCGCTGAAGGTCTTGCAGGAGGAAAGCGGCCTGGAGGGACAGGCCTTCCTGCGGGCGCTGGGCGAGGCCTTTGCCTACCCGGTCATGGACATGGCGGCGCTGCGTGATCTGACGCCGGCCTTCGGGCAGCTCCCCTTCGCCCAGGCGCTGGCGCGCGAGTGTGCCACTGGCCGCGACGTCAGCGGGCGGCTGTGGCTGGTGCATGCCGACCCGCTCGACGCGGGGCTGATCGACTGGGCCGAGCGGGTGATCGGCGAGTCCTTCACCCCTGCCTTGGCCTTGCGCGACGATCTGCTCGCCTGGCTGCACCGGCAGGAGGCGGATCTCAAGGCGATGGACGGCGTGCTGGCGGTGGCCGGCGAGTCGCGCAGCGACACCCAGGCCGAGGAGATCTCGCTGGCCGTCATCGGGGCCGACGCCTCGCCGGTGGTCAAGCTGGTGCACTCGACGCTCTATGACGCGGTGGCGAGCGGGGCCTCCGACATCCATCTGGAAAACGACGCGCACGGGCTCATCATCAAGTACCGCATCGACGGCGTGCTCAACACCATCGCCCAGCCGCCGGGGCGGGAGATGGCCGAGCAGGTCATCTCTCGCATCAAGGTGATGGCCGAGCTCGACATCGCCGAGCGGCGGGTGCCGCAGGACGGCCGTTTCAAGGTGATGATGCGCGGGCGCGAGATCGACCTGCGTGTGTCGATCATGCCCGGTGTCTTCGGCGAGGACGCGGTGTTGCGTATCCTCGACCGTCAGCAGCTGGCCGATGAGTTGAACGGGGTGACCCTGGACCGCCTGGGCTTCGATCCCGTCACCCTCGCGCGCATCCGGCGGCTCTCGCACGAGCCTTACGGCATGTTCCTGGTCACCGGGCCAACCGGCTCGGGCAAGACCACCACGCTCTACGCCGCCATCACCGAGATCAACTCCGGCCGCGACAAGATCATCACCATCGAGGACCCGGTGGAGTATCAGCTGCCGGGCATCCTGCAGATTCCAGTCAACGAGAAGAAGGGGCTCACCTTCGCGCGGGGGCTCCGCTCCATCCTGCGGCACGACCCGGACAAGATCATGGTGGGCGAGATCCGCGACCCGGAGACGGCGCAGATCGCCGTGCAGTCGGCGTTGACCGGACACCTGGTGTTCACCACCGTGCATGCCAACAGCGTCTACGACGTGATCGGCCGCTTTCTGCACACGGGGGTGGACCCCTACAGCTTCGTCTCCGCCCTGAACGGCATCCTGGCGCAGCGTCTGGTGCGGGTGAACTGCCCGCACTGCCTGGCGCCTCACGCACCGACGCCCGAGCTGCTGGCCGATTCCGGCCTGGACCCGACGGCGGTGGCGGGCTGGGAATTCCTGGCCGGGCGCGGCTGCGGCCACTGCCGTGGCAGCGGCTATCGCGGACGCAAGGCCATCGCCGAGATGCTGCTGCTCAACGACGAGCTGCGCGAGCTGATCGCCGCGCGCGCCCCCATCCGCCAGCTCAAGGAGGCTGCCGCCCGCGCCGGCGCGGTGAGCCTGCGGCAGACGGCGCTGGCGCTGGTGCAGCGCGGCGAGACCACACTGGAAGAGATCAACCGTGTCACTTTTGTCGAGTGAGCTGCGCATCGCGCTGCTGCCCGGCTGCGCGGCCCTGGCGCAGGGCCGCGACGCGCCCCGGGTGGCCGAGCAGCCGGCCGGTTGGGACGGCGCCCTGTCGGCCCTGGAGGCATTGCTCGACACGCAGCGGCCTGGTGGCCGGGCGCACGTCACCCTGTCGCACCACTTCCTGCGGCTGTTCCTGCTGGAGCCACCGCCCACGCGGCTGCGCCGGGAAGAGATGCGGGCCTGGCTGGGCGAACGCCTGGCAGAGAGCCTGGGCGATGTAGGGGCATGGCGGCTGGTCTGGCCGGACGTGCCGCCGGCACGACCGGTGCCGGTGTGCGCCCTGCCAGCGGAATACCAGGACGCGCTCGAGGTGCGGCTGGCGCGCCGGCGCCTGCGTGCCCGCCACATCCGTCCCTGGCTGGATGTGGCCTGGTCGCGGCGGCGCTGGACGCTGCGGCGCGCCACGGGATGGTATGTCCTGATGGAACCGGGTGAAGGCTGTGCCCTTTGGCTCGAACACGGGCGCATCCGCCATCTGCGCCAGCGCCGGCTCGATCCGGGCGCGGGCGAGACCTTGCCCGCCTTGCTGCGGCGCGAGGCGCTGCTGGCGGGGCTTCCGGGTGAGGGCGAGGTCTGGCTGGAACGAACCGGCGTCGAGGTCGATGCGGCGGCCCTGGGGGCCGGCTGGCGGGTGCACACCCTGGCCGGGCCTCTGGAGCCGGCCCAGGCCTTGTTGGGCTGAACGGTATGCGTGGGCTCGGACTCGACTTCGCCCAACCCCGCCCCCGCGCGCCGTGGTGGGCCTGGCTGCTGTTGCTGGCCGGTGTCGTCGCCGCGGTGTGGGGGGGGATGGCTTACCGCCAAGCCGAGCAGGCGGCCGCCGCGGCCCGTTCGGAATGGGCCGCCCTGCAGAGCGTGACGCGGGGGGCACCGAAGGTGCGGCGCGACCCGTCGCGCGATGCCGATGCCGCGAACCGGGCGGCGGCGCGGCAGGTCCTCGACCGCCCCTGGGGGGACTTCCTCACGGCCTTGCAGCAGGCACGCCCGGATGACATCGCCCTGCTCGCGTTGGAAGCCGATGCACGGCGCGGGCAGTTCAGCCTGACAGCAGAGGCGCCCGACTACCCGGCCATGATCGCCTACTACGGCACGCTGCGCGACACGGCGGGACTGCGCGAGGTCGTGCTGGCCCAGCACGGCTACCGCGAGGACGGCCAGGCCCGCCCGGTGCGCTTTGTCCTGCGCGGCCGCTGGGCCGAGGCGGTCGCCACGGAGGGCGAGGGGAAATGAGACGCGCCTGGGACTGGGTGCGGTGGTTTGCCGCCCGGCTGGGCTGGCCGGGTCTGCTGGGCGCGGCCCTGCTCGCCGGCGGTGCCTTCTCGCATCAGGTCCTGGTGCCGACGCTGCAGGCCGAGACGCAGGCCCTGCAGGTGGAGATCGCCGCCGCCCAGGCACGCCGGGCGCAACAGCCTCAACCTGCCGCCGACACCTTGGACGTGCAGCCGCTCGCCAATCCCCGCGAGACACCCGAGGCCATCGGCCGCCTGTTCAAGGCCGCCAGCCGCGCGGGGCTGGCCCTGGAGGCGGGCGAGTACCGCCTGCAGAGCGGCCAGGGCCTGCTGCGCTACCAGATCCAGCTCCCCCTGCAGGGGCGCTACCCGCCGCTGCGCAGCTTCCTGAGCGACAGCCTGAACGGCATCCCGGGTCTGGCCCTGGACAGCCTGAACCTGAGCCGCGAGCGGGTGGAAGACGCCGAGCTCAAGGCGGTCTTGCGCTTCACGCTCTATCTGGACGCGGGGGCCGCGCGATGAATCTGCGTCTGGTCTTGCTGCTGGCGGCGCTCGCCGTGACCCTGGGTGCCGTGTGGTGGGTGGAACGGCGCGGCGCGGAAATGGCGGACGAGGCCCTCATCGAGCCCGTCACACGGCGCGCGGCAGAGCCTGACCCAGTGGTTTCGACATCGGCACCGGCCCCGGTGGTGCAATCGGCGGGGCAGGGGACCGTGCGTTTCGAGGCCCTCGGGCCCGACCTGTTTCCCCCGCACAGCTGGCAGCCGCCGCCCCCACCCCCGCCGGAGCCGTCCCCGCCGCCGCCGCCGACCGCGCCACCCCTACCCTTCCAGTATCTCGGCCGCTGGGAGGAGGCCGGTGAGGCGGTGTACTTCCTCGCCCAGGGCCTGCAGACCCTGAGCCTGCGCCAGGGTGATACGGTCGGGCCCTGGCGGCTGGACCAGGCCGGCCCTGGCCGGCTGGACTTCACCTATGTCCCGCTCAACGAACAACGCAGCCTGAGGATCAATCCATGATGCGCCGCCTGTCTCTGCGAATACGCCAAATCCCGACCGGCCTGATGCTGTCTCGCGGCGGCCTCGGCCTCCTGGCGCTGATGTTGCTCGCCGGTTGTGCGACGGACCAGGCCTTCCGCGAGGGCGAGCGGCTGATCCAGGCGGGCCGGACCGAGGAGGGGCTCAAACAATTGGAGCAGGCCGTGCGCGAGCAACCTGGCAATGTCCAGTACCGCACCGCCCTGGTGCGCACCCGCGAGGCTTACATCGCGCGCCTCCTGTTGGAGGCGGACGCCGCCTTGAGGAATGGGCAGATCGAGGAGGCCCAGGCACGCTATCGGGACGTGCTGCGCCTGCACCCCGAGAACCCGCGCGCGCCGGCGGGCCTGGCGGCGGTGGAGATGGTGCGGCGCAACGATGTCCTCATCCGCGAGGCGGAGGCCGCCCTGACGCGGGAGGATTTCGAGGCGGCGCGGCTGCGGCTGCGCGCCGTGCTGGCACAGGCGCCGGACAACGCCCGCGCGGCCGCCCTGCTCAAACAGGTGGACGAGAAGGCCGGCCGGCCACAGGGGGTGCAGATCCCGCAGCTCGCCCCTGGCCATCGCCGTCCGGTGACCTTGGAGTTTCGCGACGCGCCCCTGCGCAGCGTGTTCGATGCGCTGTCGCGGCAGTCGGGCATCAACTTCGTCTTCGACAAGGACGTGCGTACCTGTAAGGTCCCGCTTGATAGCATACCTGTAAGGAGTTACCCTTTGTTCACTGCCCGCGAGGTCATGCGCACCTTGCTGGCTGGGGCTGACGCAGGGAGCCCGAAGGGCGACCGTAGTCAGCCCCAGCCAGCGGCGCCGGCGCCGTAGGGGCAACCGAATGTCAAGGAGGGTACTGTCATGCTCGTACGTCTGCACAAAAAGGCCCGCACCACCCCTGCTATCCGCGCCGAGCTGCAGAACAGCACGCTCTCCGAGCGCAAGCTTGCGGCCCTGTATGGCATTTCCCGCAGCACGGTGCGGAAGTGGAAATACCGCGAGGACGTCTGCGACCGATCCCACCGACCGCACAACCTGCGCACTACACTGACCCCGGCCCAAGAGGCCGTCGTCGTCGAGCTGCGCCGCACCCTGCTGTTGCCCTTGGATGACCTGCTGGTCATCACCCGTGAGTTCATCAACCCAGCGGCCTCCCGCTCGGCCCTGGACCGTTGCCTGCGCCGGCACGGGGTGAGCAACCTCAAAGACCTGATAGCCGAGGACGACACGCCCAAGCAGAGCAAGACCTTCAAGGACTATGTGCCAGGCTTTGTCCACATCGACGTGAAGTACCTGCCGCAGATGCCGGATGAGCCCCAGCGCCGGTACTTGTTCGTGGCCATTGACCGAGCCACCCGCTGGGTCTACCTGGAACTCCTGCCCGACAAGTCGGCGCATCAGTCCAAGGGCTTCCTGCAACGGCTCATCGACCGGGCCCCTTTCAAAATCAAGAAGGTCCTCACAGACAACGGCAAGGAGTTTACCGACCGCTTCGCCGCCAACGGCGAGCGTATCCCAACCGGCAAACACCCCTTCGATCAAGTCTGCCAGGCTCACGGCATCGAGCATCGGTTGATCCGTCCCAGACACCCGCAGACCAATGGCATGGTCGAGCGCTTCAACGGGCGTATCAGCGAGGTGCTGGCCACCACCCGCTTTCAGTCTGGTGAACATCTGGAGCAGACCCTACAGCGCTACGCTGCCTTATACAACCAGTCCATCCCGCAGAAGGCGCTCGGCCATATCACACCTCAAGAGGCCCTCAAAAACTGGTACACTAAACGTCCCGAACTGTTCAAAAGACCTGTTTACAATCAAGCGGGACCTGACACATAGTCTTCGGCAGTGACGTTTTTTGCGTCATTTTACTGTCACATTGTGTTGTTAGCATTCCCGAGTCAAATGTGGTGATGTCTAGATGAGTCTTGTAGCTCTGCAGCGCAATGGTGGCGAAGCGATCTACAGCCAGATCGCAAAACTACTCAAAGAAGAGATCGCGTCGTTTTTCTCGCCAGGCGAATGCTTGCCCTCGGAAAACGAGCTGGCGGCACGTTTTGGTGTCAACCGTCACACGGTTCGGCGTGCCATCGAAGATCTGATTGCCGAGGGGCTGCTTGAGCGCCGCCATGGCAAAGGCACCTTTGTCCTCGACGGACCCGCCGACTATGTCCTCGGCAGTGGCACACGTTTTACCGAAACCATTGAGTCGCTTGGCAAGACCGCCAGCTGTCGCATTCTGCGCAAACTGACAATCCCTGCGCGTGGGGGCGTCGCCAAGCGTCTGCAACTGGCGGAGAACGAGCCGGTCGTCTGGATCGAGTCCTTGCGCATGGCCGATGACCGGCCTATTTGCGTGATTTCCCATTTCCTGCCGCAGCAAGTTTTCCCTGATCTCCTCGCTGAATACCACGGAGGGTCGCTGCACGAACATCTCGCCGCCCGATACGGCTTCAAATTGCGGCGAATCGAGAGCCTGGTCAGCGCGGCGCTCCCGCAAGGAGACGATGCCTCGCTGCTGGGCATGCCCCAGAATCAACCGGTTCTGCGGGGCAAAAGCGTCAATGTATTCGAGCAGGATGGCACCCCGCTTGAATACGCCCTGACCCGGTTTCGCGCCGACCGGATCCAACTGCGCATCAACCCCTGACCTGTCCCTTGATCAACCTCTCAGGAGCAATCGCCATGCATTTGAAATCCACTGTTTCGGCAAGCGCGCTGGTGCTGGTCTTGTCTCTGACCGCCACAGCCGCACAGGCTCGCGAAATCGTCATGGGCCTCATTCCGGCGGAGAACAATGAGGAGATGGTCCAGAAATTCGAGCCGATGCGTGCCCATCTGGAGAAGAAGCTGGGCATGAAGGTGAAGGTGTTTACCGCCACCGACTACGCGGGCGTCATCGAAGCCATGAAGAAAAAGCGCGTCGATATCGCCTGGTTCGGTCCGCTGTCCTACTACCTGGCCGAGCAGGAAGCCGGCGCGGAAGCCTTCGCCGTGGGCATTCGCGAGGGCAGCAATTCGCATACCTACAAGAGCATTTTCGTCGCGCCGTGCGACTCCGGCATCAAGTCGATCAAGGATCTCAAGGGCAAGAGCGTGGCCTTTGTCGACCCCGCCTCGACTTCCGGTGGCCTGATGCCGACCTACATGGTCAAGCAAGAGACGGGAATGATGCCGGAGCAGTTCTTTGGCAAATTCACTTACGCGGGCTCTCACGACGCTGCTGAGTTGGCGGTCAAGAACAAGACCGTCGATGCTGCTGCCGACAACGATATCACCTACGAGAGGATGCTCGCCAAGGGTCTGATCAGCAAGGAGACCAACTGCATCATCAAGGAATCCGATCCGCTGCCTGGTTCGCCGCTGACCTATCGCAGCGACCTGCCGGCCGACCTGAAGGCCAAGATCCGGGACGCAATCCTGAACGCCCACAAGGAAATCAAGGTCACCGGCTACGGAAAAATCTCGCACTACGTGGCCATTGGGCCCAAGGACTACCAAATGATCCGCGACATGATCAAGGAACTCGGCCTGCGCAAAGAGCAGATGCTCAAGTAATCGCCGATGCGTGAGTCATCGTAGTTGCAAGGGGTCGGTCCACGCGGCCGGCCCTTCCCCAGGACGAGGGAGAAATCATGTCCGTGATTTCTGTCAAAGCTGTCACCAAGCGCTTTCCGAATGGTTTTGAAGCCCTAAAAGGCATTGATTTTGATATCCAACCCGGCAGCTTCACCGTCGTGCTGGGTCCCAGCGGGGCTGGAAAGTCTACCCTGTTGCGGCTGATGAATGGTCTGGAAACCCCGACGTCTGGTGAGGTCCGCATCGGCGGTGAGGTTGTCGCCACACACAAGCTGCGGCACATCCGCTCCAAAGTGGCCATGGTCTTTCAGCAATTCAACTTGGTGAATCGGCTGTCGGTGGTCACCAATGTTCTGACGGGGCGCCTGGCTCATCGTTCATGGGTGGGCAGCGTGTTTTACCTCTTCCGCAAGGAAGATATGGAGATCGCCCAGGATGCCTTGAACCGCGTAGGCCTGACCGAGAAGGCCTGGGAGCGGGTCGACAAACTGTCGGGCGGCCAGCAGCAGCGCGTGGGGATTGCCCGGGCGCTGGCGCAGCAGCCCAAGGTGATCCTGGCCGACGAACCGGTCGCCAGCCTCGATCCTGTGACAAGCGAGGAAATCATGTCCCTGTTGCGGGAAATCTGCGACCGGGACGGCATCACCGTCGTGGTCAATCTGCATCAGGTGGAACTGGCACGGCGTTTTGCCGACCGCATCATCGGCATGAACAGCGGGAAGATCGTCTTCGACGGCAGCCCAGAGCAAATGACGCAGTCGGTACTGCGCACCATCTATCAACGAGAAGGCATCGAAGATGACAATAGTCTCGACATGGCGCTGGCCTACGCCTAGCGGGTGGCTGCCACTCCCGCTCGTTGGCGGGGTAGTGTCGCTGCTTTGGGTGCTTTGGCTCACGGCGCCGGTCGTGGAGGTCGATTTTGTCCGATTGTTCGGCTCGCTCGGCAGAATGATCGGCTTCACGGGTCAGATATTCGTGACACCCGATTGGAGCTATGTGCCGCAACTGCTGGACAAGCTGCTCGAAACCATCGAGATAACCCTCCTTGCCACGGCCATCGCCATTGTCATCAGCCTGCCCATGGGCGTTCTGGCGGCCCGCAATGCCACACCGCATATCGCTGTGTATCGAGTAACACGCGATTTATTGAGTCTGTTGCGCGCGCTGCCGGAACTGGTCTGGGCACTGGTATTCGTTTCAGCGGTCGGGTTGGGCCCGTTGCCCGGCGTGATGGCCCTGGCGTTTGTCACCGTGGGTTTCATGGGCAAGTTCTTCGCGGAAGCGATCGAGGTCGTTGACCACAAGGCCGTTGAAGGTGTGCGCGCTCACGGCGCTGGCTGGCTGCAAGTTCGCCTGTTTGCCATGCTGCCGCAGGCGCTGCCCGATTTCGTCGGTACCGTGATGTACATCCTGGACCACAACCTGAGGGCGGCAGCCATTCTTGGCCTGGTTGGCGCCGGCGGCATCGGCTACGACTTGGTGATGGCCATGCGCCTGTTCCAGTATGACCGGCTACTCTTGATCGCACTGGCCATCTACCTGGTTGTCACCTTGCTTGACCGTGCCTCCGATCAATTGCGTAGCCGCATCATCCATGGGAGACAGGCATGAGCGTCCATGACCTGAAACCGCTCCCACCCAAGCCGAGCAACCCGATCCCGGTTTGGGTGATGGCGATCCTGGCCGTGCTTTGGCTCATCGTCTGGGACTTGGAGATTTCCTTCGAGACCCTGGCTTACGGCGTCGAGGACATGAGGGAGTATTTCAGCCGCTATGGGCAGCCCGATTTCTCAAACTTGTCCAGATATCTAGAGCTGATGGGGGTCACGCTGGCCACGGCGTTGTGGGGGACCGTTTTTGCCCTGTTGTTGGCGTTCTTTTTGGCACCGTTGGCGGCCCGCAACTTTACGCCCAGTCCGCTGGCCTATCGCATTGCTCGGGAAGTGTTCAATTTCACGCGCGCCATGCCGGACTTGCTGCTGGCCTTGATCTTCGTCGCAGCGCTCGGACTTGGACCATTGCCTGGCGCACTTGCGCTGGGTGTCCATACGGCCGGTTTTCTTGGCAAGTTCTTCGCCGAAAGCATGGAGCGCATCGACAAACGGGTGTGCGAGGGCGTGGCATCGACGGGCGCCAACTTTGCGCAAATGGTCATGTATGCCGGGTGGCCATCCATCCTGCGTGAGGCCGCGGGGTACACCCTCTACATCCTCGATCGCAACGTGCGCATGGCTTCGGTGTTGGGCCTGGTCGGCGCCGGCGGCATCGGGCTTGCGCTGCATGACACCTTGCGCCTGTTCGATTATGGCCAATCGGCGGCGCTGATTTTGGTCATTCTGGTCACCATTTTGATCATCGACTACGCCTCGGCGTGGTTGCGGGGGAGATTGGCTTGACGAACCTTGAAAGAAAGCACTGGATTCGGGCGCTGACCGCCCATCCGGCATCGGTATTGAATGCGCTTGCAGATGAACTGACGCGCGATTGCGATGTGAAGCTCACGAGCTTGCCGCAGGCGGGTCTTGGGCTGCTTCAGCTTGTCGATGGTGCATTTCACGAACCTTACTATCTGGGCGAATTTCCGCTGTCGTCGTGCAGCCTTGAAATCACCCTGGCCGATGGCCAAACCGCCGCTGGTGGCGCCCACGTGATGGCGGACGATGCCGATCTGGCCCAAACGCTGGCCATCCTCGATGCCGTTCTCGCCGCCCGACTGCCCGGGTGGGAGCGGGTTTCCGCGCTGATCGATGAAGGCGTACGCATACGCGCCGAGGAAGATCGCCGCCGTCGCGCCATGCTCGCCAGCACGCGGGTGGATTTTGCGATGCTTAACACCGCAGGGGGCGAGGAGATTGGCGATGAGGACTGAGGGCATTTGGCGGGCCGACGTCCAGCAGCGCGTCTTCCGTGAATTGGTTGAGGCGTTCTCGCGACCTGGCACCATCAGGGAGATCGGTGATTGCATCGATGGCGCTGTTGCCCAACGTGCCGTGCTGGCCACGTTGATGGATGGGGAAGTGACATTGGCCGACCCCCATGGGCAAATTGCTCCCGCGGATTGGCCTTTGCTTCAGGCCAAGCCCAGCGCCTGCGAGCACGCACGCTACGTGGCGGCGAATGGGGGGCGCGCTCCCGATTTCGAACCCGCGCTGGGGACGTTGGAATCCCCCGAGTTCGGCGCCACCGTGTTGATCGAGGTCGAGCGCCTGGGCCAGGGGGAAATAGCCCTGGAATTGACCGGCCCCGGCATCGACGGGCAGCGGCGACTGCACCTGACGGGTCTGCATCCCGATTGGCTGAGGCGCCGCGCCGATTGGGTTGGCAGTTTTCCCCTGGGGGTGGATCTGCTGCTTTCCGACGCGCATCGCATCGTTGCCTTGCCGCGTACCACGCAGATCCATCGTTTAGAAGGGGTTCGCTGACATGGGTTATGTAGCCATCAAGGGCGGCGGTCGGGCCATCGCCGGCGCCGCCGCCGCCACCGAATTCTTGCGCACCGAAGAAGGGCTGAGCGACACTCCTGCCGAACCGCTCGGCATCCACGCCATTCTTCACCAGTTGCGCTATTTGGTTGATCGCGTCGTTTCCGAGGGCGGGGTATATCACCCCCAATTCGCAGCGCTCGCCATCAAGCAGAGCCTGGGGGACACGCTGGAGGCCGCGTTTGCGTTGCGCGCCTGGCGCTCGACGCGCCCGCGCCTGTCCACCACACCACCGCTCGATACCTCGCGGATGCGCCTGATCCGCCGCATCTCTTCGGCCTTCAAGGACATCCCCGGCGGCCAGATGCTCGGGCCGACGCCCGACTATGCCTTGCGCCTGCTGCGCATGGAACTGATGGACGAATCGCCAGCTGCCTTCCGGGCCTTTGCCCGCAGGTGGCTGGAGAGCTGTCCAGAAACGCAGTTGCCCGACAGTTTCCCCAAGGTGCTCGATGCCCTGCGCGCGGAAGGCTTGCTGCCGCCCGTCACAAGCCGCACACAGGCAGCATTCGACATCACCCGGGAACCCTTGGTCTTTCCCGTGCCTCGCTCGGCTCAACTTGCCACCATGGCACGGGCGGAAACCGGCTCGCTGCTTGCCATCGCCTATTCCAACATGCGCGGCTACGGCGACGTGCACCCGACGATCGCCGAACTGCGGGTGGGCTACCTGCCGGTCATGCTGCCGCACCCGATCACCAATGAACTGACCGAGGTCGGCGAGGTGTTGATCACTGAGTGTGAAGTGGTGGCCATGTACGAAGCCAGTGATACCGGTGGCAAACCGATGTTCACCATGGGCTATGGCGCCTGCTTCGGCCACAACGAAGTCAAGGCGATTTCCATGGCGATTCTCGACCGTGCCTTACAAAAAGGCATGAAAGACGGCCCTGGCAACCCCTCGGAAGACCCCGAGTTCGTTCTGCTCCACGTCGATGGCGTCGACTCCATGGGCTTCGCCTCGCACTACAAGATGCCGCACTACGTCACTTTCCAATCTGACCTGGACCGCCTGCGCACCACACAACAGAAACAGGGGGAGCGCGCATGAACGCGGTGAGTCGTTCCAATGCCTACAACTTCGGCTTTCTCGACGAATACGCCAAGAAGGAAGTGCGCCGCGCCATTCTCAAGGCCATCGCGATTCCCGGCTATCAGGTGCCCTACGCCTCGCGCGAAATGCCCATGGGGCGCGGTTTCGGCACCGGCGGCCTGCAATTGACCCTGTCGCTGATCGGGCCGAATGATGTCTTGAAGGTCATCGACCAAGGGTCGGACGATTCGGTCAATGCGGTCAATCTGCGCCGCTTCATCGAGATGACGTGCCCCGGCGTTTCGACGACAACGAAAACGGCAGAGTGCACCCTGATCCAATCGCGTCACCGCATCCCGGAGCGGCCGCTGACATCCAAACAAATCATCGTGTTGCAGGTGCCGTATCCCGATCCGCTGGTCGTGGTGGAGCCCTCGGAGGACAAGCGCAAGACCATGCACGGCGAAGCGGACTACTCGCGCCTCCTGGTCAAGCTGTATGAAGATATCGTCAAGTTCGACGAGATCACGATTTCGCACCGCTATCCGACGCGTATCAACGACCATTACGTCATCGATCCTTCACCGATCCCGCGCTGGGATGTGCCCAAGCTCCATGCCTCGGCCGCCCTGATCCTGTTTGGCGCCGGGCGCGAAAAGAAGATCTACGCCGTGCCGCCCCATACAAAGGCGGAGCCGCTGGCCTTCAGCGACGTGCCGTTTCGCGTCGAGGACTTCCGCGACGAACAGGGGCGCCGCCGCGCCTGCGCCCGCTGTGGTTGCACCGATTCGTTCCTCGATGAATTCGTCACCGATTCGGGGATCAAAACCTATCAATGCTCGGACAGCGACTGGTGCAATGAAAAAATGGCTCTTGCCCGACAGACCGAGGGAAAACCGGCATGAACAAGATTCTCGAAGTCCGGGGCATGAGCAAAATCTACGGCCCGGGCTGTCCGCTGTGCATCGAATCCACGGGCCCGGAGGCCGATACCAACCTGTGTCCGCATTGCGGCAGCGTGGTCGCCATCCATGATGTTTCCTTCGATCTGTTCGAAGGCGAGATCCTGGGCGTCATGGGCGAATCGGGCAGCGGCAAGTCGACCGTGGTCAAGAGCCTCTATTTCGACCAGGCGCCTTCAGGCGGCGAGGCGATTTTCTACGACCGCGACAAACAGTATGCCCTGTTCTCCCTCAATGCCGCGCAACAGCGCTGGTTGCGCAATCACCGCTTCGGCATGGTCTATCAAAACCCCCATCTGGGACTGAATTTCAACATCAGTGCCGGCGGCAACATCGCCGAACGACTGTTGATGAGCGACCTGATGGACTACGGCGCCATTCGGGAACGCGCCAAGACCCTGCTGGCCCGCACTGAAGTCCTGCTCGCCCGCATCGATGACCTGCCGAAGCATTTTTCCGGCGGCATGCAACAGCGGGTGCAAATCGCCAAGGCGCTGGCGACCCAGCCGCCGCTGCTGTTCCTCGACGAGGTGACCACCGGCCTCGACCTGTCGGTACAGGCACGTATTCTCGACCTGATTCTCGAAATCCAGCAGGAACTCAAGACCGCCATGGTCGTCGTGACCCACGACCTGGGCGTGATCCGGCTGTTGACCGGTCGCGCCATCGTCATGAAATACGGCCGCGTCATCGAGGCGGGGTTGACCGATCAAATCCTGGAAGACCCCCAGCACGCCTATACCCAGCGTCTGGTGGCATCCGCTCTGTGAGGCAAACGAGATGACCCCACCCATACTTCAGGTCGAGGCCTACGGCAAGCATTTCTGGCTTCACGAACAGAACAAGCTGATCCCGTCTTCGCACAATGTCAGTTTCAGCGTCAGTGCCGGTAGTCTGACCGCGCTGGTCGGTCCCACTGGCGTCGGCAAATCCTCAGTGCTGAAGGGCATCTACCGCACCTACCTGCCCAGCGCCGGCCGCATCCTCTATCGCGATGCGCAAGGTCACGTGCTCGATCTGGTCCGGGCCAGCGAGCACCAGATCCTGGAGCTGCGGCGCCGCGAAATCGGCTTCGTCACCCAGTTCCTGCACTGCCTGCCGCGCCAGTCGACGCTCGACGTGGTCGCGCGGCCGCTGCTGTCGCTCGGTGTGTCGCGCGACGAAGCGCGACAGCGTGCCGCGGAATGGCTTTCGGCCATGAATCTGCCGGAACGCCTGTGGAGCGTCTCGCCGGCCACCTTCTCCGGCGGCGAGCGCCAGCGGGTCAATCTTGCACGGGGCTTCATCATCAAACCCCGATTGCTGTTGCTCGACGAACCCACGGCCAGCCTCGATCCGGCCACCGCCGAGCGGGTGATCGGCCTCATCGAAGGGCTCAAGGCCGAGGGTACGGCCATGCTCGCCGTCTTCCACCACCCCGAAATCACCCGTCGGCTGGCCGATCAGGTCGTCGAACTGGCGCCACTGCCCGCCGTCGAGGAAGCCCTCAAGGACTTCGCATGAGCAAACTTTATCTTACCGGCGCCCGCGTGGTGCTGCCGAACGACGTCCTCGATGACGCATCTGTATTGATCGAGGACGGTTGCATCGCAGCCATCAACCCGGTATCGGGCAGCGGCGCGCAATCCATCGACCTCTCCGGCAAAACGCTGATCCCCGGCATGATCGACCTGCACTGCGATGCCCTGGAAAAGGAAGTCGAACCGCGTCCCAATGTGCACTTCCCGCTCGATTTCGCCTGTGCCCAGGCCGACAAACGCAATGCCGCCGCCGGCGTCACCACGGTGTTCCACGCGCTGTCCTTCGCCAACGAAGAACTCGGCGTTCGCAACAACGCCTTCGCGGCATCCGTCGCCCGCGCGGTGCATGCCTGGAACCCGCACGGCCTAGTCGATAACCGCGTGCACTGCCGCTATGAGGTCACCGATCCGACAGCCCCCGAGATACTGCTCGAACTGATGGCCGCCGACGAAATGCATCTGCTCTCGGTCATGGACCATACGCCGGGCCAGGGGCAGTTCAAGGACATCGCCGCCTTCCGCAATTATCTGGCGCGCACCTACAAGAAGTCGGAAGCCGAACTGGACAGCCTGATGGAAAACAAGCTCGCCCAGGCCGAAGGCGCCATGGCCCGCATCCGGCAGCTGATCGATGCCGCCAAAGCCACGGGCATCCGCATCGCTTCCCACGACGACGATACGCCGGAGAAAGTCCAGACCCTGCACGGTCTCGGTGTCGGCATCTCGGAATTCCCCGTCAACCTGGAGACCGCGCGTGCCGCCCGGAAACTTGGCATGAGCACCGTCTTCGGCGCGCCCAACATCCTGCGCGGCAAAAGCCAGTCGGGCGCCATTCGGGCGCTGGATGCGGTGCTCGCGGGCGTTGCCGACTGCCTGTGCGCCGACTATCACCCGGAGACGCTGATCGTGGCGGTCTTCCGCCTGCCGGAGTTGGCCGGCATCAGTTTGGCCGATGCCGTGCGCCTGGTCAGCGCCAATCCGGCTCGAGCGGCAGGCCTTGCCGATCGGGGCGAGATTGCTGTCGGCAAACGCGCCGATCTCGTCTCGGTGGCGCATATCAACGGTCTGGCCCAGGCGAGCCATGTGTTTTCAGCCGGGAAACTGGTATTTCAGGCCCGCTTTGACCATGGCTGAAGGAAAGCTGTTTTACGTCGTTGGCCCGTCCGGTAGCGGCAAGGACAGCCTGATCCGTTACGCACGGAGACGTCTTGGGTCGGACCCCGGCGTGGTCTTTGCTCATCGCTACATCACGCGGCCCGTGGAGCTCAACGGGGAAAACCACATCGCCCTGACCGAGGCCGAGTTCGACGCCCGTCTGGCCGCAGGCCTTTTTGCCATGCATTGGGCCAGCCACGGGTGGCGTTATGGCATCGGCCTGGAAATCAACCTCTGGTTGGCCAAGGGCTGCAACGTGGTCATGAACGGGTCCAGGGAATATCTACCGGAAGCCCGCCGACTCTATGCCACATTGAAGGCGATTTTGATCACCGTCTCCCCTGAAATTCTCGCTGAAAGATTGCGTGCTCGCGGCCGGGAAACCGAGGATCAGATCGCTGAGCGCATCGCGCGTGCCAGAGCGTTCATGCCCCCGGAGGAGGGGGACTTGGAGATCATCCAGAATGACTCCGAGCTGGAGATTGCGGGCGAACGCCTGGTGCAATTGCTGGCTGTCGCCGCCCCATCCTCGCCGGCGTTCGCCTAACATGCGCATCACGTTTCTCGGCACAGGGGATGCGGGCGGCGTGCCGCTCTATGGTTGCGATTGCCCGGCCTGCCTGCGGGCAAGGGCCGTGGCCGACTTCCGGCGCCGCCCATGTTCCGCCCTGGTGGAGGCGGGCGATACACGCATCCTGCTCGATGCCGGCTTGACCGATCTCACCGAACGTTTTCCGCCGGGCAGCCTGTCGGCCATCGTGCTGACCCATTTCCATCCCGATCACGTGCAGGGGCTGTTTCATCTGCGCTGGGGAGTCGGTCCGTCCATTCCCGTTTTCACCCCGCCGGACACCGAAGGCTGCGCCGACCTCTACAAAAATAACGGCCTTCTGCAATTCAAAAGGCTCGCCAAGTTTGAATCCATCAGCATCGGCGATTTGACACTGACCCCATTGCCGCTGATCCACTCCAAGCCGACCTTTGGCTACGCCATCGAAGATGGCCAGGGTCATCGATTCGCCTATCTGACGGATACCGTAGGCCTGCCGCCGCGGACGGAAGCCTTTTTGATCCATCAAAGGATCAATGATTTGGCGATCGACTGCACTTATCCACCAGGCACTGAGGCACACAACCACAACGACCTGACGCAGGCCCTGTCGATCATCGACCGCATCAAGCCGCAACACGCATATCTAACGCATGTCGGTCACGCGATGGATGCTTGGCTGGAGTGTAACGAGGCATGCCTGCCGGCACACGTATCAATCGCCCGAGACAATGGGGTGTGTCGTGTCTCGGATGATTCATTGACTGGACGACGCCGTGGTTTACTCTTGGCCCGAGAGGTCATGCTGGAGCTAAAACGATGCATTTGAGGCTGCACAAGAACGCCACCACGACACCCAGGGAAGGTCTGCAAAACCTTCCTACCAGACTGCCGGGATGGGACAATAGCGACATGAAGCAGATGAGTCTGGATGCGACGATGTATACGGGCTTTGAGCTGCGCACCAAGCGCACCCGCAAGCGTGAGTTTTTGGAGCAGATGGAGCGTGTGGTGCCCTGGAAAGAGCTGGTTGCGCTCATCGAGCCGTATGCGCCCAAGGCAGGCCCCAAGGGTGGTCGTCCACCCTTTGCGGTCGAGAAGCTTTTGAGGATTCACTTTCTGCAGCAGTGGTTTGGGCTGTCGGATCCGGCGGTGGAGGAAGCCCTGTATGACACGCCGCTGCTGGCCCGGTTTGTTGGGTTGGACCTGGGGGTGGATGTCGTGCCAGATGAGAGCACCATCCTGCGCTTTGACGAAAGCGTCGCTTTTTGCGAAAGCTCCGCTTTTCGACACCTGCTGGAGCAACACGGCCTGAGCGCGCGCATCCTCGAGACGGTCAATCGCATCCTGACCGAGCGTGGCCTCATGCTCAAAAGTGGCACCATCGTGGACGCCACGCTCATAGCCGCGCCCAGCTCGACCAAGAACGCGAGCGGCCAGCGCGATCCTGAGATGCACCAGACGAAGAAGGGCAACCAGTGGTATTTCGGGATGAAGGCGCATGTGGGGGTGGACGCCGCCTCAGGCCTGGTGCACACGGTGGTGGCTACGGCGGCCAATGTGGCTGATGTGACGCAAGCGCATCGGCTGTTGCACGGGCAAGAGACGGACGTCTTTGCCGATGCGGGCTATCAGGGAGTGGACAAGCGAGCGGAAAACCAGGGCAAGCAAGTCGCTTGGCACGTGGCCATGCGGCCGGGCAAGCGCCGGGCATTGGACAAGAGCACTTTTCTTGGCCAGGTGATGGATGCCTTGGAACGCACCAAGGCGCGCATTCGTGCCAAGGGTGAGCATCCGTTTCGGGTACTCAAATGCCAGTTTGGCTACTGCAAGACGCCCTATCGAGGCTTGGCCAAGAACGGCGCGCAGCTCAACGTCCTGTTTGCGCTGGTCAATCTGTGGTTGGCGCGCAAAGCCTTGCTGGCTGCGACGGGATAAGTGCGCCCGCAGTGGGCTCACTGGGGCCGGATGGGGCTCCAGAGGGCCCATCAAGGGGCTTGCTGGAGCCAAAAGACGGCTCAGCATCTGCTTCGATCCCGTCATGTGAAACGATATTGACCCTCAACTCGTCGCCACGAACGAGTGGGCGGGGTAGTGCAGAGGTTCCCTAGCAGAGCACTCGCCGACAAGATGGCCGCAAGAGGAGCACCCGTGCGGTTACTGGCGGTGTACTGGAGGTTTCTTGAAACGCTTTGCTGCGGATGCGGTGCTGGGTGCCTGCTACTGGCGGTACACTGACGGTTGCCACGCTCCATATGCGGTCGACAGCCCCACACTGTCTGCCATTGGAAGTGCTTTGGGGTTTTTGACCAAAACGCGCGGCAAGCCTTGGCCTTGTAGGTCGGCGAAGGATTTTTGACATCCTCCCGACCCTGAAGAACTGGAAGGATGCCAACTTTGCATCCCGCGACATCAGCCATTACCAGGCTGTGTGGCTACAAGCGATCAATCGCTGGGATGTGTAGAGCTCGAACCATTAGCCGCATCGCTGTTCAGGCCAAGCTTCTTGAACATGCTGCGGACGTGAGCAAGGGAAGCAGCTTCGAAGCGGGGAACCGCAAAACGCTTCGCCAGAATCTCGTCGGCATCGATCAACGTCTCGCCATTCGGTCCCTCGTGGCGTTCCAGCGATCCAGCCTCGAGGAGCGCATCAACCCAGGAAACGGGGACTTCCATCAGCTCGGCCGCTTGCTGCCCGTTCAGTAGGCCCATCTTGTCGCCTGCGTTCTTTCGCATGTCGCATGTATAGCAGCAAACGAGGGCGCAAGCAATTGTTATCTAAGGGGTTTTGTTGTCCGTGTTTTCGGCATACCGACTTGCTCGCAAAAAATGGCGTTCATGATAATAGCAGTTATCATGAATGCAGCGTCCCGCCGAGTGCTCATTTTTTGAGCAAACCAGCGCTCACCCTCTTGTCCATGGGGGTTGCGCTCGGTGCTGGAGAACTTGTCCACAAAATCTGTGGACAACGGCGCCGTCTCGGCCAGACCGTCCCCACTGAGACGAGTCGGCGAAGGCGCTCTGACTCGGCAACGGCTCTGGCCAGAACAACCCCGGTCCGACGGCGGCGACCGCTGCCGAGCATCCCGCGGAACAGGCGCAAAAAAAACCGCGCCGAAGCGCGGTGAGGTCTTATATGTAAGGTCCCGCTTGATAGCATACCTGTAAGGAGTTACCCTTTGTTCACTGCCCGCGAGGTCATGCGCACCTTGCTAGCTGGGGCTGACGCAGGGAGCCCGCAGGGCGACCGTAGTCAGCCCCAGC
>JAKADY010000055.1 GCA_021826065.1 Pseudomonadota bacterium
CCCGCCCAGTCCGAGGACGAGCTCCTGCTTGATGCGGTAGACCTCGTCGCCGCCGTAGAGGTAGTGGGTGATCTCGCGGTCCTGCGGGTGGTTGACCGGCATGTCGGTGTCGAGCAGCAGCACCGGCACCCGGCCGTTGCGCCGTGAACGCACGACGTAGAGCCAGCCGCCGATCCAGACCTGACGCCCCTCCAGGTTGAGCGCAACGGCGGCGTTGAGCCGGGTGGCGTGCTGGCCGGGGTCCCAGGCGTCGGCATGTTCGATCTGGCGACCCTGGGCGTCGATCTCCTGGCGGAAATAACCGGCGCGGGAGACCAGTGTCACACCCACCATGGGTATGCCGAGGTCGGCCGCCGTGCGCAGGGTGTCGCCCGCCAGCACGCCCAGGCCGCCGCTGTAGGTGGGGATGTCGTTGGCCAGCCCGATCTCCATGGAGAAGTAGGCGATGCGGGCCTGCGGCAGAAAGTCTTCGAGACGCGGGGAGGGGGGCATTTGCGTTCGGCGGGCTGCAGCGTGACTTTACAGATTACCGCACGCAGATGACAGGATCTTGACCACTGGCCAGGATCTAGCCGACCCAGTGCCGCACACGGCCGATGTCCACGTGCACGAAACCGGATGCCTCGTACAGCCCCACACCGCCAGCCCCCAGGGCAAGGGCCGCCTGGTGCAGCTCGGCCAGGCTGCGTTCGGGCAACCGGATGTCCGCCGCCATGCCGCGGGTGTGCAGGCTCGCACGCGCCACCCCGCTGGTGTTCTGCGCCAGCCACTCGTTCGTGGCCGGGGCGCGGTAGGCGGAGACGATCTCGATGGGCCCGCGCGCCTCCAGGCTGCGCGCGAGGTCGTGCAGCAGGTCGAACAAGGCGGGGGCCATGGGGCCGACCTCGCCGCTGCGGTGATCGCGCAGCAGGTGGTTGAGGTCGGCCAGCGCGCTGTCGATATAGCGCCCTTGCACCCAGTAGACCACATCCAGCGTCTCCTCGGTGTGCAAATTATGTAAGAGCAGCCGGCGCTCCTGGGGTTGGGCGAGCGCAGGCCGGGCGAGGGCCAGGCCGGCGCCCCAGGCGAGGAAGCGGCGGCGGTCAAGGGGCATCGTCGGCCTCCTTCGGTAGCGGGGTGGGGACGAGCGCACGCGCCACGCCGTCGCGCCGCGCCATCAAGGGGGCCGTGACCGCTGGGTCGAGCGTGATCCCGAGCCGCGCCATGGCCGTCTTCAGTTCCTGTGCATAGTCCACGCCGCGATTGTATGCGTCCCGATGGACTTCCAGGTAGACCGTGCCGTCCGTGGCCTGGGCGAGCAGCAGCGGCTGGTAGAGGATCTCCACCGGCTCGCCAACGGCGATGCGCTCGAAGAGGTCGGCGGCATCGTCCGGATGCAGGCGGATACAGCCATGGCTCTGGAAGTGGTAGACACTGGCCGGGGCGATGGTCGAGTGGATGCCCCAGTTGCCCGGCGCCAGGCCCATCCAGTGGCGTCCCAGCGGGTTGTCCGGCCCCGGCGGCACGCGCTCGCGCACCTCGTGACCCTTGGCCGCCATCTCGGCCTGGATGGAAGGCGGCACGATCCAGGTCTTGTCCACCGCCTTCTCACGCACCCGGAAGCGCCCCACGGGGGTGGGCCAGTCGGGCCGGCCGAGCCCTACCGGGTAGTGCGCCACCAGGCGCCCCTCGCGGAAGAGGAAGAGCAGACGCTGGGGGATGTTGATGACGATGCCGCTTGAGCGCGGTTCCGGCACGAGGTGGCGGTTGTCCACCCTGAGCCGCTGGCCGGGGCGCAGGATCCCTTGCCAATCAAGGCCATTCTCCCGCGCCAGCAGCCGCGGGTCGACCCCATGGCGGGCACCGATCAGGGTCAGCGACTCGCCGGGGCGCACCACGTGCTCGAACACGCCGCCGACCAGGGCCTGGGCGAGCGCGAACGGCACCTGGGCGAGGCCGAGGCCGAGGACGATCAGGCACCAACGCCAGGATGGAAATTGCATGGACCGGACCCGGATGAATCAGGGCGGCATTGTGCCCTATCATCCTAAAAACCGCAGTTGACCGCTCTTATGGCTTCGTAACAGCTCGATGATGCAAGAGATTTTGCCTCCGGTCATCCTGTCCTGGAGGGTGAACACGCGAACCGCCCGCCTTCGGTCTTGTACGCCCCGTCTGGCTGCGTTGCTCCTCCTTGCAGGCAGCCCACCCTGCGGCGTCGTCGCGCCTTGCCAGCCGGTCGTACAAGCCCGCTTTCGGGCGCGTTCAACTGCGGTTTTTAGGATCATGCAGCCCATGACCGCCGCCCTGCTCACGCTCAATGCCGGTTCCTCCAGCCTCAAGTTCGGCCTCTATCACGTCGAGGCTGGACAGGTGCACGCCCGGCTGCGCGGCAACATCGAGGAGATCGGGGGCGAGAGCCGGCTGCGCCTGCTCCAAGGCGGGGAAGGCCCAGGCGGGGCCTTCCCCGCAGTCGCCAGCCATGCCGAGGCCTTGCATGCCCTGCTCGCCTGGCTGGAGCCCGAGCTGGCCCAGCTGACCCTGCTCGGGGTGGGGCACCGGGTGGTGCACGGTGGCAGCCGTTACGCAGGGCCGGGCCTTGTGGATGCCGAGATGCTCGCCTATCTGGACAGCCTCACGCCGATCGACCCGCTGCACCAGCCGCACAACCTGGCCGGTATCCGCGCCATGCTGGCGCTGCGGCCGGCGCTGCCGCAGGTCGCCTGCTTCGACACCGCCTTCCACCACACGTTGCCCGCGGCGGCGCGCCGCTTCGCCCTGCCGCGAGCGCTGGCCGAGGCCGGTGTGCTGCGCTATGGCTTCCACGGCCTGTCCTATGCGGCGATTGCCGAGCGGCTGCCGGCCTATCTGGGCGAGCAGGCCGACGGCCGCATCGTCGTCGCCCACCTGGGCAACGGCGCCAGCCTCTGCGCCCTCAGGGCGCGCCGCAGCGTGGAGACCACCATGAGCTTCACGCCGCTCGACGGCCTGCCCATGGGGACGCGCTGCGGTGCGATCGACCCGGCCATCCCCCTGTACCTGCAGCGCGCGCTGGGCCTCACCGCCGAGGCGGTGAGTGAACTGCTGCACCGGCGCTCGGGGCTGCTGGGTCTTTCGGGCATTGCCTCGGACATGCGGGTGCTGCTCGCCAGCAAAGACCCGCGGGCCGCCGAGGCGGTCGAGCACTTCGTCTATCGTGTCGCCCAGGCCATCGGGGCGCTGGCCATGAGTCTGGAGGGGCTCGACGCCCTGGTCTTCACCGCCGGCATCGGCGAGCACGCCGCCCCCGTGCGCGAGGCCATCTGCCGACGCTGTGCCTGGTTGGGCCTGGAACTCGATGCCGCCGCCAACGCCGCGCACGGACCGCGCATCAGCGCGGACCACAGCCGGGTCTCGGCCTGGGTGATCCCCACCGATGAGGAGGCGCTGATCGCCCGCCAGACCCTGGGCGTGCTACAAAAAGATTAGACGCCTTGGGAGAACGCTATGGACCCTGCCACCCACCAGTTCATCCTCGACCTCATGGCCGGTCACAACGTGATGACGCTGGCCACCGTGCGGCCGGACGGCTGGCCGCAGGCCACCACCGTGGCCTATGCCAACGATGGGCTCACCCTCTATTTCGCCTGCGACCCAGATGGCCAGAAGGTCGCCAACATCCGCCAGTGCGACAAGGTCTCCGCCACCATCGACCGGGACTATGCCGACTGGAACCAGATCCGCGGCCTGTCGCTGGGCGGCACCGCCCAGGTGGTGACCGACCCCGAGGAGCGGTTGCGGGCGCAGGAACTGCTCAAGCGTAAATTCCCGCAATGGGCGGAGATGCCCGAGCCCGAGGACCCGGCGCTGATCGCCTTCGTCAGGGTGGTGCCGCGGGTGATTTCGGTGCTCGACTACTCGAAAGGCTTTGGCCACACCGAGCTCGTTGAGGTGGATGAGCCCCGCTGACCGTTCATGGCCAACGATTTGCTCAGCAGCAGAATGCCACCGCCGGCCCTCAATGCTCCCCTCTCCCCCTTCCCCTCCCCCGCTTGCGGGGGAGGGGCGCTTCGAGCGTCGCCTCGCGACCGGCACACCGAGATGCAGGCCCACCGGGCGGAGCTGGAGGCCGTCCTCAGGCTGGGCGAGGCCCTGGGCCTCGAGCAGGGCCTGCCCTACGTGCGGCACTGGAGCGCCGCACCGGACTTCCTCGCCCTGCTCGTCGAACACCTCCGCCGTGAGCGGCCCGCCGTCATCGTCGAGTGCGGTAGCGGGCTGTCGACCCTGATCCTGGCCCGGGTCTGCGCACTCGAGGGGCGCGGCCGGGTCTGGAGCCTGGAGCACGAACCGGGCTGCGCCGCGCAGACCCGTGACGCGATTGCCCGCTACGGCCTGGCGCGGGTGGCCACCGTGCTCCATGCCCCCTTGCGCCGCTACCGCCTCGACGCCGAGAATTACGACTGGTATGACCTGCGCGGCCTGCCCGAGCAGGCGATCGAGCTCCTGGTGGTGGACGGCCCACCGGGACGCCTGGCCCCCCTGGCGCGCTACCCTGCCCTGCCGCTGCTGCGCGCGCGCCTGGCGCCGGGGTGCACGATCTTCCTCGACGACGCCAACCGGCCGGACGAACGGGCCATCGTCGCGCGCTGGTGCGCCGAATATCCGGCGTTCGAGCTCGGCCGGCCCGCCACCGCGCGTGGCTGCGCCGTATTGCGGGCTCAGCCCGCGGTGGCCTCCGAGGCGTTGTAGCGCCGCTGCCACTCGGCCAGGGCCGCGTCGAAGTCGCCCTCGGCGCCGATCCAGTCCCAGAAGCGGGTGAAGTCCTCGGCCGCGCGCTCCAGACGGAAGTGGAGCTGGTGCGGCTTGTCGCGCAGGAAGGCGCGGATGCTGGCCTCGACGCTGTCGAGGTAGTCGAGGGCAAGGTCGAGCGCGGTCTGACCCGGCTCGCCGCCCAGCAGCACCCCCTCGCGCCAGGCCTGCATGATGCCGAAGTCGGCGCGGCGGGCGAAGCTCTGTGCGCAGGCGAGGCGCTCGCGGATGAGGTGCACGTAGCGGGCGTTGCCGCCATAGGCCGCGTCGAGACGGCCGAGATACCAGACCAGGCGGTTGTCGGCCTCGATGTGGCGGGGTGGATAGGCCAGGCGCGCCGGGCCGACGAGGCGGGTGCGCGTCTCGTGCCCGGCGCTGTAGTTGGTAATGTGCCGGCAGGCGGCGATGAAGGTGGTCGAGCCGCTGCGCCCGGCGGTGAGCACGAAGACGTTCATCCGCTCTCCAGGGCCTCGGCCCAGGCGGCCTGCGCGTCCGGATAGCGGGCGAGCGCAAGGGTCAGCCGCTCCACCCAGGCCTGGCGATGACCGGCGGCGTTGACCCGCCGCCAGCCGGCGCCGTCCGGGCCGAAGTTGTGGCGCAGGGCGCGCGCGAAACGGCTGAGGCTATCCCAGGCCGCGGCCACTGCCGGGTCGGTCCGCCAGCCGGCAGGCAAGGCGGCGAGCGCGGCCTCCAGACGGCCGATGCGCTCGTCCACGGCCGCCTGCTGCCGGGCGTAGCGGGCGTTCAGACGCGCCTCGACCGCCACGACGGTCTCCTTGATGGCCTCTGCTGCCGGTGTCAGCCGCGGGTAGCCTTGCTCGATCAGGGCCTCCAGGCTGAAGAGCAGGACGTCGCCAAAGTACTGGCGCTCGAACTCGCCCGAGATGTCCACCCCCTGCGCCGAGTGCGCCACACCCGGCCGGCACTCCGAGCGGCCGAGGGCGGTCAGCGCCCGCCCGTGCTGCAGGGGCAGGTTGACGGTCACGAAGGACTCGCCCAGTGCCGCCTTGAGCAGCCGCCCGAAGGCGGGCCCGGCCATGCGCAGCCCCAGGCTGGCGAAGGGGATGGGCCAGGCGCAGGCGTCGGTCGCGATGACATAGTTGCCGGTGTAGACGGTACGCGCCGGTGCGGGCGCCAGCGACGCTGGTTCGTAGAAACTCATCCGGCTGGGATGCTCACCGTCGAAGAAACGGTCGAGCCGGGCGACGTAGTCGGCCAGGCTATCGGCGTGGGTGTGCGCGCCCGTGAGTGGGCAATGGTAGGGCGCCGGCTTGGTCGGTGGGTAGCCGAACAGGTCGGCCATGTCGTGATAGGCCGCGCCCGACGCCGACACCCGTGGCGCGTCGTGCAGGCTGCAGGGGGCGGCCGCAGGGCGTGTGGTCAGACGTTCGAGCGAGGCGAGGACGTCGTCGAGCAGAGTGCCGGCCATCACGGCGGGGGATACGGGCGGGTCGCCCACCACCTTGCCGGTGAGCACCCGCACCCGCTGCTCGCGGAAGAGGCGGTCGAGGGTGTGCAGATAGTCGGGATGGCACACCCCGCCGCCGGCCGCCTCGAGCTCGAAGCGCTCGTCGCTGTCGATGAACCAGACGAGTCGGGACCGCCCGTCGCTGTGCCGGCGCGCAAGCCACAGCAGGGCTAGGTTGCGCATGACGCTGGCCCCCAGACGCCCGCCGCCATCGGGGTCGCCGAGCAGGTCTGTGAGGCGTTCCCGCAGCCGCGCCGGCAACGTCTGCACCAGGGCCCGTTGGGCGGCACGGTCGAGGTGTGCGACCGGCAGGCCCGCGCGGCTGTGTTGCTCAGCGAGCGCACGGTTTTGCTCGCTCACCGCCGCATCCAGGCTGTCGTCGGCCAGCAGGACCGACACCGCCCCTGCGTAGGGGTAGCGCTCGAGCAGTCCGGCCAGCGAGGCCAGGCACTCGCCTAGCTGTCGGGGCCGGTCCGCCACCGGGATGACGAGGGTGAAATCGTGCCGGGGCCGCTGCATCAGCGCCGCGAGGAGTAATTGGGGAAGAGGTCGCGATCGAGCACGATCTCGATCAGGTTGATGCCGCCGGTCAGGTCCATCTCGGCGAACACGGCATCGACGTCGGCCTCGCACTCGACCCGGCGGTGGGCGATGCCGAAGGCGCGCGCGAGCAGGGCGAAGTCGGGGTTGACGAAGTCGCAGCTGATGGTGCGCCCGCCATAGTGCTGGAATTGGTTCTTGCGGATGAGACCCATGGTGCCGTTGTTGAACACCACCACGTTCAGCGGCACGCCGTAGTTGACCGCGGTCATGAGCTCCATGCCGCACATCTGAAAGCCGCCGTCGCCGAGGATGGCGAAGGTGGCCGACGCGCCGGGCAGCCCCAGCCGCGCGCCGATGGCGGCGGGGATGGCGTGGCCCAGGGCAGAGATGCCGGTGTTGGGGAAGAAGCGGTTGTCCGTCGCGACGGGCAGGAAGTTTTGGGCGAAGATGATGTTGTCGTCGAAGATCAGCGCATCGCGCGGGAAATGACGCGCCAGCGTCTGGTAGAAGTACTGCACGGTGGCGAAGCCGGCGCGGAAGAGGGCATAGTCGCGTCGCACCGCCTGCCGGGTGGCGGCGATCTCGGCCGCCGGCGCCCGCCGGGTGGCCACTTCGGGGGGCAGTTGCGCCAGCACGTCGGCGAGCACGGCGCGGATGTCGCCTTGAATGGCCAGATCGGCGCGCAGTACCCGCTGAAGCTGCGCCGGGTCGCGATCGACCTGGACGATGCGCTTGCCGGCGGTCAGTTGCGGGTCCCAGACATAGCTGGTGCGCTCGCCGAAGCTCGCGCCGAGGATCAGCAGCAGGTCGGCGCGCTCCTGGATGAAACGGTAGGCGTCGCCGCTGGAGGTCACCCCCAGGCTGCCCAGGGCGAGCGGGCCGTCTTCGGCGAACGCCCCCTTGGCCTTCAAGCTGGTGGCGACTGGGATGCGCAGGCGCGCCGAGAGCGCGGCCAGCTCGGCCTGGGCACCGGCACGGATGCAGCCATAGCCGGCCAGGATGACCGGTTGGCGTGCCTCCAGCAGCATACGCGCGAGCGCGCGCGCCGACGCCTCGTGTCCCGGTTGCGCCGCCGGCCTGACGCTGCGTATGCGCTCTAGCACGCCGGCCTCGACCGGCTCCCGCTGCACGTTGTAGGGCAGCGCCAGCAGCACCGGCCCGGGCGTGTTCCCCTGCAGGGCGGCCGTGGCCTGGTTGAGCACGCTCTCCAGGTAATCGCTGCGTTCCACCAGCCGTCGATAGCGGGTGATGGGCCGGAACAGTTCGGCCTGATCGACGCTGCCGCCCTCGCCCGAGCTCTCCTGCAGCCCCCCGCGCCCGAAGATGTAGGTCGCCGTCTCGCCGGTGAGCGCCAGCACCGGCAGGCGGTCGGCATAGGCATTGGCGATGCCGGTCACCAGGTTGGTGGCGCCCGGCCCGGCGGTGGCGATGCAGGCGCCGACGCGGCCGGTGGCCCGCGCATAGCCCCCCGCCATAAAGGCCGCCCCCTGCTCGTGCTTGGCCAGCACGGTGCGGATGGGGCTCGCGTAGAGGGCGTCGTACACGGGCAGGATGTGCGCACCCGGCATGCCGAAAACGACCTCCACGCCCAGGCGCTGGAGAAAGTCTATGATGAGTTCGGCGACACTGACCTGCATGGACGTGAGGCCGCTCGATGACGGGCGGCTTGTGCGGCTGGATGGGAAGCCGGATTTCAGCACAAGACGGGGACTTGCGGGAACCCGGCAAGGCCGGCGCCGGCCTACTGAGACACTGACAGGCAACATAGGCCGTCTAAAATAGATGCACACACGAGAGCATGCTGCATGATCCATCGCCTCTTTCTGATCGCATTGTTGCTATGGGCCGGGCTGGCCCTGGCCCGGCCGGTGACGGTGCTGACCGTGCAGGGGGCGATCGGGCCGGCCAGCGCCGACTACGTCATCCGCGGCCTGAAACACGCCGCGCAGGATGGCGCGCAGCTTGCCGTGATCAAGCTCGACACTCCAGGCGGACTCGACACCTCCATGCGCGCGATCATCCAGGCCATCCTCGCCTCGCCGGTGCCGGTGGCCACCTTCGTCTATCCCCAGGGCGCGCGGGCGGCCAGCGCCGGGACCTATATCCTCTACGCCAGTCACATCGCCGCCATGGCACCGGCCACCAACCTGGGGGCGGCCACGCCGGTGGCGATCGGCATCGGCGGGCCGCAACCGGGCCAGGACAAGCCGCCGGCGGAGGATAAAAAGGAGGACAAGGCCCAAAAGCCGAAAGAGGCGAAGGACGGGGCCGACAAGTCCCCCACGGCACAGCCCTCGGGCGATGCCCTCACGCGCAAACAGGTGCACGACGCCACCGCCTACATCCGCAGCCTGGCGGAACTCAGGGGACGCAATGTCGAATGGGCGGAGCGGGCGGTACGCGAGGCGGTGAGCCTGTCGGCCGAGCAGGCGCTGAAAGAAAAGGTCATCGACTTGATCGCCGAGGACGTCGCCGACCTGCTCGCCAAGCTCGACGGCCGCACGGTGAAGACCGTCCAGGGTGAGGTGAAGCTCGCCACCAAGGGGATCACCCCAAGCCCGCTGGAACCGGACTGGCGCAGCCGCCTGCTCGGCGTGATCGGCGACCCTAGCATCGCTTACATCCTGATGCTGATCGGCATCTACGGGCTGATCTACGAGTTCGCCAACCCCGGCATGGGCGTGCCAGGCGTGATCGGCGCCATCAGCCTGCTGATGGCCCTGTTCGCCCTCAACATGCTGCCGGTCGACTATGCCGGGCTCGCGCTGATCCTCATCGGCATCGCCTTCATGGTCGCCGAGGTGTTCGTTCCCAGCTTCGGCATCCTGGGCCTCGGCGGCCTGATCGCCTTCGTGGTGGGTTCGGTCATGCTGATCGACACCGACATCCCCGGCTATGGGCTGCCCTGGGGCATCATCGCCGCCGTCACCGCCACCACCGCCGCCTTCCTGTTCCTGGTGGTGGGCATGCTGCTCAAGTCACGCCGCCGCCCGGCCGCGACCGGTGCCGAGGAGATGGTCGGTGCCCAGGCCACCGTGCTCAGCGACTGCGTGACCGAGGGCTGGGCTCACGTGCACGGTGAGACCTGGCGCATCCGCTGCCCGCGCCCGCTCAAGGCAGGCGAGCGGGTGCGCGTCAAACGCGTGGACGGCCTGACCCTGGAGGTGGAACCGATACAACCCTGAGGCGTGAGATGTGGGCCGTGAGGTTCGGCATCCATCCACCTCACCCCTCACCCTCTCCTCCCCCCCTCACCCATCACCAACAAAGGAGACCCCCATGTTCGACTTCGGCTTTGGCGTCATCGTCCTGCTCGTCTTCCTCATCGCCGCCTCGGTGCGCATCCTGCGCGAATACGAACGCGGCGTGATCTTCATGCTCGGCCGCTTCTGGAAGGTCAAGGGGCCGGGCCTCATCCTGGTGATTCCCGGCGTGCAGCAGATGGTCAAGGTCGACCTGCGCATCGTCGTGCTGGACGTACCCACCCAGGACGTCATCTCGCGCGACAACGTCTCGGTCAAGGTCAACGCCGTGGTCTATTTCCGTGTGGTGGATCCGGCCCGCGCGATCCTGCAGGTGGAGGACTTCATGTCCGCCACCAGCCAGCTCTCCCAGACCACGCTGCGGGCGGTGCTGGGCAAGCACGAGTTGGACGAGATGCTGGCCGAGCGCGAGCGTTTGAACCTCGACATCCAACAGGTGCTGGACAGCCAGACCGACGCCTGGGGCATCAAGGTCTCCAACGTCGAGATCAAGCACGTGGACCTGGACGAATCCATGGTGCGCGCCATCGCCAAGCAGGCCGAGGCCGAGCGGGAGCGGCGCGCCAAGGTGATCCACGCCGAGGGCGAGCTGCAGGCCGCCGAGAAGCTGATCGCCGCCGCCGACATGCTGGCCCGCAACCCGCAGGCCATGCAGCTGCGCTATCTGCAGACCCTCACCACCATCGCCACCGACCGCTCCAACACCATCGTCTTCCCGGTGCCGGGTGACTTCATGAAGCTCTTCCAACCCACCGCGGCGAAGGATTGAGCGATCGCCGGTATGATTTCACGTCCCTATCTGCAACCCGCACATAAGGAGGAGAAATGAGCGAGAACCTCGAACAAACCGCGGAGAGGCGCGGCGTCCTACAGGTCCTGACCGAGACCCGGCTGCCGCTGTGGGTGAGCCTGCTGCTCGCCGTGCTGCTGATCATCGTCTTCGCCTGGCAGCGCGTGGCCGTGAACCGGGCCGAGGCGAGACTCGCTGCCGAGCGGCAGAACATGACCCAGCAATTCGAAGCGGACCGGGCCGCTCTCGGCGCGCGGCTCAGGGAATTCGCCCTGGGCCAGGACCAGACGGCGCTCACCCGCTTCGGCACGGCGCTCGCCTGGGCCGTGCGCGGCGAGTTGATCCGCAACAACCTCGACCAGGTCGATCAATACTTCGCCGAACTGGTGCGCATGCCGCGTGTCCAGCGCGTGGTGCTCGCCGGCCAGGACGGCAAGGTCCTGGTCGCCACCGACCGCAAGTTCCTGGGCCAGCCCGTGACCCAACTCCACCCCGCCGAGGTCCTGACCACACCCCAGGTCGTCACGCAGACCACCCCTCAGGGCAGCCGGCTGGTAATCCCCGTCATGGGGCTCAACGCCCGGTTGGGCACGGTGGTGGTCGAATACGGACCGCTTAGCCTACCCGCGGGTCTGTGACTCAAAGCGGCATCGGTCGCCGGTCGTTGAGCCGCAGCCAGCCGCGGCCGACCCGATAGAGCACCCAGAGACCGACCAGGGCGAACAGGACCACCGCCAAGGGGATGCCGATCAGGGTGAGGGCGAAGAGGAGACCGACGACCAGCCATAGGAGCGCGAACCAGAAGGTGCGCAGCTGCCAGCGGAAGTGCGACTCCAGCCAGGTGCCGCGCACCTCTGAGCGCTTGAGGTAATTGAGCACGACTCCGATCAACGAGGGCCAGCCGGTGACGAAGGCGGTGACGACGAAGGCCGTGGTCATCAGCCCGGTCAGCACGGTGAAGGCATGCAGGGCGTAGATGAGATGAGTCAGGCGGATGAGACCCGGCATGGGCTCGGCCAGCAGCGCAGCGCTGGTGGGATCGTTCATATTCGGCGCGGCATGAATGGGGAAGCGAGGTCGTGGAATTGCCAAAGGTCGCGGCGCGTTCTATCTTAACGCCAAGATCCGCGCGACACAGCCGGCAAGGGGACATGCGCGGCAGAACCGCAGTGCCGGATCGCGTCGAAGGGGAGGCCAAGCGGGTCCAGGTCTGTAGGGCCTTGCCCCGCGGCGGGTGAAACATGAGGAGACGGACTATGCAGCACTACATCGACGCCGAGGGCAACCCCCAGCCCGACCGCCGCACCAACCCCAAACTGCGCAGCATCTACGACGAGGCGCGCGGTCGGCTGGACCACTTCTTCCATGACAAGAGCGACTGGGCCGGCAGTTCCATCGACTACCTGGCCCTGCGCATCATCCACGAGGCCTACCCCGACCTCACCCCCGAGGAGGTGCGTACCCTGGTGGCGGCCATCGAGCGGTCGCTTACGCGCAACAACCCCAGCTGGGGCAAGGGTCATTGAGCCGCGTCGTGGTGCTCGTCCAGCGGCCAGAGCTGGTGCGCATCCAGCAGCAGGCGGGCAATCGCCTCGTTCGCGGACAGGCGCGCCTGTTCGGTCGCAAGCCGCGCCTCCAAAGCGGTTCGCCGCGCCAGCAACACCTCCGTCAGCCCGACCTCGCCCAGTTCATGGGCCCGCCGCGTGAGTGCGGCGTGCTGCTGCGCCGCCTCGGCCGCCTGCGCCAGTCGGCGATAGGTCTCCACAGCGCCTGAGGCCCGCAACCAGTTGTTCGCCGCCTCGGCGCTGATGCGCCGGCGAACCGCCGCCTCGGCCTCGGCCAGCGCCTCGGCCTCGGCCGCCTGTCCGCGCGCCGCCGCCCCCCTCCCCTCGCCCGGCAGGGTGATCGCCAGACTCAAGCCCAGGATGCGCTCCTCACCCCCCTGTTCGCTGGCATAGCGCAGGCCCAACACGGGATCGGGCCGCCGGTCGGACTCCAGCCGCTGCGCCAGCAGGCGTGCACGCTCGGCCGCACGCTGGGCGGCGAGCAGTTCATGATTGTGGTCCAGGGTTCCCGTCACCCAGGCCGCCTCGTCACCCTCCGGCAGGCTGGGTTCCGCCGCCGCGCCACCGGGCGGCGGCAGCTCGGGGAAGTGCCGTTTCAATTCCGACAGGGCGGTTCGCGCGCGCACTTCCGCCTGACCGAGCTGGGCTACGGCCTGAGTCAGCGCGGCATCGGCTTGAAGTCCCTGCATGCGGGCGGCATCGCCGGCCTTGATCCGGCTGCGTACACTGCGGCCCTCCGCCTCCAGGATGGCGGCCTGCTCGCTCCAGATGCGCACCTCGGCCTGGGCCTGCAGGGCCGCATACCACAGGCCGAGGAGCTGGCGCGCCGCCTCGTGGCGGGCCTCGCCCACGCGCTCGCGCGCCTCTTCTACCCCGGTAGCGCCGATGCGCGCGTCGAGCTGGGCCTTGCCGGGCAGGCGCAGACCGCGCTCGATGGCGGCCTCCCACTCGGTGTGGTCGGGCGCGCCGCGCACGTTGCGCCGCTGGCTCGAAAGACGCAGTCCATACTCGTGCGGCCCCGCACGCAGGCGGGCCTGCTCCGCCTCGGCTTGGCGCAGCCGCGCCAGCGCGGCGCGCACCTGGGGATGGTTGTCCAATGCCGCGGCGGCGGTCTTGGCCTCGGGCAGGTCGGTGGGCGCGGCCTGGCCAGCGAGGGCCACGAGCAGACCGACTAGGGCGATGAATGAGGTCTTGATGCTCACGCGAGTCTCCCGAAAGCGATGACCGGGGTGAGCCAGTAGGCCACCTCGGGTTTGGGCAGATGTCGTTTGAGGTGGGCGAGCAGGGCCTGCGCCTGCTCGGGTGTGAGCACGATCTGGATGCTGATGCGATCGGCGCGCCCGCGCACCCGTTCCTGGACGGTGAGTGGCTGAAGGCGCTGGCTGTGGCCCTCCGCACGATACAGGGTGAACCCACCCGCCCAGTCGGGATGGGCGAGAAGATGGTCGACCAGGGCCTCTTCCAGGCCGCGCGGCGCGGCCAGGGTCAGCTGAACGAGTGCATCCCCGGCCGCCGCCACGGCAACACTCGGCGCAGTGGCGTCAGGGCCTGGCGCAATGGCGTTCACGTCGTCTTGCATCCTACGTCTCCTTGAGGATGAAGCGCCGGTAGAGCACCGGCAGCAGGATCAGGGTGAGCGCGGTCGAGCTGACCAGGCCGCCCACCACGACGATGGCGAGTGGCTTCTGGATCTCAGAGCCCGGTCCGGTGGCGAGGAGCAGCGGCACCAGGCCGAAGGCCGTGATGCTGGCGGTCATCAGCACCGGCCGCAGCCGCCGCATGGCCCCCTCCCGCACCACGCGGTCAGCGGGCAGGCCCTGGGCGGCAAGCTGGTTGAAGTGGCTCACCATGACCACCCCGTTGAGCACGGCGATGCCCAGCAGGGCGATGAAGCCGACCGAGGCCGGCACCGACAGGTACTCCCCGGTCAGGTAGAGGGCGGCGATGCCGCCGACCAGGGCGAGCGGGATGTTGGCCAGCACCAGCACCGCCTGCTTGACCGAGCGGAAGGTGGCGAAGAGCAGGGTGAAGATCAGGGCCAGGGCCACCGGCACCACGACCGCCAACCGTGCCGCGGCGCGCTGCTGGTTCTCGAACTGGCCGCCATAGGTCACCCGGTAGCCGTCTGGCAGTTGGACGTCCCGCGCGAGCCGCGCCCTGACCTCCTCGACGAAGCCGACCAGGTCGCGACCGGCCACGTCGCTTTGCACCGTGACATAGCGGGCGGCATTCTCGCGGTTGACGGCCACCGGACCCTCGGCGCGCACGAGCCGGGCCACCTCCTTGAGCGGTATGGCGACGCCCTCGGGCGTGGGAATGCGCAGCGCCTCGAACAGGGCCGGCGACAGGCGCACGTTCTCGCCCGCCCGCAGCACCAAGGGGGTGCGCCGGATGCCCTCCTGGACGATGCCCAGGCGCTCGCCTTCCAGATGCGCCTTGAGGAAGGCCGCCACCTCGTCGATGGTCAGTCCATAGCGACCCGTGGCCAGGCGATCGATCTCGACGCGAAAGTACTGTACCCCTTCGTTTTTCTTGACGAAGACGTCCTGGGCGCCCGGAATGGTCTTGATGACGGCCTCGATGCGGTCGGCCAGGGCGTTCAGGGTGTCGATGTCCGGCCCGAAAACCTTGACGGCGAGGTCGCCGCGCGCCCCGGTGAGCATCTCCGACACCCGCA
>JAKADY010000009.1 GCA_021826065.1 Pseudomonadota bacterium
CTTGTACGCCCGTCTGGCTGCGTTGCTCCTCCTTGCAGGGAGCCACCCTGCGGCGTCGTCGCGCCTTGCCAGCCGGGCGTACAAGCCCGCTTTCGGGCGCGTTCAACTGCGGTTTTTAGGATCATTGTCCGCCATGAGCAGACAGCGCACCGACCACGCTGCGTCAACAGAGACCGTCGCCGAGGCACTACCCCCGGCCGCCGCTGCGTCCGAGCCGCAGCCGGTGCAGGAGAGCGATCCGACGCCACGCGCCCTGGAACCGGATCAGCTGCGCCAGGCCTTTGCCGAATTCAGCGCCACCTCGGCGCGCCTGGCGCAGACCTATCTCGACCTGCAGGCACAGGTGGCGCGCCTTTCCGCCGAGCTGGCGGCGGCCAACGGCGAGCTCGCGCGACGCGAGCGGCTGTCCGCCCTGGGGGAGATGGCGGCCAAGCTGGCCCATCAGCTGCGCACGCCCCTGGCGGCCGCGCTGCTCTATGTCGGGCATCTCGCCCGTCCGAGCCTCGATGAGGGCGATCGGCTACGCTTCGCCACCAAGGCCATGGACCGTCTGCAGTACCTGGAGCGGCTCATCGCCGACATGCTCGCCTTCGTGCGCGGGGCCCAGGGGGTGCGCTGCCGTTTCCCCGTGGGCGGGTTGCTGACTGATCTCCTGCAACTTTTCGAGGCCCAGGCCGCGGCCCTGGGCGTGGCGGTCGAATTGGTCGACGAGGCCGGCGACCTGCAGATCACGGCCGATCGCCAGGCCATCGCCGGGGCGCTCACCAGTCTGCTGGAAAACGCCCTGCAGGCGAGCCGCCCCGGCGGGTGCGTCCGCCTCGCCGCCCGGGCCGATGCCGGCCCTTTCGTCATGTTCTCGGTCGAGGACGAGGGGGAGGGGATCGCCGAGGCGGAACGCGCGCGGGTGTTCGACCCGTTCTACACCACCCGTGCCGAGGGCAGCGGTCTGGGGCTCGCCATCGTCAAGCAGACCGCCGATGCGCATGGCGGCTGGGTCGAATTGGTCTCGAACCCCGGCGAGGGCACACGCTTCTCCTTGTACATCCCCAAGCAGCCCGGGGTGGTCAAGTGAGGGTGTGTGCGCCGGCAGGGCCTCACTGTGTTACGAGGCGTGGGAACGGGTGGGGGCGATGAGCCACAAGCCGAAGATCCTGGTGGTCGAGGACGATGCCCAGCTGCGCGAGGCCCTCGCCGACAGCCTGACGCTCAACGGCTATGCCGTCACGCAGGTGGCGAGCGCGGAGGCGGCGCTCGATGCGCTGGGTAGCGAGCTGCCGGGGTTGGTGCTGACCGACGTGCAGATGCCGGGGGCCGACGGTCACGCCCTGTTGGAGAACATCAAGGCGCGGCATCCCGAAGTGCCCGTGGTGCTGATGACCGCCTATGGCCAGATCGACCGGGCGGTCGAGGCCATGCGCGCAGGCGCGGCCGACTATCTGGCCAAACCCTTCGCCCCCGAGCGGCTGCTTGCCGTGGTGGCCCGGCACTATCGCGATTGCGTGGCCACCGCGCAAGACCTGTTCATCGCCCGGGACCCCGCCACACAGGCCTTGCTCGCCCTGGCCCGACGCGTGGCCGCCACCGACGCAAGCGTGCTGCTCACCGGCGAATCCGGGGTCGGCAAGGAGATGCTGGCCCGCTTCATCCACCAGCACTCCGCACGCGCGGCGGCCCCCTTCGTCGCCGTCAACTGCGCGGCCATCCCCGACAACCTGATCGAGGCGACCCTGTTCGGCTACGAAAAGGGCGCCTTCACCGGTGCCACCGCTGCCCAGGCAGGCAAGTTCGAGCAGGCCCAGGGCGGGGTGATCCTGCTCGACGAGATCGCCGAACTGCCCCTGCCGCTGCAGGCGAAGCTGCTGCGGGTCCTGCAGGAGCGCGAGGTGGAGCGTCTGGGCGGCCGTAACGTGATCGCGCTGGACCTGCGCGTGCTGGCTGCCACCAACTGTGATCTGGCGGCACAGGTGCGCGCGGGCCGCTTTCGCGAGGACCTCTATTACCGGCTCAACGTCTTTCCGCTGGAGATACCGCCCCTGCGCGCGCGCCGCCAGGACATCGTGCCGCTGGCGCTGCACTGCCTGCACCGCTATGCGGATACCGTGGGCCGGCGCGGCATGCGCTTCAGCGAGGCGGCCCTGGCCGCGCTCATGGCCTACGACTGGCCTGGCAACGTGCGCGAGCTGGGCAACGTGGTGCAGCGGGCGATGATCCTGGCGCCTGGATCGATGATCGAACCCGACCATCTCATGCTGCCCAGGCAGCCCGCCGCCACCGGGGGCGTGCAGCCGCCGTTGACGCCGTTGGCAGATGGCCGGAGCATCAAGGACATGGAGCGGGAGGCCATACTCGCCGCCCTGGCGCAGAGCCGCGGGTCCCGCAAAAAGGCGGCCGAGCTGCTGGGCATGAGCGAGCGCACCCTGCGCTACAAGCTGGCGCGCCTGCGTGAAAAAGGTGAACTGGACGCAGACAAGCTCTTATAATGCGAGTAGAGACTCCCCTTGGGGCACAGCCATGACGACGAGTTCGGGCATAGATCAGATGGTTGCGCAGCTGCGCGCAGTGGCCGCCCAGGCCGCGCAGGCCCCGGCGGGCGATGATGCCGCCAGCGTCGACTTTGCCGCCCTGCTCAGGAATGCGCTGGCGGAGACGAACGCCGCGCAGATGGGTGCCCGCGAGCTCAGCCGGCAGTTCGCCGCGGGGGATCCGAACGCGAGCCTGGAGGAGGTGGTGCTGACCCTGCAGAAGGCCAGCGTCTCCTTCCAGACGATGGTCCAGGTCCGCAACAAGCTGGTCTCGGCCTATCAGGAAATCATGAACATGCAGGTCTGAGCCCCGAGGATGAAACGACCCCCGACTCACTGCGTTCGTCGCCCCCCGAGGGGGCGGTCATTCCGCTTGGGACGGCCCGGCGCGTCCTGACATGAAAGCCCGCCCAGATACGCTGCGTTCGTCTTCCCCGGAGGGGGTCATCAGTTCCATGGATAGGTTTGTGCGGAACTGACCGGTTGCTCACGCGCGGATGGCCCTCCAACCCCAGCAAGCCCTCAGCACCGCCTTCCAAAGATTCTCCCAACTGACGCCCGGCCGCAAGCTGGGCGTGGCGGTGGGTTTGGCCGCGGCCATCGCGCTCATCGTCGGCCTGGTGCTTTGGTCGCGTGCCCCGGAGTACCGGGTGCTGTTCTCCAATCTGTCCGAGCGTGATGGCGGGGCCGTGATCGCGACCCTGCAGCAGATGAACGTGCCCTACCGGACGGAGGCCGGCGGCGCCATCCTGGTGCCCGCCGATCAGGTCTACGACCTGCGCTTCCGCCTTGCGGGCCAGGGCTTGCCGCGCGGTGGGGCGGTCGGCTTCGAGCTGATGGATGCCGCCAAGCTGGGCATGACCCAGTTCCAGGAGCAGGTCGCCTATCAGCGCGGCCTCGAGGGTGAGCTGGCACGCACCATCCAATCGCTGGCGCCGGTGGAGTCCGCGCGGGTGCACCTGGCCATCCCCAAGCCCTCGGTCTTCGTGCGCGATCAGCAAAAACCCACCGCCTCGGTGCTGGTCAACCTGTATGCCGGACGCAGCCTGGACCCGGCGCAGGTAAGCGCCATCGTGCACCTGGTCTCCAGCAGCGTGCCCAATCTCACACCCAACGGCGTGACCGTGGTCGACCAGTCCGGCAACCTGCTCACCGGCCGCGCCGAGGCCGCCGGGTTGCAAGGTCTGAACGCCAGCCAGTTGGACTATCTGCGCCAGGTCGAGGACTATTACGCGCGCCGTATCGAGGCCATCGTCACGCCCATCGTCGGCCAGGGCAACGTGCGGGCCGAGGTCCGCGCCGACCTGGACTTCTCGCACAACGAGTTCACCAGCGAGACCTACAAACCCAATCCCACCCCCGAAGCCCAGGCGATCCGCAGCCAGCAGACCGTCGAGGACAGCAGCACCGGCGGGGGCCAGGCGGCCGGGGTGCCGGGGGCCTTCTCCAACCAGCCGCCGGGGCCGGCCAGCGCGCCGCTCACTGCGCCGCCCGGCGCCAACGCCGGCGCCGCCGGCGGCGCGGCCGGGGCCGGCCCGGTCAGCAGCCGGCGCGAATCAACGGTCAACTACGAGCTGGACAAGACCATACGCCATGTCAAAGAGCCACTGGGGCGTCTCAAGCGCCTCTCGGTGGCGGTGGTGATCAATTACCGCACCCAGGCCGGGGAGGGCGGTCAGGCCGAGGCAAGGCCCTTGTCGCCACAGGAGCTGAACCAGGTCAACGGACTGGTGCGCGAGGCGATGGGCTACAACCAGGAGCGGGGGGACACGGTCAACGTGGTCAACGTCGCCTTCACCGAGGCGAAGGCGGAAGAGGTGGCGCTGCCGCTATGGAAGGACCCTGAGACGGTCAGCATGGCCAAGGAGCTGGTCAAGAACCTGCTCATCTTCGGCCTCGCCTTCTACCTGGTGTTCGGCGTGCTGCGGCCCTTGCTGCGCGATCTCATGCGACCGCCCGAGGCAGTGGGGCCCTCGGGTGCACCGCTGGCCACGGGCGAGGAGGCGGCCGCCGCGGAGACCTATGCGCCCACGCCGCAGCCACAGCCTTTCGAGGAAAAACTGCGGCAGGCGAAGGAATTCGCCAAGCAGAACCCCAAGCTCACCGCTGACATCATCAAACAGTGGATGGCACAGCCATGAGCGAGGAGGGCATCCGCAAGAGCGCAGCCCTGATGCTGGCGCTCGGCCAGGAGGAGGCGGCCGAGGTGATGAAATACCTGGGCCCCAAGGACGTGCAGCGCCTCGGCGCGGCCATGGCCACGCTCGGACATCTGAGCCGGGATCAGGTGGAGAGCGTGTTGCAGGACTTCCAGCAGGAGACCGAGGGTCGCTTAAGCCTGGGTGATTCCGACGAATACCTGCGCACGGTGCTCAAGAAGGCCCTGGGCGACGACAAGGCGGCACACATCCTGGAGCGCATCCTGCACGGCCAGGACAACAGCGGCATCGAGAGCCTCAAATGGCTCGACGCCGCCAGCGTCGCCGACATGATCCGCAACGAACACCCGCAGATCATCGCCACGATCATGGTCCACCTGGAGCGCGACCACGCCAGCGAGATCCTGCAGCTGCTGCCGGAGCGACTGCGCAACGACGTGATGATGCGCATCGCCACCCTCGAGGGGGTGCAGCCGCTCGCCATGCGCGAGCTCAACGAGGTGCTGACCAAATTGCTGGCGGGCGGTGAGCACACCAAGAAGGGCGCCCTGGGCGGCGTCAAGGCGGCGGCCGACATCCTCAACTACATGGGCGGTGCGGTCGAGGCCTCGGTGCTGGCCAGCATCCGCGAGCACGACAGCGAGCTGGCGCAAAAGATCCAGGATCAGATGTTCACCTTCGACAACATCCTCGACCTCGATGACCGCTCCATCCAGATGTTGCTGCGCGAGGTGCAGTCCGAGTCCCTTATCATCGCCTTGAAGGGCACCTCCCAGGAGCTGCGCGAGAAGATCTTCAAGAACATGTCCAGTCGCGCCGCCGAGGCCCTCAAGGAGGACCTCGAGGCCAAGGGCCCGGTACGCCTGTCGGAGGTCGAGGCGGAGCAGAAGGAGATCCTCAAGATCGTGCGCCGGCTCGCCGACGAAGGGCAGATCGTCCTGGGCGGCAAAGGCGGCGAGGAGGGCATGGTCGAGTGACACGGGTTAACGTGAAAGTCGCGCGAGCGACGCACGACGCTCCCCTCGCCCGCTTGCGGGAGAGGGGTTGGGGGTGAGGGAACCGTTCATGGCCGGTACAAGCGTTTTCATGGGCGGGGGCGGCTCAACGGCCATGAACGGTTAGCCTGAAACCGCACTGAAGGTGCCCCGTGACCGGCAAGATCATCCACAAGGAGCAGCTCACCGCCTATCAGCGCTGGGAGCTGGGTGGACTGGATACCCCCCATGACACCCCGGCAGCCCAGGCAGCCGGGCAAACTGCCAGCGAGGAGAGCGGGCCGGTCAGTCTGCCCACGGCCGAGGAGCTGGAGCGCCTGCACCAGACGGCCTGGCAGGAGGGCTATCGCCTCGGCCTGGAGGAGGGGCGCAAGGAAGGTTTCGCCGCCGGCAGCGCCGAGGGCCAGGCCTATGTCGAGCGCCTCAAGGCCCTGGCCGAGGCGCTGGACAGCGAACGCCTGCGTCAGGACGAGGCGTTGGCCCGGGAGGTCCTGGCCCTGGCCCTGGCCGTCGCACGTCAGCTCCTGCGCACCGGGCTGCAAGTCAAGCCCGAGCTGATCCTGCCGGTGTTGCGCGAGGCGCTGGCCAACCTGCCCACGCTCACCGGTCACACCCGCTTGCTGGTGCATCCCCAGCATGCAGCCTTCGTGCGCGAATTCCTCGCCAGCGAGCATGTCCATCTGTCCTGGAAGGTGGTGGAGGACGCCAGCCTGGAGCCCGGTGGGTTTCGCATCGAGAACGCCCACGGTGAGCTGGACGCGCGCATAGAGACCCGCTGGCAGGACATCGTCAGCGCCCTGGGCGCCGACACCGCATGGAACGCCTGAATCGCAGCGCGGCCCTGATCGAGTACCTGCGCAACTGCCAGGAGGCGGTCGGCCAGGCCCAGCCCTGGCACGTGACCGGGCGCCTCACCCGCGTGGCGGGCCTGGTCATGGAGGCGGTCGGGCTCAAGCTCGCCACCGGCGCCTCGTGCAAGGTCACCATGCCGGGTGGGCAACAGGTCGACGCCGAGGTCGTGGGGTTTTCCGGCGAGCGCCTGTTCCTGATGCCCTCGACCGATGTCTATGGTATGGCGCCAGGGGCGTTGGTCGAGGCCTGTCAGGAATGCCGCTTTGAGCCACCGCGGCTGAACAAACCCTTCTTCCGCCGCCGTCGCATCGAGGATCGAATCCGGCAGGTCGCCGTCGGCCCCGAGCTGCTCGGTCGCGTGGTGGATGGCGCCGGTCGGCCGCTGGACCGGCTGGGGCCGGTCGAGCCCTCGCGCCGGGTGCCGCTCTACAGCCGGCCATTCAACCCCATGGAGCGCGAACCGATCACCCAGGTGCTCGATGTGGGCGTGCGCGCGATCAACGCCCTGCTCACCGTCGGGCGGGGACAGCGCATGGGGTTGTTCGCCGGCAGCGGGGTGGGCAAGTCCATGCTGCTGGGGATGATGGCCCGCTACACCGAGGCCGAGGTGGTGGTGGTGGGCCTCATCGGCGAGCGCGGCCGCGAGGTCAAGGACTTCATCGAGAACATCCTGGGTGAGGAAGGACTCAGGCGGGCGGCAGTGGTCGCCGCGCCGGCCGATGCCCCGCCCTTGCTGCGCCTCCACGGTGCCGCCTACGCCACCGCCATCGCCGAATATTTCCGCGACCAGGGCCGGCACGTGCTACTGATCATGGACTCGCTCACGCGTTATGCCCAGGCCCAGCGCGAGATCGCCCTGGCGGTGGGCGAGCCGCCGGCCACCAAGGGCTATCCGCCCTCCGTCTTCGCCAAGCTACCGCAATTGGTGGAGCGCGCGGGCAATGGGCGCGGGGGCGGCGGTTCGATCACCGCGTTCTACACCGTGCTGATGGAGGGGGATGACCAGCAGGACCCGGTCGCCGATGCCGCCCGTGCCATACTCGACGGGCACATCGTGCTGTCACGCCAGCTCGCCGACCAGGGTCACTACCCGGCCATCGACATCGAGGCCTCGGTCTCGCGCGTGATCACCGAGCTGCTGCCGCGCGAGGCCATGGACAAGGTACGCCGCTTCAAGAGCCTCTACGCCCGGTACCAGCGTAGCCGCGACCTCATCACCATCGGCGCCTACGCACGCGGCAATGACGCCCAGCTGGACGAGGCCATAGACCTCTACCCCCGCATGGAGGCCTTTCTGGTCCAGGACTTCGCGACCAAGGAAGACTACACCGCCAGCCGCGAGCAGCTGGAGGCCCTGTTCAGCCCCAGCCGGGTCGCGGCTTCGGCCTAGCGGCTGGTGCCGCGTTCCTCGTCGTGGATGTTCTTCATCACACGGCTAAAGATGAAGATCGCCATGGCGATGATGAAGCCGATGGTGAACAGGACGAGAAGTCCCATCTGACTGCCGAACAGCTCGCTCATGATAACGTCCATGATGCCTCCTTTCAGAGTCGGGGTGTGTTGGAAGCGGGTAATGTGCCCAGACTGATCGGCTGGATGAGTGGGAGGGTTACCCGGCCGACGAGACGCCAATCCTCATCCTCGGGCTGCAGGATCAAACGCCGTTGGCCCGCCGGCAGCGCGGGCAGGGTGGCGCGGTATTCGCCTTGGTCGGTGGCGATCAAAACGATGTTGAAGTCGCGTTCGTCGCGCGAGGGGTGCACCAGGGTGAGCAGCAGGCGGTCGGGGTAATGGTCCAGACGCCCCTGCAGGTGCCCGTGCAGCTCGCTGCCTTGAACGCTGAGCCGCATGTTGAGCCCGAGGCTGCTGGCCCGCGCCTCCTTCTCCAGGGTCTGGGTGATGGCCATACCCTGTTTGTAGTAGTCATCGGCCACCAGCGGGTCGGCCCCCTCCGCGGCGATCCACCAGGTGACCATGCTGGCGATGACGGCGGTCGTGGGCAGGCCGATGATGAGCCAGACCATGGGTTCCTTCCACCAGGGCGACTTGGGGGAGACAGCTGTGTTCATGGGTATTACCTCAGAAAACTCGACTTGGCCTCGCGGACGATGGTCGGATCGTCCTCCGACTGGACCCGGAAGACGATGGGGTGACTGGGTCGCTGCAGGGACAGGCGCGGAGCCTCCACCACGACGCTGATGTCCTCGGTCGTCAGCGGCGCGATCTCCACCCGCTCGCCGCGAGTGACGCGCAGCCCGTCGATGCCCGTGACGGTGATAACGTAGCGGTGCGGCTGGTCATCCATGTTGATGATCTGCAGCCGGTAGAGGTTCTCGATGCCCCCCGTTGGCGCTTCGCGCGACAGGGTATGCCGGTCGCGCAGGACGTCCACGCGCATGGGCACGCGTTGTGCCAGGGTATAGACGAAGGCGGCGATGATGCCCAGCAGCAGGACGGTATAGAACAGCGTGCGTGGCCGGAAGGTGTGCTTGTAGATGTCCTTGTCCGGGTATTTGCCGTCGATGGCGTTTTGTGTGGAGTAGCGGATCAGGCCCTTGGGATAGCCCATCTTCTCCATGACCTGGTCGCAGGCGTCGATGCAGGCGGCACAACCGATGCACATGTACTGCAGGCCGTTGCGGATGTCGATGCCGGTGGGGCAGACCTGCACGCAGATGCCGCAGTCGACGCAGTCGCCCAGCCCCATCGCCTTGTAGTCGGCATTCTTCTTGCGCCCGCCGCGCGGCTCGCCGCGACGGTAGTCGTAGGTGATGATCAGCGTGTCGGGGTCGAACATCACGCTCTGGAAGCGGGCATAGGGGCACATGTACTTGCAGACCTGCTCGCGCATGAAGCCGGCGAAGCCCCAGGTGAACGCGCCGTAGAAGAGGATCCAGAAGGTCTCCCAGGGGCCGAAGCTCAGGGTGAGCAGCTCCTGCCAGAGGACCTGGATGGGGGTGAAATAGCCGACGAAGGTGAAGCCGGTCCACAGGGCGAGCAGGATCCATGTCAGGTGCTTGCCGCCGGTGCGCAGGATCTTTTCCGTGTTCCAGGGGGCCGCGCGCAGCTTCTTCTGCTTGATGTGGTCGCCCTCGAACCAGCGCTCGATCCACATGAACAGTTCCGTATACACCGTCTGCGGGCAGGCGTAGCCGCACCACAGCCGGCCAGCCACGGCGGTGAAGAGGAACAGGGCCAGGGCGGAAATGATCAGCAGGGCGGCGAGCCAGATGAAGTCCTGCGGCCAAAATACGAGATCGAAGAGGTAGAACTTGCGTGCGCCGAGATCGAACAGCACGGCCTGGCGTCCCTCCCACTGCACCCAGGGCAGACCGTAGAAGATCAGCTGGGTGAGGATGACCAGGGCCACACGCCAGTACTGGAACCAGCCATGCACAGCACGCGGATAGATCTTTTGGTGCACCTCGTAGAGCTGCACCACCATTTCCCCGCTGCTGCCGGGTGTCGATGGGGTTGGGGACTCAGCCAAAGAGAGCTCCTATCGCATCATGCTTGGACGATGAGCGGTGACTGCAACGGCTGACTGCATCGTGCAGGCGCCTGGCCCATGGTCGAGATCCTCCGCCCCTCGACCATGGGGGGCTGGCGGGTCGCCAGCCCGATTCAGATGCTCAGCGCTTGGACAGCGACAACACGTAGGCCGCCAGGAGATGGATCTTGGTCTCGCCCAGATGGGCCTGCGAGGGCATGCCGCCGACGCGCCCTTTGAGGATGCTCTCGACGATGGCCGCCTCGGTGTTACCGAAGCGCGACGCCTCATCCGTCAGGTTGGGGAAGCCGGCATCGGCATTGCCCTTGCCGTCCTCGCCGTGGCAGCCGGCGCAGACCGCGTACTTCTCCTTGCCGGCCGCGGCCAGGGCGGGGTCGTGCGGGCGCCCACCAAGGGACAGGACATAGTGGGCCACCTCGCGCGCGCCCTGCTCGCCGCCGACGGCGTCGCCCAGGGCCGGCATTTCGGCCGTGAAGCCGTTGGTGATGCTGGCCTTGATGCGCTCGGGCTCGCCCCCCCACAGCCATTCGTTGTCGGTCAGGTTGGGGAAGTCGCGCGAGCCCTCGCCGCCGGAGCCGTGGCACTGCGAGCAATAGGTCAGGAACAGACGCTTGCCGCTCTCCATCGCCTTGGGATCGGCCGCCACCGCCTGCAGATCCATCTGCAGATAGGGCTTGAAGCGCTTGTCAAACTCAGCATCCACCCGCGCCTTCTCGTCCTGCCACTGGGTGGCGGAGGACCAGTTCCACACCCCGGAGAACTTGCCCAGACCGGGATAAAGGATCAGATACAGCACGCTGAAGGCGATGAGGAAATAGAACAGGTACAGCCACCAGCGTGGCAGCGGGTTGTTGTACTCCTGCAGGTCGCCGTCGAACGTGTGTTCCAGGATCTCGGCCTGCTCGCCAGGGGCCAGCTTGCGCGTGGTCTGGCTGACCAGGATGTAGAGGGTGAACAGGATCCCGCCGATGGTCAGGGCGGCGATGTAGTAGTGCCAAAACTCACTGATGAAATCGGGTACCGCGTAGCCTTCGATCATTGCGCTCTCCTCGGGTGATCTTCGCTCGGGCGCCGGCCCGCATCGTCATCCTCCTGGAAGGGCAGTTGCGCGGCATCGTCGAAGCGTTTGCGGTTGTCCCGGTGGTAGGCCCACCAGACGATGCCGATGAATACCAGGAAGAAGAGGACCGTGATGACGGAACCGATGAGGCCGGCGTCCATGATGGGTCGCTTCGCTTACTGCAGCTTGGGCCCGGCCGTGCCGAGGACCTGCAGGTAGGCGATGAGGGCATCCATCTCCGTCTTGCCTTCCAGCATGGCCGGCGCCTCGGCGATCTCTTCATCCGTGTAGGGATGGCCGGCCCAGTTCTTGAGCACGGTCATCTTCTTCACGATGTCCTTGCCGGTGGTCTCGGCGACCAACCGCTCGGCCAGCCAGGGATAGGCCGGCATGTTCGACTCCGGCAGGACGTCCCGCGGCTGCATCAGGTGCACGTAGTGCCACTGGTCGGAGTAGCGCCCGCCAACCCGGTGCAGGTCCGGGCCGGTGCGCTTGGAACCCCACTGGAAAGGCCGGTCGTAGACGAACTCACCGGCCACCGAAAAGTGGCCATAGCGCTCCGTCTCCGCTCGGAAGGGCCGGACCATCTGCGAATGGCAGGTGTGACAGCCCTCGCGGATGTAGATGTCGCGGCCGGCCAGTTGCAGGGCGTTGTAGGGCTTGAGGCCCGGCACCGGCTCCGTGGTGGACTTCTGGAAGAACAGCGGCACGATCTGCACCAGGCCGCCGATGCTCACCACGATGAAGGAGAGCACCATCAGCCAGCCGATGTTTTTCTCGAGTGCTTTGTGCGAGAACATGGTGTGCGCTCCTCGTGATCAGGCGTGCACCGCTTCGGGGATGCGCGCATCGTTGACGACACGGCCTGCGGCGACGGTCTTCCAGACGTTGTAGGCCATCAGCAGCATGCCGGCGAAGAACATGAAGCCTCCGACCAGCCGGATGGTGTAGAAGGGATACATCGCGTTGACCGACTGGGCGAAGCTGTAGGTCAGCGTGCCGTCGTCATTGGTGGCGCGCCACATCAGGCCCTGGGCCACACCGGCGATCCACATCGAGGCGATGTAGAGCACCACACCGATGGTCGCCCACCAGAAGTGCACGTTGATCAGCCGCACGCTCCACATCTCCTCACGCCCGAACAACCTGGGGATCAGGTAGTAAAGCGAGCCGATGGAGATCATCGCCACCCAGCCCAGCGCACCGGAGTGCACGTGACCGATGGTCCATTCGGTGTAGTGCGACAGGGCATTGACCGTCTTCACCGACATCATGGGCCCTTCGAAGGTGGACATGCCGTAGAAGGACAGGGCGGTGATCAGGAACTTCAGGATGGGGTCGGTGCGCAGCTTGTGCCAGGCCCCCGACAGGGTCATGATGCCGTTCATCATGCCGCCCCAGGACGGCGCGATCAGCATGAGCGAGAAGACCATACCGAGCGACTGGGTCCAGTCGGGCAGGGCGGTGTACATCAGGTGATGCGGACCGGCCCACATATAGATGAAATTCAGCGACCAGAAGTGGACGATGGACAACCGGTAGGAGTAGATCGGCCGGCCCGCCTGCTTGGGCACGAAGTAGTACATCATGCCGAGGAAGGCGGTGGTCAGGAAGAAGCCCACGGCGTTGTGCCCATACCACCACTGCACCATGGCGTCATGCACACCGGCGTACATGGAGTAGGACTTGGTGAGCGTGACCGGGAAGGCCATGCTGTTGACGATGTGCAGCAGCGCGATGGTGATGATGTAGGCGCCGAAGAACCAGTTGGCCACGTAGATGTACTTGGTCTTGCGCTTCATGATGGTGCCGAAGAAGAGCACCGCATAGGCCACCCAGACCACGGCGATCAGCACGTCGATGGGCCACTCCAGCTCGGCATACTCCTTGCTGGTGGTGATCCCCATGACCAGGGTGACGGCCGCCAGCACGATCACCAATTGCCAGCCCCAGAAGACGAAGGAGGCCAACCCGTCCGAGAGCAGCCGCGTCTGGCAGGTGCGCTGCACCACGTAGAGCGAGGTGGCGAACAGGGCCGAGCCGCCGAAGGCGAAGATTACGGCGTTGGTGTGCAGGGGTCGCAGGCGTCCGTAGGACAGCCACTCGATGCCATAGGTGAGATCGGGCCAGATGAGCTGGGCGGCGATGATCACGCCCACCAGCATGCCGACGATGCCCCAGACCACGGTCATGATGGCAAATTGTCGGACGACCTTATAGTTGTATGTAGTCGCTTCCATACGGGTCTCCTTCGCGCAAGATTACGGGGGTGGTGCTGTGCGAGTCGCAAAATACGATCCGCGAATCCTAAATAGCGGTTTGGACCGTGTCAACGCGTCTTAGGCCTACTTTCGCACTTTTTCTCGCTCCTCTCCTTTCGCCTCCTCCTCGGGCAGGTCATCGTCCATCAGGATGCGGTGGGCAGGCCCCTCCATGTCCTCGAACTGACCGGTCTTGACGGCCCACAGGAAGAAGGCGGCGATCACGGCGACGAAGACCAGGCTCAGCGGGATGAGCAGATAGAGGATGTCCATGGTCCTGGTAAATATTGACCATTTCTAAGGGCATTGCAAGCGTGCATGACCGTCATCCCCTGGCGGTCTTGGCCAGACGCAGGGCGTTCAACACGACCAGCAGCGAGGACAGCGACATCCCCAGGCCGGCGAGCCAGGGCGTGACATGGCCCAGGGCGGCGGCGGGCAGGGCGAGGACGTTGTACACGACCGACCAGGTCAGGTTCTGGCGGATGACCACGCGCGTCTTGCGCGCCATCTGCACCCCGTCGGCTAGGCGCAGGAGTTCGCTCGAAAGCAGGACCATGTCGGCCGCCGCCTGGGCCGCCTCGGCACCCTGATCGATGGCCACGGAGACCTGGGCCTGGGCCAGTACGGGGGCGTCGTTGACCCCGTCGCCGGTCATCACCACCACCCGTCCCTCGGCCTGCAGGGCCTTGACCGCGGCGAGTTTGTCCTCCGGCAACATGCCGCCGCGCGCATCCTCGATCCCCAGTTGTGCCGCCAGGGCCGCGACGTTCTCCGGGCGGTCGCCGGAGTAGAGGTGCAGCCGCATCCCCAAGCGCTTGAGTCGTTCGACCAGCGCCTGTGCTTGCGGGCGCAGCTCGTCCCCGAGCCCGAACCAGGCGATCACCCCTTGCGCGTCGGCCAGACCGACCGCAGTGAGGCCAGTGGTGAGCCCGGGGTCCTGGCCGGGGGCGACGAACTCGGGTGCCCCGAGCCGATAGGACACGCCATCGACTCTCCCCTCAACGCCCTGGCCCGGTACGTAGTGCAGGTCCGTGGCATGCAGCGAGAGCGACCCGGCCGCCTCGCGCAGGGCCTGGGCGACGGGGTGGGTGGCGCCCTGCTCCAGGGCGGCGGCGAGCCGCAGGGCCTCATCGCGACTGCCGCGCAGGACACGAGCCTCGACCAGCCTGAACTCGCCGGTGGTGAGCGTGCCGGTCTTGTCGAAGACGAAATCGGTGGCGCGCGCCAGCGTCTCCAGGGCATGGCCGCGGGTGGACAGCAGCCCCATGCGGGTGAGCCGACCCAGGGCGGCGGTCAGCGCCGCCGGGGTGGCGAGCGAGAGGGCACAGGGACAGGAGACCACCAGGACGGAGACCGTGATCCAGAAGGCGCGGTCCGGGTCGATCTCCAGCCAGACGAGCGCCGTGGCCGCTGCGGCCAGCAGCAGCCCCAGCACGAACCAGGCGGCGAAGCGGTCGGCCAGCACCGCCAGGCGCGGCTTCTCGGCCAGCGCCCGGTCGAGCAGGCGCACGATGCCCGAGAGCACGGTGTCGGCGCCGATCTTCTCGACCCGCACCACCAGGGGGCTGGCCAGGTTGAGGGTGCCGCCGATGACCGGGCTGCCCACGCGCTTGTCCACCGGCTTGGATTCGCCGGTGAGCAGCGACTCGTCGACGCTGGAGGCGCCCTCGACCACCCGCCCGTCGGCAGGGAAGGCCTCGCCGGGGCCAACCAGGACATAGTCGCCCGGTGCGAGCTTGACCGCCCCCAGGGTCTCCTCGCTGCGATCGGCGGGGTAGCCCGGCAGGCGCACCGCCGCCGCGGGAATGAGTTTGATAAGGCTCTCAGCCGCCTCGGCCGACTTCTTGCGGGCGTTCATCTCCAGGAAGCGGCCGGTGAGCAGGAAGAAGACGAACATGGTGACCGAATCGAAATAGACCTCGCCCTGCTGGATCCAGGTGGCCCAGACACTGGCGGCATAGGCGAGCCCCACGCCCAGGGCCACGGGCACGTCCATGCCCACCCGTCCCATCTTGAAGTCGCGCCAGGCGCCGAGGAAGAAGGGGGCGGAGGAATAGAACACCACCGGCGTGGTGAGGATCAGGCTGGCCCAGCGCATGAGCATCTCGATGTCATGCGTCATGGTGCCCTCCTCGGCGAGGTAGACCGGCACCGCGTACATCATCACCTGCATCATCCCCAGGCCGGCGATGGCCAGTCGGCGGATGGCGGCGTTGCGTTCCTTGCGGAATAGCTCCTCCTGCCGGCTGGTGTCGAAGGGATAGGCGCGATAGCCGATCTCCTGCACCGCCTTGAGGATGTCGGAGAGCTTGATCCGGGTGTTGTCCCAGCGCACCCGCGCGCGGTGGGTGGAGAAGTTGATGTCGGCGGCGATCACGCCGGGCAGCTGCTGAAGGTGGCGTTCGTTCAACCAGATGCAGGCGGCGCAGACAATCCCCTCCAGGATGAGACTCGCCTCACGGATGTCGCCCTCGGCCTTGACGAAGCTCTGTTGCACCTCGGGCAGGTCGTAGAGCTGTAGCTTCTTCAGCTCCTCCAGGGCCGCCTCGGGGGTCTTGGGCAACTCGGTGCGTAGCCGATAGTAGTCGGCGTTGCCCGAATCGATGATGGTCTGGGCCACGGCCTGACAGCCCCGGCAGCAGGCCGGGTGCACCTGGCCGTCGATGCGGATCGGGTAATCGGCACCGCGGGGGACGGGCTCGCCGCAATGGAAGCAGTGGTGGGGGTCGGGGTGGGGTGGGGCGGTCATGTGGTCGGGGATTGTAACGGCTAACTGGATGTGGTGAGGGGTGAGGGGTGAGGGGTGAGGGGCGTCGGCTGCCCGACAATTACGTAAAATGCGTGCATGATCCCCTGGCTGCGCGCATCCGACCCATTCCCGCCGGTCGAGCAGGCCCTGGCCGAGCCCAATGGGCTGCTGGCGGCGGGGGCCGACCTCTCGCCCGAGCGGCTGCTCGATGCCTATCGGCGCGGCATCTTTCCCTGGTTCAACGCCGGCGAGCCCATCCTCTGGTGGTCGCCCGACCCGCGCATGGTGCTCTTCCCCAACGAGTTCGCACCCAGCCGTTCCCTGCGCAGGCGGTTGCGCCGCGGCGACTACGAGATCCGCGTCGACAGCGCCTTCACCGAGGTCATGCTGGCCTGTGCCGCGCCGCGTCCGGGTCAGCGCGGCACCTGGATCACACCGCCCATGCTGGCCGCCTATACGCGCCTGCACCGACTCGGATATGCCCACTCGGTCGAGACCTGGATCGCTGGGCGGCTGGTGGGCGGCCTCTATGGCGTGGCGATCGGCCGGGTCTTCTTCGGCGAGTCCATGTTCACCCGCGTGCCGGATGCCTCCAAGATCGCGCTTGCCCACCTGGTGGCGCAACTTCGTGCCTGGGGCTATGGTCTGATCGACTGCCAGATGAGCACGCGCCACCTCGCCTCGCTCGGCGCCCGCGAGATCCCGCGCCAGGCATTCACCCGCCGGCTCGCCGAACTGACGTCCTTGCCCGGGCAGCCCTCGCCCTGGCGCTTCGCGCCGGCCGACTGGAATGTACCGGCACGCAATCCAGGGGGGGCCTCGCGAGCGGCTGCGGGCGTCCCGCACCTGTGACCACCCACGAGCGTTCCGGTCATGACCTTCCTGCGTGACCTGCCCCTCTACCGCCTGCAGTTCTATCTGACCGCGGCCTACCCGTGCAGCTACCTGCCCGACCGGCTGGCACGCTCGCAGGTCGCCACCCCCACCCACCTGGTCGACAGCGTCGTCTTTTCGGAATTGGTGCGGCAGGGCTTCCGCCGCAGCGGCCTGCATGTCTACCGTCCGCGCTGCGACAACTGCCATGCCTGCGTGCCGGTGCGTCTGCCGGTGGCGGACTTCGCGCCCAATCGGAGCCAACGCCGCTGCCGGGCGCGTAACCAGGACCTCAGCCAGACCCTCAAGCCGCTGGTGTTCGACGAGACGCACTACCGCCTTTACCAGCGTTATCAGAGCGCGCGTCACGCCGGCGGCGGCATGGATCAGGACGATCGCGAGCAGTACCGCAATTTCCTGCTCATGAGCCGGGTGGACAGCGCGCTGGTCGAGTACACCCTGGCGGGGCGGGTGGTGATGGTGAGCCTGGTCGACCGCCTGCTCGATGGGCTCTCGGCGGTCTATGCCTTCTATGAGCCAGAACTGGCTCGGCGCGGGTTGGGGGTCTACAACGTGCTGGCCCTGGTCGAGCTGGCCCGCCGCATGGGGCTGCCCTATGTCTATCTGGGCTATTGGATCGGCGACAGCCCGAAGATGGCCTACAAACGCCAGTACCGACCGATCGAGGGTCTGATCGATGGCCGCTGGCAGCGTATGGAGATCGAACATGGCCCAACTGCCTGATGCCGCCGAACAGATCCTGCGCGCGCATGCGCCCTTCATCCACGGGGTCGTGCAGGCCTGCCGTGACCCGGCCCTGCGGCCCCAGCTCATGGCGATGCTGCAGGCCGCCGAGGATCAGGGCTGGCGCCGGCTCGTCGGCGCCATCCGCGCCATCGTCGAGGGCCGGCGCGACCGGTCCGTGCTGTTGGGGCTGGACGACGAGGACCGGGTGATCGCCGAGGCCATCCTGGCCGGCCTGGAAGACCCGGCCAATCTGCCCCCACTGGCGCCGGCGGGAGACCCCACCACGGCGGCACCGGGGCTCGCCGCCATGATCCATGCCGCCGCCCGGGGCGATGTGCAGGCCTTCACGGCCCTGGCCAACATGGCCGAGCAGATGCTGCGGGTCGGCGGCGACATGGCCCGGCTGGGCGGCATCATGCGCCGTCTGGTCGATGGCGAACGCGATGCGGACCTCTTGTGCCGGGGCATGGGGCCCCTCGGCCGCAGTCTGGTGCTCGACATCCTCAACGAGCTCGCCCGCCTGCGGACGCATTGATGCGCGCCTTGCTCGCGCTGGGCCTGTGCAGTCTCATGCTCTTGGGTTGCGCGGCACCGGGCGGCCCCGCCCCGCAAACCCAGGCGGTGGGTTTTCTGCCTTATCCGCCCGACCCCCGTATCCGACTGGAGGCGGGGGCCGAGGACCATGCCGCGCGTGTCCATGCCCTGCTCGATGCCGCGGTGGCGCGGGTGGAACGTGTTCACGGCCTGCCCTTCCGTGCGCCGCCGAGCGTTTATGTCTGTGCGACGGCGGCCTGCTTTGCGCGCCTGGTGAAGACCCCGGGCCTCACGGCGGCCGTGGTGGCGGACAACCGGCTGGTCCTCTCGCCGCGGCTGTTCAGCGTCGAGGCCGACCGCCTGCCCGGCATCCTCGCGCATGAGCTCTCGCACGTGCATTTAGGACAGCGCCTGGGGCACTACACCCCCTGGATCCCGGTATGGTTTCACGAGGGTCTGGCTACCCTGGTGGCGGAGGGCGGCGGCGCCGAGTTCGCCAGCGACGCGGACGCTTGCACCGCGTGGCGGGATGGCCGGCGGGTCGATTTCGGCCGGCGCGACGTCCCCGGGCAGCGCCACCGCGCCGAGGCCTTCGGACTCAGCATCCACGAGTTCTATCGCCAATCCTGGCGGGCGGTCGAGCTGCTGCGCGCGCACGACCCGGTGGCGTTCCGGCGCTGGCTCAGCGACCTGCAGGAGGGGACGGATTTCCACATCGCCTTTGCCGATGCCTACAATACGGATCTGGCCACCCTCTTGAACTCCCTGCTCGACAGCATCGCCCTCGCCGCAGACCCCGTCACCCATGAAGGATGCGCTCATCCCGGTCCGCAAGGCGGACATCGCCATCGGTAAGCCCTTGCCCTGGGCGGTCTACGACGCGCAGCACGTCCTGTTGCTCAACAAGGGCGTAGTGGTGACCAGTGAACACCAGCTCGAGATCCTCATCGAAAAGGGTTTGTACCGTGAGGGAGGCCCCCGTATGCCAGGCGCCCCGCGCCCGCAGCAGGGGGAGGCGGTGCAGGATCAGCCGCTCGAAGGCGGCGTGGACATTCCCTTCGACCGAGTCAGCCTCGCGCCGGGCGACCTGGTGCAGCTGCAGCCGCTGCAGGAGGGAGTGGACGAGCGCTACAACGTGCGCGTCATCGGCATGCTGAAGGGCAAGAGCGTCTTGGTGAGCCACCCCGTGGTCGATGAGAAGTTGATTTTCGTGCGCGAGGGGCAGAATTTCCTGGTGCGCGCCTTCTCAGGGGTGAATGCCTGTGGCTTCCAGACTCGCGTGCTCAAGGTGAATCTCACCCCTTATCCCTATTTGCACTTGACCTATCCGAACGTGGTCCACGCCGTGCGCGTGCGGCGGGCCCTGCGTGCCCCGGTGGACATCATCATCGCCATCTATGAGCGTGAGGGTGGGCCGCTGATCGCCTCCGGTCGCATCGTCGACCTGAGCGTCGGTGGCGCCCGGGTGCACTCACCGGTGCAGTTCGGCGAGAAGGGGGGCCGCGTCTACATCACCTTCAAGGTGAAGCTGGACGACATCGAGGAGATCGTCACCACGCCAGCCATTATCCGGTCGCACGGCGAGGAGACCGATGAGAAGGGCAGGCGCATGCAGACGGTGGGGCTGCAGTTCGGCGAGATCAACCCAGCGCAGCGCCTGATCATCATGAACCTGGTCTATCAGCACCTGTTCAAGGAATATTGAGCGCCATGCAACAGTATCACCAACTCCTGCGCCATGTCCTGGAGCACGGCGTGCGCAAAGAGGACCGCACCGGCACGGGGACGCTCTCGGTGTTCGGCTATCAGATGCGCTTCGACCTGGCGGCGGGCTTCCCCCTGGTCACCACCAAGAAGGTCCACCTCAAGTCCATCATCCACGAGCTGCTGTGGTTCCTGCGCGGCGACACCAATGTCGCCTATCTGCGCGAGAACGGGGTGACCATCTGGGACGAGTGGGCCGACGACAACGGCGAACTTGGTCCGATCTACGGCTACCAGTGGCGCTCCTGGCCCACGGCGGACGGCCGTCACATCGACCAGATCGCCCAGGTGCTCGAGCAGATCCGCAGCAACCCGGACTCCCGCCGCATCATCGTCTCCGCCTGGAACGTGGGCGAGCTCGACAAGATGCGCCTGCCGCCCTGCCACGCCTTCTTCCAGTTCTATGTGGCGCAGGGGCGGCTGTCCTGCCAGCTCTACCAGCGCAGCGCCGACCTCTTCCTCGGGGTGCCCTTCAACATCGCCTCCTATGCCCTGCTGACCATGATGATCGCCCAGGTCACGGGGCTGAAGCCCGGCGAGTTCGTCCACACCCTGGGGGATGCCCACATCTATCTCAACCACCTCGAGCAGGTCAGGCTACAGCTCTCGCGCGAGCCGAGAGCGCTGCCGACGATGCACCTGAACCCCGAGGTGCGCGACCTGTTCGCCTTCCGCTACGAGGACTTCCGCCTGGAGGGCTATGACCCGCACCCGGCCATCAAGGCGCCGGTTGCTGTCTGAGGACGGAGGACAGAAGACAGAGGACGGAGTGCTGAGGACTGAGGGCAGAGGACAGAGGACTGACGCGCGCGCGGGTGCGCAGGGGCGGCGGTTGTCGATCATTGCGGCGGTGGCGCGCAACGGGGTGATCGGCATCGAAAACCGCTTGCCCTGGCGGCTGCCCGAGGACCTGAGGCACTTCAAACGGCTGACCCTGGGGCATCACCTGATCATGGGGCGCAAGACCTTTGAATCGATCGGCCGGCCCTTGCCCGGGCGGGTGACCATCGTCCTCACGCGGGACCCCTGCTATCGGGCGGAGGGCTGCCTCACCGCCGGGTCCCTAGACGATGCGTTGAGGCTGTGCGGGGACGATCCCGAGGTGTTCGTGGTTGGCGGGGCGGATCTTTATGCCCAGCTCCTGCCGCGGGCCGATCGGCTGTACCTGACCGAGATCGATGCGGACTTCGCCGGGGATGCCTTCTTCCCCGCGTTCGACCGGTCGCGGTGGGCCGAGGAGGGCCGCCAGCCCCATGTCAGCGACACGGGGCTCGCCTATGCCTTCGTCACCTATCAGCGGCGACGGGTTTGACCGGTCCGGCGCCTGAGGCGCACCGGACACGGCTCCATGTCACTTCAGGGCCTTGATGGCCTTGACGATGGCGTCGGCATCGGCCACCGCCTTCGGCTGCGCCGGCATGGCGGCCTTGCCGTATTTGCCCTTCACCCCCTTCTGCAGTGCGGCGCGGATGTCGGCGTCGCTGGCACGCGCAGCGATCTCCTTCCAGGTCGGGCCCATCTTCTTCTTGGCCACGTCGTGACAGGTGGTGCACTTGTGCTTAGCGAGAACGTCGTCGGCCCAGGCGGGAGCGGCGGCGAGCACAGCGGCGGCGGCTAGACAGGTTAGGGCAGTCTTCATGGGGTTGATCTCCAGTGTAGGATAAGGGGATCCAATTATACCATGGTCGCCGCGTCCTTATGTAGCCGCCCACTGCGCGGGCAGCGCGCCTGCCTCAAACCAGTTTGAACGACTTGACCGAGAGATCCAGGTCGTTGGCCAGCCGGGTGAGTTCCGCCGTCATCTCGACCCCCCGCTCGGAGTCCTCCAGTGTCTGCGCGTTGAGCTGCTCAATCACGCCGATGTTTTCGCGCACCGCTTGCACGGCGGCCTTCTGTGAGGCGGTGGCCTGGGCGATCTCGTCGACCACCGCCACCACCCGGTCGATCGATTGGATGATCCGTTCCAGGGCATCGCCCACACGCCGCACGTGGCCCTTGCCGGATTCAGCCTCGGTCATGCCCTGGCCGATCGCCTCGATGGCCTGAGTGGTCTCCGACTGGATGGCGGTGATCATCTGGCTGATTTGGGTGGTGGCCTGGCCGGTCTTTTCGGCCAGCTTGCGCACCTCGTCGGCGACCACGGCGAAGCCGCGGCCCTGCTCGCCGGCGCGCGCGGCCTCAATGGCCGCGTTCAAGGCGAGCAGATTGGTCTGGTCGGCGATCTCCTTGATCACCGAGACGATGGCGCCCACCTCCTGGGAGCTGCGACCGAGTCGGTCGACCCGCTCGGTGGCACTGCTGACGCGGGCATGGATGCGTTCCATGCCCTCGATGCTCGCGCGCGCCGTGCTGACACCCTCGCGCGCGCTGGCTCCGGCCGCGGCCGCCTGTTCGGCCGCGTCCTGGCTGCGCGCCGAGATCTCGGCAATCGCCCCATCCAGGGCCTGGATGGCCGTGCTGATGTGGCGGGAGCGCTCGGTCAAGTCATCCACACGGCTGTGCATCTGGTCGGCCTGACTGCGCAGGGTGTGGCTGTCGGCGCGCACCTGGCTGCTCAGATTCGAGGTCTGGGCGATGAGCTCGCGCAGGGTGGTGGTCATGTTGTTGAAGCCGTCAATGATCTCGCCGATGGTGTCATGGCTTTGCACCCCGCAACGGTGGGTCAGGTCCTTGTTGGCGATGGCCCCAGCGACGTCGGCGATGCGGCGCAGTTTGGAGACGAGGAGCCAGTTCAACACCCAATAGTTGGCCACGCCGATCAGCAGCCCGGCGATGAAACAGCCGAGCACGAACCAGGGCAGCATACCCGGCTTCCACTCGACGAAGAAATGGGCGTAGAACGGGAACAGGCATGCGACGAGCGCGCCAAAGCCGAGATAGGCCAGAAAGACCTGGCGCAGGATGCTGGGGTTTTGCATGGTTCTCTGATCGGTGCGAATGAGGTCAGGACATTAACGGCGGCCCGGGCGGCCGGCTTGAGCCCGGATAGGAGGGTGGGATCAACGAGGGGGTGGGAGCGTTCCACACGGCTGCGCGGGTCGGCGCTCCCAGGCCGCCGGCGGGGGCGGATGCGGGCTCGCAGCCAATGCGGTCAGATGCGGAGGGCTACCACTTCACCACGTGCACGTTGCTGAGGCTACGTCCCAGGAAGCGTTCGCCGATGGACTGGAAGCGCAGGGGCACGTCGGTAACAAAGAAGTGGTACTCGGGGGCCTCGCGCCCTGGATTGTGGAGATTGAGATCGGTCAGCAGGGCAGCCGCGCGTTCGGCCATCGCCTCGGCCGAATCGACCAGGGTGACCTCGGGGCCGCAGACCTCCTGCAGCAGGGGTTTGATCAGCGGATAGTGGGTGCAGCCCAGCACCAGGGTGTCGATGCGCTCGGCCAGTACGGGTTTGAGGTATTCCTGCGCCGTGAGCCGGGTGACGGGATGGTCCAGCCAGCCCTCCTCCACCAAAGGAACGAACAGGGCGCAGGCCTGGGAGACGATACGGGTCTGCGGTTCGATCTCGTGGATGGCACGGCTGTAGGCATTGCTGTTGATGGTGGTCGGGGTGCCGATGACGCCGATGCGGCGCGTACGTGTGGCGGCCAGGGCGGCGAGCGCGCCGGCCTCGATGACATCGAGCACCGGGGCGGGCGACAGGTCGCGCACCACCTGTGCGGCCACGGCGGCCATAGTGTTGCAGGCGATGATCAGCAGCTTGACCCGCCGCTCGAGCAGGAATTCGGTGATCTGGGTGGTGTAATGGGCGATGGTCTCCACCGACTTGACCCCGTAGGGCACGCGGGCGGTGTCGCCGAAATACAGGATGTTTTCGAACGGCAGCCGCTCCATGAGCGCGCGCACCACGGTGAGGCCGCCGACGCCGGAGTCGAATACACCGATGGGGCTCGCGGGATCAAGCGGGTGGTTCATCTTTCTGGGACCGGGTCTGACGGGCGATGGCCCATTGTACATGCTCGCGCACCAGGGCCGAGGGGTGCGTGAGGCGCCGCCGCAGGGCGGCGAGGATGCGCGCATCGGGCGGCGCATTGCCCAGCGCCACGGCGATGTTGCGCAGCCAGCGCTCGTGGCCGATCCGGCGGATGGGGCTGCCGGCCAGGCGGTCGAGGAATTCCCGTTCCTCCCAGGCGAAGAGCTCCAGCAGGGTCGCGGTGTCCAACCCCTGGCGTGGCTGGAAATCCGCCTCGCGGCCGGGCAGGGCATGCCGGTTCCAGGGGCAGAAGAGCTGGCAGTCGTCACAGCCGTAGATGCGGTTGCCGATCAGCGGGCGCAACTCCACCGGCATGCTGCCTGGGTGTTCGATGGTGAGGTAGGAGATGCAGCGGCGGGCATCCAGGCGGTGGGGGGCGACGATGGCACCGGTGGGGCAGGCCTCGATACAGGCGTTGCAGCGGCCGCAATGCTCGGTGGTGGGGGCATCCGGCGGCAGCGGCAGATCGGTCAGCAGCTCGCCCAGGAAGAACCAGGAACCCGTGCGGGTGAGCAGCAGGGTGTGCTTGCCGCGCCAGCCCAGCCCGGCCAGGCGGGCGAGTTCGACTTCCAGGATGGGGGCGCTGTCGCTGAAAGGGCGCCAGCGGAAGGGGCCGATCGCCGCCTCGATGCGCAGGGCCAGTCGGCGCAGGCGATCGCGCATGACCTTGTGATAGTCACGGCCCAGGGCATAGCGGGAGACGTAGGCGCGCTGCGGGTCGGCAAGATTTTCCAGGGGATCGGCGGCGGCGGGCAGGTAGGTGAGCCGCGCCGAGATCACGGACAGCGTGCCTGGCAGGATTTCCTGCGGGCGCGCGCGCTTCGTTCCATGCCGCGCCATATAATGCATCTCACCGTGATAGCCCGCAGCGAGCCATGCCATCAGACCGGCCGCGGCCTCCCCCAGCGCCACCGGCGCCACCGCCACCTGGTCGAAGCCGAGTTGATGGCCCCAGAGCCGAATCTGTGCCTTCAATGCCGCAGCACGTTTAGGAGTCCAGTCATGCGCCATGAGGCCGATGATAGCCCGAGCCGACTGCGGCTCGATCTTCCCGACGAGGCCGCAACGCTGGCCCTGGGCGCCCGCCTGGCGGCGGCCTTGCGACCGGGGATGTCGGTCTGGCTCTCAGGTGACCTGGGCGCCGGCAAGACCACGCTGGTGCGCGGCCTGTTGCGCGCCCTCCACTACCACGGGCGAGTGAAGAGTCCGACCTTTTCATTGGTTGAAGTTTATTCGTTTTCGAGCTTTAATCTTTATCACTTTGATTTGTATCGCTTCGCAGATCCACTAGAATGGGAGGAGGCGGGTTTCCGGGAGTACTTCAACCCGCAGTCCCTGTGTCTGGTGGAGTGGCCGGAGCGGGCGGCGGGGTGCCTGCCGGAACCGGATGTCGAGATACGGCTGGCATTCTCGGGGGAAGGGCGCGTGGCGGAGCTCACGGGCAGGACGGAGGCGGGCAGAGTATGTTTGCGGCAGCTGGCTATATGAGGTTCTGGCGGGCGATCCTGGGGTTGGCACTGCTGCTGGGCTGGTCGTTCGCCGCGGCCTCGACCCTGGTGGTCAAGGCGAGCCGTGTGTGGCCTTCGCCCGAGTACAGCCGCATCACCCTGGAATTGAGCGATGTGCCCAGTTTCCGGCATTTTCAGCTCAAGAACCCCGAGCGCTTCGTGCTCGACATCGAACGGGTCGAGCCCGAGGCCCTGGCCGATCTCGCCGGCAAGATCACGGCGCAGGACGCCTATGTCGCGGGGGTAAGGGTTGCGCGCAACCGCCCGGGCGTCACCCGTATCGTCATCGATCTCAAGACCGAGGTGCGACCGCAGGTCTTCACGCTGCGCCCCATGGGGGACTATGCCCACCGGCTGGTGATCGACCTCTATCCCACGCAGACGCAGAGTATCGAACAGCAGGTCGAGGCGGCCATCGCCCGCGCCGAGGGGCCCAAGCCGGAGGGGCGCAAACCGGCGGAGGCGCGCGGCAGCATGATGCGCCTGATCACGGTGGCCATCGATGCGGGACACGGCGGTGAGGACCCGGGGGCGATCGGCGCGCGCGGCACGCGCGAGAAGGATGTTACCCTGGCCATCGCCCGCCGCCTCAAGGCGCAGATCGACCGCATGGACAACATGCGCGCCGTGCTCATCCGCGACGGCGACTATTTCATCCCCTTGCACGAGCGCGTGAACAAGGCCAGGCGTCTGCAGGCCGACCTCTTCGTCTCCATCCATGCCGATGCCTTCCTGAAACCCACGGCCCGGGGCTCCTCCGTCTTCGCCCTGTCCGAGCACGGCGCCACATCGGCGGCGGCGCGCTGGCTGGCCAAGCGGGAGAACGAGGCAGACCTGATCGGGGGCGTCAACCTCAACGTCAAGGACGCCTATCTGAAGCAGACCCTGCTCGACCTGGCGCAGACGGCGACCATCGCCGACAGCCTCAAGGTCGGCCGCGCCGTGCTGGAGGAGCTGGGTGGCATCAACACCCTGCACAAGCCACAGGTGGAGCAGGCGGGCTTCGCCGTGTTGAAGGCGCCCGACATCCCCTCCATCCTGGTCGAGACGGCCTTCATCTCCAACCCCGAGGAGGAGGCCAAGCTCAAGGACGAGGCCTACCAGGACAAGATGGCGGCCGCGCTCGCCAACGGGATCAAACGCTATTTCGACCGCAACCCGCCGCTGGCACGCAACCGTGTGGCGCAGAATTTCTGACCGGGATCGGGGTCTAACCGCACGATTTGCCTGGCCCGGTGGCCTCCGATACCATTCGCTGAGATGAGCGTGGGCGCCGGCGCATCCCTGGCGTCCCCACCCCGACGCGGTGGCAGGCCGGCAGCGAGACCGGACCGGCTCTAGACCGCATGGCAGCCGTGCACGAACAAGTCATATCCATCGACAGCATCGCCCGTAGTCAGCCCGGCGCGAATCAGGCGAACGCCGGCGGCGAGCCCATCCCGACCGTAAAACTCCTGGCAGAGATCGCCAGCGGACTGTCCGCCAGCGACAACGTCGAGCACATGCTCCTGCGCTTCCTGGAGATCATGGTGCGGTTGTCCGGGGCGAAGGCGGGCGCGGTGCGCATGCTCACCGCCGACGGCGGGCACCTGCGCCTGGTCGGCGCCATCGGCCTGTCGCCCCAACTGGTGGAGAAGGAGCGCTTCGTCCCCCTGGAGTGCGGCATCTGCGGCCGCGCGACGCTGAACCAGGGCACCGAGCTCGACCACGTGCTCAACGTCTGCCAGAAGCAGGTGCGGCACAGCTATCTCGCCCAGGGCTGCAAGACCATCTACGCCATCCCCCTGCGGCACAAGGGCCGTGTGCTGGGGGTGTACAACCTGTTCATGGAGACGGATACCGCCCTGCCGGACGACATCCGCTTCCTGTTCAACTCCATCAGCGACCACATGGGCATGGCCCTCGAGAACTCCCGGCTCACGCGGGAGAACATGCGCATCTCGCTGATGAACGAGCGCACCATGCTGGCCAACCAGATCCACGACTCGCTGGCCCAGACCCTGGCCTATGCCAAGATGCGGCTCACCGTCCTGGGCGAGGCGATCGCCGAGGGCGACCAGGCGAGCGCGAACCGCTACCTCTCGGACGTCGAGGAGGCGGTGGACATGGCCTACTCGGAGCTCAGGAACCTCATCACCCAGTTCCGCGACCGCATCGACCCGCGCGGGCTGGTGCCGGCCTTGCAGGAGATGGTGGCCAGCTTCCGCAAGAAGGCCAATGCCGACGTCGACTTCCTCAAAGTCGCCCAGGACGTGGTCCTCACCCCGGAGGAGGAGATCCAGGTCTTCCACATCATCCAGGAGTCGCTCTACAACATCTGCAAGCACGCCCGTGCGCGCCATGTGGTCGTCACCCTGGACCTGCACGAGGGGCAGTACATCGTCAACGTGGCGGACGACGGTGTGGGGTTGCAGACCGGCGCGGCCACCAACGTGGGCAAGAGCTTTGGGCTGACCATCATGCGCGAGCGCGCCGCCAAGCTGGGCGGCACGCTCACCATCGAGAGCCGCCCGGCCGGCGGCACCATCGTGCGCCTGAGCTTCCCGGCCCACCTGGGCGTGCAGGAGCAGCCGGCATGAGCGCGCCGCGCATCGTCCTGGTGGACGACCACACCCTGTTCCGCAAGGGGCTCGCCGAACTGCTGGAACGTGAGGGCGCCATCCAGGTGGTGGCCATGACCGGCAACCCGCAGGAGGTGCAGGGTCTGCTGCGCGAGCATCAGCCGGATGTGTTGTTGCTGGACCTCAACATGCCCGGCATCGACGGCATCAGCCTGATGCAACAGCTCAAGGCCGAGGGCTTCACCCTGCCCATCCTGATCCTCACGGTGAGCGAGGCGGAGGAGGACCTCGCGCGGGCGCTGCGCGCAGGGGCCAACGGCTATCTGCTCAAGAGCATGGAGCCGGACGAGGTGATCGACGCCGTGCAGCGGGCCGTCAAGGGGGAGACCGCGGTCGCCCCGGCCATGACGGCCAAGCTCGTGAACCTGCTCGACGCCAAGCACAGCGCCCACTCGCTGCTCGACACCCTGACCCAGCGCGAGCGGGAGATCCTCGCCCACCTGGCCAAGGGCGAGAGCAACAAGGCCATCGCCCGCCAGCTCGACATCAGTTACGACACCGTCAAGCTGCACGTCCGCCACATCCTGGCCAAGCTCAACCTCTCCTCGCGCGTCGAGGCGGCCGTCTTCGCCGTCGAACACAAGCTCGCACCGGGGCTGGAGGCGGGTAAGAAGGGCTAGCGGCATGGCTCGGCATCGACGAACTGGCCTGATGTATGGCGTGCTGGTGCTTGCGCTTGGCGGCTGCGCCGGCAAGTCACCGCCGGCGCCCCAGGGCGATGAGCGGGAAGCCACCCCGGCCCGTCTGGAACAGCGCCTACAGATGCTGGCCGAGAAATACACCATCGAGGAGCGGCCGACGCGGGACCCCGAGCAGATCAGGGCGCAGATCGCCGCTCTGGAGGAGCGGCGGCAGTCGCTGCTGCTGCGCTATACCGCCGAACATCCGGCCGTGGTGCAGGTCAACCGGCAGATCCGCGTCCTGCAGGAGCGGCTGGCGACGATCGAGTCGGCTCCCCCCGCTACAAACCCGCCAGCGCCTTGATGTGGGCAGCGGCGCTGCGGCCCAGGGCGCTCAGGTTGTAGCCGCCCTCCAACACGGAGACGATGCGGTCTTGCGCATGGCGGCTGGCGATGTCCATGACCTGTTCAGTGATCCAGACGTAGTCGGCCTCGACCAGGTTGAAGTGCGCCATGTCGTCTTCGCGGTGTCCGTCGAAGCCGGCCGAGAGCAGGATCAGTTCCGGCCTGAAGGCGTCGAGGGCCGGCAGCGCCCGCGCCTCGAAGGCGGCGCGGTAGTCCCTGCCGCTCGTTCCTGCCGGCAGGGGGAGGTTGACGACGTTTTCGTGTACGGTATCCGCACCGCAGTGCGGGTAATAGGGGTGCTGGAAGGTGGAGACGAAGAGCACCCGCCCATCCTCCCGAAAGATCTCCTCGGTGCCGTTGCCGTGATGCACGTCGAAGTCGACGATTGCCAGCCGCTGCACCCCATGTGTGGCCAGGGCGTGGGCGGCGGCGCAGGCGACGTTGTTGAAGATGCAAAAACCGCCCGCGCTGCGGCGTCCGGCGTGGTGTCCCGGTGGGCGCACGGCGCAGAAGGCGTTTTGCACCGTGCCCACCATCACCTTGTCCACCGCCTTGATGGCCGCCCCGGCGGCATGCAGCGCGGCCTCCAGGCTGTGCGGACCCATGGCGGTGTCGGGGTCGAGCTGTACCCGGCCAGTCGCCGGCGCGACGCTCAAGACCCAATCGATGTAATCGGTGTCGTGCACGCGGGCGAGCTGCTCGCGTGTGGCCGCCGGCGGATGATGGAAGTGGGTGAGGTAGTCGTGCAGGTGGGCGGCGTGCAGCCGGTCGTCGATGGCGCTCAGGCGCTCGGGCGACTCCGGGTGTCCGGGACCGGCGTCATGCCGCTGGCAGATCGGATGGGTGAGGTAGGCGGTGTGCATGGTGTACGCACCGGCAGCCTGACGGCGGGCCGGCATGCGAGAATATAAGCCTGCATCACGCGGCTGTCATTGCCGAAAAGTAGCATCGAGATCCGCATCGTCCAGAACCGAGAACGCCATGAGCCAGCACTATCTGCACCCGCTGTTCAACCCTGCCTCCGTGGCCGTCTTCGGCGCCAGCGAGCGCGAAGACTCGGTCGCCGGGGTGATCTACCGCAACCTCAGGAAGGCGGGTTATGGCGGGCGCATCTTCCCCGTCAACCCCAAGCACGAGACCCTCTACGGCGAGAAGTGCTACGCCGGGGCGGGCGAGCTGCCGGAGACGCCGGACCTGGCCATCATCGCCACGCCCGCGCCGACCGTGCCGGGGATCATGGAGTCGTGCGGCAAGCGCGGCGTGCGCTACGCCGTGGTGCTCAGCGCCGGGTTCCGCGAGGTGGGGCCGCAGGGGGCTGCGTTGGAGGAGAATCTCCTCGCCATCGCCCATCGCTACGGCATTCGCTTCATCGGCCCCAACTGCCTGGGCATCCAACGCCCCTCCCTGGGGCTGAACGCCACCTTTGCCCTGGACAACGGGCTGCCGGGCAACCTGGCCCTGGTCTCGCAGTCGGGCGCGCTGTGCACCGCCATGCTGGACTGGGCGGCGTCCAACGGCATCGGTTTTTCCTCGGTCGTCTCCACCGGGGCCTCGGCGGACCTGGATTTCGGCGAGATCCTCGATTACCTGGCCTACGATCCGGCCACCCGCGGCATCCTCATGTACATCGAGGGGATCCGCGATGCCCGCCGCTTTATGAGCGCCCTGCGCGCGGTGGCCCGGCTCAAGCCGGTGGTGCTGATCAAGGTCGGCCGACATGCGGCCGGACTCAAGGCGGTGCAGTCGCACACCGGCGCCCTGGTCGGTTCGGATGCGGTCTTCGACGCCCTGGTCCGCCGCGCCGGCGTGGTGCGGGTGGATACCATCCTGCAACTCTTCGCCTCGGCCAAGGCCCTGGCCTCGCGTCTGCAGCCGGCCGGCAACCGGCTCGCCATCGTCACCAACGGTGGCGGTCCCGGCGTGATGGCGACCGACCGCGCGGTCGACCTGGGCGTGCGCATCGCCGAGCTCTCGCCCCAGACCCTGGAGCGGCTCAATGCGGCCTTGCCGCCCAACTGGTCGCATGGCAACCCGGTGGACATCATCGGTGATGCCGGCGCCGACCGCTACAAGGCCGCCGTCGAGACCTGCCTGGCCGACCGCGGGGTGGATGGGGTGCTGGTGATGCTGACCCCGCAGGCGATGACCAAGCCCACCGAGGCGGCACAGGCGGTGGTGGAGGCGGCCAGGACCTCGGACAAGCCGGTGCTCGCCTGTTGGATCGGCGAGGACCAGGTCGCCGGGGGCGCGCCGTGTTCAAGGAGAACAACATCCCCTTCTTCAAGCAGCCGGAGTCGGCGGTGGAGATCTTCTCCTTCATCTCCACCTTCTACGAGAACCAGCGCCAGCTCATGCAGACGCCAAGTCCGCTCTCGCAGCAGAAGGAACCCGATGTGGAGGGGGCGCGCCTGATCGTGGAGAGCGCCCTGGCGCAGGGTCGACACACCTTGACCGAGGTGGAGGCCAAGTCGCTTCTGTCGGCCTTCCACATCCCGGTGGCGCAGACGCTGATCGCCCGCAGCCCCACCGAGGCCATGCTCATGGCCCAGCAGCTGGGCTTTCCGGTGGTGATGAAGATCAACTCGCCCGACATCACCCACAAGTCCGACGTGGGCGGGGTGCGTCTGGGGCTGTCCAGCGGCCAGGCGGTGCGCGCCGCCTACCTGGAGATGCAGGCCGAGGTGCACAAGCGCCGGCCGGATGCGGTGCTCGACGGTGTGGTGATCGAACCCATGGTCAGCCGGCCCAATGCGCGCGAGGTCCTGGTCGGCGTGGTGAGCGATCCCGTCCTGGGTCCGGTCATCGCCTTCGGTGCCGGCGGGGTCGACGTCGAGGCCTTCGAGGATCGCGCCGTGGCGCTGCCGCCGCTCAACCGCTATCTGGCGCGCGACCAGATCCAGCGCACGCGCATCGCCCGGCTGCTGGGGCCGTTCCGCAATCGGCCGGCCGCCAACATGGAGGCCCTGGAGACCGTCCTGCTGCGGGTCTCGGAGATGGTCTGCGAGCTGCCCTGGATCGCCGAGATGGACATCAACCCCCTGCTGGTGGACGAGCACGGCGCCATGGCGGCCGATGCCCGCATCACCATCGCCCCGCGCCCACCCAGCGCCGACCGCTACGGGCACATGGCCATCCACCCCTATCCCTCCCATCTGGTCACCCACTGGCAGTTGCCCAACGGCGCCAACGTGGTGATCCGCCCGATCCGGCCGGAGGATGCCGAGATGACGCAGAACTTCGTGCGCGGCCTGTCCGAGGAGACCAAGTATTTCCGCTTCATGGACGCGGTGCGCGAGCTGCCGCCGCAGATGCTGGTGCGGCTCACCCAGATCGACTATGACCGCGAGATGGCGCTGCTGGCGGTGACCGAGCAGGACGGCCGGGAGGTGGAGCTGGGGGTGGCGCGCTACGCCACCAACCCCGACCGCACCTCCTGCGAATTCGCCGTGGTGGTGGACGACCGCTGGCAGCACCAGGGACTCGGCCACAAGCTGATGGACGTGTTGATGGACGTGGCGCGCGCCAAGGGCATCCGCACCATGGAGGGCGAGGTGCTGAAGAGCAACCGCAACATGCTGAAGCTCTGCACCAGTCTGGGCTTCCGCATCGAGCCGCATCCGGAGGACGACGCGATCAAGCGCGTGGTGCGCGAGCTCTGAGGCCAGCGGTCAGCCTCTACGGCTGGAGGCGGTTCAACCGCGCTTCGGTCCGCGCCAGGTCGGCTCCGGCTGGCCTGCGGCACGGTTGATGGCGCGGGCCAGGACGAAGAGCAGGTCGGAGAGGCGGTTGAGATACTGGCGCAGGTAAGGGGAGAGGGGCGCCTCTTCTCCTAGGCGGACCAAGCGGCGCTCGGCGCGCCGGCACATGCTGCGGCAGACATGGGTCAGGGCGGCGGCGCGGGTGCCGCCGGGCAGGACGAACTCCTTGAGGGGTGGCAGGCTCGCGTTCAAACGGGCGATGGCCTCGTCGAGCCTCAACACGTGCGCCTCGCCCAGCTGCAGGTGGTCGGGCAGGGCGAGCTCTCCGCCCAGGTCGAAGAGGTCGTTCTGGATCTCTGTGAGGAGGGTGCGCACTTCTTCGGCGAGGTCTTCCGTCAGCAGCAGCCCCAGCAGGCTGTTGAGTTCATCGACCTCGCCCAGGGCCTCGATGCGTGCGTCGTATTTCGGCACCCGCCGTCCGTCGGCCAGGCCCGTGTTGCCGTCGTCGCCGGTGCGGGTAACGATGCGGCTCAGTCGGTGACCCATGTTGTCCTCATTTCAACCTAAAAACCGCAGTTGAACGCGCCCGAAAGCGGCGGAGCGTGATCACCCTCTGGGAGAGTATGACTGGAGGCAAAATCTCTTGCATCATCGAGCTGTTACGAAGCCATAAGAGCGGTCAACTGCGGTTTTTAGGTTCAACACTCATGGCCGGCACAAACGCTATCATTGCTCGGGGGCGGACTTTGGGCCGTGAATGGTACCGTGAAAATCGGCGCGGCTAATCATGAAGCGCCCCTCCCCCGCAGGCGGGGGAGGGGGTGGGGGAGAGGGAATTGTTCATCGCCGGCACAAGCCTTTTCATGGGCTCAAGCGGCTTATCGGCCATGAACGGTCAGCGTCGACTTGCACGGTCAATACAACGCAGATATTCGGCGATATCGAAAGGGTGCGAGTGGCGTTGCATGTGCCAGAGGGCCTCGACCAGACAATGCATGAGCCTGTGTTGCGTCTGGTGATCATCGCCCAGACGCATCAAAAGGCTGCGGTAACGCTCCCGCATGCCCGCGGGTTGATCGATGGAGACCTGCTCGGTGATGGCCAGATGCAGGGCCAGGTGCAGGAAGGGGTTTGTCTCGCCCAAGACCTCCGACCATTCGCGCGTCAAACTGCCCTCCTGGTCTTCCAAAACGGCATGATATTCCGGGTGTTGCAAGATGATCTCCGTGACGATCTCCTCCTGCGGCTGCAGCGGCAGTCTCTCGCGATGCTTGCGCCAAGCGTCGAGGAAGAAACGGCGGGCATCTTCACGGCTGGGGTTGAACATGGTCAAACCGCGGGTGACTGAGGTGTCTCATAGAACAGGGCGAGCACCGTGCTGTATTGCAACAGACGATTGGCGCCGTCGAGGTGGGCGATCTCGCCGTTGCCATAGAAGCCGATGAGCGGCGTGTCGGGAAAGCGACGGGTGAATTGCACGATGTCCCTGTCCTCACCGTTGTAGAAGGCGGGGCCGCGCCCCATGCACGGAAACATGAGGGCGAACTGCGGTTCGTCAAGCCGGTCGCTGCTCAGCCGGTCGATGAGGCTGCGCATCTCGTATTCGGCCGCCTGCGGCTGGCGCAAGGCCCAGAACACATGGCTGCCGCGCGCGACCTCACCAGCGACGGTCACCGCGCCGGTGTTGGGGTTGGACGCGAGCACGGGCAGCAGGTGATAGCGTCCCTCCTCGAGGGCCTGATCCAGGCGCCCGTAGGTCACGCCGAGCATGAGCAGATGCAGGGGGATGCGATCGGGACTACGGGTGCCCAGCGGCAGCGCGCGCACCAGGTCGGACAGGGCGGGTTGACCGGCGATGGCGAGGAGATCGTGCGCCCGCGCCGCAGTGAGCAGGGCGGGCAGCGACAGCGGCCGCACCCCGTGCGCCACGCCGATGCGCGCATGGCCGCCGGTGAGCGCCAGCTCGCAGCGCCCCTGGGGCTGGATGCGCCCCATATGCCAGACGCTATAGGGGCCCTGGCCGGTGGCGTCCCCGGAGACGCCGCCATAGCGTTCGCCACCGCCGGCGAGCCAGTTCCAGTCCAGCGCATTGGGCGCGGCCAGGGTCAGCACCGGGGCGTCCGGACACGCCGCCTGCAGGCGAAAGGGATCACCCAGGACCAGGGCCGCCGCGGCGGGGGTGTCGAGCACCCATTCGTCCTCGGTGAACAGGCCGGAGGCGGTGCAGCCGGCGATCTGCAGGCAATTTGCCGCGCGCGCCGCCGCCCTGAGTGCGGGTACGGGATCGTGGGCGAAGTCCGCGCTGAGATAGAGCAGCACGGCGTGCGGATGGGCGATGCCCGCCTTGTCCAGGGCGATGCGCACCGCGTCCGCGGCCAGCTCGGGCGTGGCGACCGGGGCCTTGGTGAGGGCGGTGGCGGCGCTCATTCGGGGTGAGGGCTGAGGGGTGAGGCAGGAGCGGTGAGGGGCGCACCCATGCGGGGTTTCTCCTTCCACTCGCACAGGTCGTGGATCACGCAGCGGGCACAGTCCGGCTTGCGCGCCTTGCATACGTAGCGACCATGTAGGATCAGCCAGTGGTGTGCGTCCTGGCGGAATTCGGCGGGGGTGTGACGGGTCAGCGCCCGCTCCACCGCCAACACCGTCTTGCCGCGTGCCAGACCCGTGCGGTTGGCCACCCGGAAGATGTGCGTGTCCACGGCGATGGTTGGGTGACCGAAGGCGGTGTTGAGGACGACGTTGGCGGTCTTGCGGCCCACACCGGGCAGGGCCTCCAGCGCCGCCCGGTCGTCCGGTACCTGGCCCCCGTACTTGTCCAGCAGCTCGCGCGTCAGGGCGATGATGTGGCGCGCCTTGGTCTGATACAGGCCGATCCTGCGGATGTGCGCCTTCAAGCCCTCCTCGCCCAGGGCCAGCATCGCCTCGGGCGTGCCCGCCACACGGAAGAGCGTCTCGGTGGCCTGATTGACGCTCTTGTCCGTGGCCTGGGCGGAGAGCACCACCGCCACCAGTAGCTGGTAGGGCGTGGCGTATTTCAGTTCGGTGGTGGGGCGGGGATTGGCCGAGCGCAGACGCTCGAAGATGGCGCGGCGCTTGGCGGCATTCATGCGGGCTGGGTAGGGCTTCGTGCGATTGCGCGGCTGTCGTTCACGTCTGCAGGGCCGGCACGGGCCGTGCCCGGCGCGCCTGTCGCATGGCCTCGATGCCGTTCTTGAGCGCGATGAGCAGCCCCAGGCCGATGAAGGCGCCGGGCGGCAGGATGGCGAGCAGGAAGCCCTGATAGTCGGGCAGCACCGTCACCACCCAGTCGCGCGCGGCCGGCCCCAGGGCCAGATCGAGACCGGAGAACAAGGTCCCCTTGCCGCCCACCTCGCGCAGCGCCCCCAGCACGACGAGCACCAGGGTGAGCCCCAGACCCATCATCACTGCGTCGAGCACGGAATTGAAGGTGGAGCGTTTCGAGGCGAAGGTCTCCACGCGGGCCAGGACGATGCAGTTGGTGGTGATCAAAGGGATGAACACGCCCAGGACCAGGTAGAGGGGGTGCACATAGGCGTTCATCAACAGGTCCACCACCGTGACCGCGGCGGCGATGATCAGCACGAAGGTGGGGATGCGGATCTCGTGGGGGATGAAGTTGCGCACCAATGAAACCGACGCACTCGCCACCGCCATCACCAGGGTGGTGGCCAGCCCCAGCGAGAGGCTGTTGACCACGCTGTTGCTGATGGCCAGCAGAGGGCAGAGCCCCAGCAACTGCACCAGGCTGGGGTTCTGCTTCCACAGGCCATTGACGATGATGTCGCGTGTTTCGCGGGAGATCATGTGCGGGACCTCTCTTCAGGAGGCGGTGAGACGGTCAGGAGTTCCGCGCGATGCTGCTCGAAGAACTTTAGCGCCTGATGCACGGCCTTGACCACCGCGCGCGGAGTGATGGTGGCCCCGGCCATGTAGTCGAACGCCCCGCCGTCTTTGCGCACCTTCCAGAGCGCGTCGGGCGGGTCGCCCAGGGCGCGGCCCTCGAAGGTGTGGATCCAGCGGCTCTTGCCGGCCTCGATGTAGTCGCCCAGGCCCGGCGTCTCCTTGTGCGCGGTGACCCGAACCCCGGTGATGCGGCCGTCGGCACGGATGCCCACCAGCAGGCGGATCTCGCCGCTATAGCCATCGGGGGCGGCGGCCTCCAACACCACGGCCACCGGCGCGCCGGCCTTTAACGCCAAATAGTATTGTCCAGGCTGGCGTAGGCCGAGCAAAGGGTCGGCGGGCAGCGGTCGGGCGGCGCGCACAAGGTCGTTGTCGAAACTCCCCGGCGGCAAGGTCTCGGCGATGCGGGCGCGTTTCTGCGCCTCCTCGCTGGCGATGATCTGGGGACGGGTCAGGCTGAAGGTGCCCGACAGCAGGGCCGAGCCGACGATGGCGAAGACGAGCAGGGTGACCGCGGCGGTCAGCGTCTCCCGGACGGCGGGGTTCATGAGCCCCCCCGGCGGCCGCGAGCCTCACCGAACACCCTGGGCTGGGTGTGCGCGTCGATGAAGGGTACCGCCATGTTCATCAGCAGGACCGAGAAGGCCACCCCATCGGGATAATTGCCATAGGTGCGGATGAGCACGGTGATGAAGCCGGCCAGCCCGGCATAGATGAGCTTGCCGCGCGGCGTCCCGCTGGCGGAGACCGGATCGGTGAGGATGAAGAAGGCGCCCAGCATGGTGCTGCCCGTCACCAGGTGGAAGAGCGGGTCGGCATAGCGGGCGGGGTCGAGCCCGTAGAGCACGCCCGCCGTGACCGTCACGCCGGCGAGGAAGGCGACCGGTATGTGCCAGGTGATGACCCGTGTGGCGAGCAGCAGCACGCCGCCCAGCAGATAGGTGAGGACCAGGGTCTCCTTACCAATGAGCTTGAAACTCTCCCGGGCGATCTCCTCGGCTCTACCGCCCGCCCTGACGTGTGCGCGCACCGCATCCATCGGCGTGGCGGCGGTGTAGGCGTCCGGGCTCACCGCCCCCTGGCCGGCGAAAACCAGATCGAAGGCCTCCATCAGGTTCGGGGTGTGGCTCGCCACGCTCACCGGGGCGGGCCAGAGGTTCATGTACATGGGGAAGCTGACGATCAGCGCGGCATAGCCGACCATGGCCGGGTTGAACAGGTTCTGGCCCAGGCCGCCGTAGAGGTGCTTGGCCACCAGCACGGCGATCAGCATCCCGACCGCATAGATCCACCAGGGCAGCAGGGTCGGCATCGAGAGCGCCAGCAGCCAGGCGGTGACCAGCACCGACCCATCGGTGAGGAAGGGCTTGAGCGGCAGGTTGCGCATGGCCAGCGCCAGGGCCTCGAAGAGATAGGCGAAGGCAGTACAGACCAGCAGGCTCACCCAGATGCCGGGCCCGAACACCCAGGCATGCACGATCACCCCCGGTACCAGGGCCGCCAGCACCTTGAGCATGACCGCGCGTACGCTGTTGCGCTGCAGGGAGATGTGCGGCGAGCCGGGCATGGTTTGGGTGAGGGGGTTAGGGGTTGGGCGTGGTCCGTGCCGTGGCGGCGGCCTCGGGTTCGTCGGCCCCACCCCTGCGGCGTGCCTCGATCGCGGCGATCTCGCGCTGGACCTCGGCCGGCAGATTGTCCACGTTTTTCGGTTGCACCGCCTCCTTGGCCTTTTTGGCCTTCTCGATGGCGGCCGCCAGGATGGCCTTCTTGCGCGCTGCCTCCGGGTCCTCGGCGGCGACTGCCCCCGACTCCAGCCGTTCGGCCGCCTTCTTGGCCAGCTTCTCCGCCTTCTCCTGCTTCTCACGCTCGAGGCGGAAGGTGCGGAACTCGTGCCGTGCGCGTGCCTGGTCGGCGGCCTGTTTTTCCCGCTCGCGCGCCCAGATCTCGCTCTTGGCGAAACGATAGAAATCGACCAGGGGGATGTGGCTGGGGCAGACATAGCTGCAGCAGCCGCATTCGATGCAGTCGAAGAGATGATAGGCCTGCGTCTTGCCGAAATCGCGGTGGTGCGCGTACCAGTAGAGCTCGAAGGGTTGCAGCTCGACCGGGCAGGCACGCGCGCATTCCCCGCAGCGGATGCAGGGCATGGGCGGCGGCGGTTCCGGAAAGAGCTGGGCGTTCTTGACCAGGATGCAGTTGACCGCCTTGGTCACCGGCGCGGCCGTGTCGTGCAGCTCGAAACCCATCATCGGCCCGCCGACCACCCGTCCGGTGGCCTGGGGCCGCTCCCCGCCGGCGGCTGCCAGCAGGTCTGCCACCGGCGTGCCCAGCCGGACCTCGAAGTTGCCGGGCGAGGCGACATGCCCGGTGACGGTGACGATGCGGCTCAAAAGCGGCTCGCCGAAGGTCACCGCGCGATACAGGCTGTAGGCGGTGCCCACGTTGAACATCTGCACCCCCACGTCGGTGGACAGCCCGCGCGAGGGGGTCACCCGCCCGGTCAGGGTGTAGGTGAGCTGCTTGCCGCCGCCGGCCGGGTAGACCGTCGGCACCGGCACCACCTCGACGTCGCTGCCGACGGCCGCCGCCGTCATGCAGGCGATGGCCTCGGGCTTGTTGTCCTCGATGCCGACGAGCACCTGCTCCGCCCCCAGCATGTGGCGCATGATGGCCGCACCGATCAGGATCTCGCTGGCGCGCTCACGCATGAGCCGGTCGTCGCAGGTGATCCAGGGCTCGCACTCGGCCCCGTTGAGGATCAGGATGGGAATCTGCCGCCGCGCCCCGGGGTTGAGCTTGATGAAGCTCGGGAAGACCGCCCCGCCCAGGCCCGCCAGCCCCATCTCGCGCAGCCGGTTGCGCAGGGCGCTCGGGTCCATGCGGTGCCAGTCCAGCGGCGTCATGTCGATGGCGCGGTCCTCGCCGTCCGCCTCGATCACCACACACAGGTCCTTGAGCCCCGAGGGGTGCGGCACCGGCCTGGGCTCCACGGCGACGACCCGGCCCGAGGTCGGGGCATGCACGCCAACCGAGACATAGCCCTGGGGTGCGCCGATCATCTGCCCGCGCAGCACCTGCTGGCCGACCTGCACCACGGGGCGGGCCGGCTCGCCGATGTGTTGGCGCAGCGGCACGACATAGAGGGGGAGCAGGGGCATGGCCGCGATCGGCCGGCCGGCGGACTCCGCCTTGTGTTCCTCGGGGTGCACCCCGCCGGGAAAGGTGTACAGCTTCCTGCCGCGCGCCGCGCTCATGCCGCCCTCTTCAGCGAGATGATCGGATAACGCCACTTCCAGCTGCTCACGTCTTCCTTGATGACTTCCATGTGGATGCAGTCGACCGGGCAGGGTGCGACGCACAGCTCGCAACCCGTGCACAGCTCGGGGATCACGGTGTGCATCTGCTTGGCGGCGCCGACAATGGCGTCCACGGGGCAGGCCTGGATACAGAGCGTACAACCGATGCACAGGTTCTCGTCGATCACCGCCACGCTCTTGGGCTTGTGCGTGAGCCCCTCGTCCAGGGGTTTGGGCTCCACCCCCAGCAGCTCGGCCAGCCGCTTCACCCCGTCCTCGCCGCCGGGCGGGCAGCGGTTGATGTCGGCCTCGCCCTTGGCGATCGCCTCGGCATAGGGCTTGCAGCCCGGATAGCCGCACTGGCCGCACTGGGTCTGCGGCAGGATGGCGTCGATCTTCTCGACCAGGGGGTCCTCCTCGACGCGAAAGCGGATCGCCGCCCAACCGAGGATACCCCCCAGCACCAGGGCGATGCCGGACATGACGAGGATGGCCGCTAGCATGCGCTGACCCCGTGACCCGTACCGTTCATTTGATCAGGCCTGCGAAACCCATGAAGGCCAGGCTCATGAGCCCCGCTGTGACCAGCGCGATGCTGGTGCCGCGGAAGGGCAGGGGCACGTCGGCCGCCTCCAACCGCTCGCGGATGGCGGCGAACAGCACCAGCACTAGGGTGAAGCCCAGTGCCCCGCCCATGCCGAAGAACAGCGACTCGACGAAATTGTGCTGCGCCTGCACGTTGAGCAGAGGGATGCCCAATACGGCGCAGTTGGTGGTGATCAGCGGCAGATAGATGCCCAGCACGCGGAACAGCACCGGCGAGGTCTTCCTGATGAACATCTCGGTGAAGCCGACGATGCCGGCGATCACCACAATGAAGGACAGGGTGCGCAGGTAGGCGAGCTCCGTGCCCAACAGATAGGTGTTGATCAGATAGCTCAACCCCGAGGCCAGCGTCAGCACGAAGGTGGTGGCCGCCCCCATGCCCAGCGAGGTCTCGAGCTTGCGCGACACCCCCATGAACGGGCACAGCCCCAGCATCTTGGCCATGACGATGTTGTTGACGAACACCGTGCCGAGGAGGATGAGCAGATAGTCTTGCATGGCGCGCGCAAATTCTTCCGATTATGTGGGAGCGTGCGCCGCCCTTACAACCCTTAGAGTAGCGAGACTATGCGTTCGAGCGGACGATGAATCGGACGTTAGCGCGTCCTTGATTGGGTTCTGTACAGAAGCAGGCCGTAGATCGCCAGATTGATCACTGCCAGTCCCAGGCCAAGCACGATTTGTACACTGCGGGTCAAGCCTTCGGGATAGATGGCGGCCAGCAGGTAATGTTGGATGAAATCCCCTTCATAGCCCGCCTGACCGGCAAGCCGACGGAAATGGTTTTCCCATGGGGTCAGCGGGCAGATCCAGCCCATCAGCTCGACCATCACCCCCCAGGCCACGCAAGGCAGGTGCAACCAGGCCAGGCGCGGCCGGCGCAGGACCGCCAGCCCGCCCAGGGCGACGAAGAGGATGAAGGCGAGGTGGGTGAGGAGGATCAGGTTGGCGAGCCAGCCGTAGAGCATGGCCGGCTACGCGGGCGTCAGTCCAGGAGCTCGTGGGCGCCGTCGCAGAAAGGCGGGTTGGCGGTGTGCTTGCAGGCGCAGAGCCAATAGCTGCCTTTCTCCTCGACCTTGAAGGCGATGGGCTCAATGCCCGTGCCGGCGTGCGAGCCGTCGCAGAAGGGTTGGGTCTTGGAGCGGCCGCAGGCGCACCACCAATATTCGCCGGGTTCCAGTTGGGCCTCGAGGGGGGTCTTGCCGGCGACGACGGGTTCGCTCATGTCGATTTGCTCCTCTGTTGGGGTTGAAGGGTCGCGCCGTCGGCCGACGGCTCAGCGATTATACCTGATTGTTCTTGTCGGGTATTAGGGCAGGCACTGATGCCAGTCTGCTGCAGGCAGGCCGAGGTCCTGGGCGAGACCAGGGTGAGTGACCTGGCCGCCGGCCAGGTTGAGGCCCAGGGCGAAGCCGCGGTCGTTCTCGAATGCCGTGCGTGGCCCCGCCGCCAGGCGCAGCAGATAGGGCAGGGTGGCCTCGGCCAGGGCCAGGGTGCTGGTGCGGGCCACCGCCCCGGGCATGTTGGCGACGCAGTAGTGCACCACGCCCTCCTCGACATAGAACGGGTCGGCATGGGTGGTGGGGCGTGAGGTCTCGGCGATGCCGCCCTGGTCGATCGACACGTCCACCAGGGCGGCGCCGTCCGGCATGCGCTGGAGCAGCGTGCGGCTGATCAGTTTGGGCGGCCGCCGGCCGTGCACGTAGACCGCACCGATCACGAGATCGGCCTCGGCCAGGCATTCCTCGACGTTGGTGAGGTTGGAAAAGCGGGTCTTCAACCGCCCGCCGTAGAGGTCGTCATAGTGCTGGAGCTTGTCCAGGTTGCGTTCGAGGAGGGTGACGTCCGCACCCAGGCCGATGGCGATGCGGGCGGCGTTGGCACCCACCTGGCCGCCGCCGATCACCACCACGCGGCCGGGCGGCACACCGGGGACCCCCGCGAGCAACACGCCGCGACCGCCATTTTTCATCTCCAAGGCTTGCATGCCGGCCTGGATGGCCATGCGGCCGGCGATCTGCGACATCGGCGCGAGCAGCGGCGTGCGCCCGCGGGCGTCCTCCACGGTCTCGAAGGCGATGGCGGTCACGCCCCGCTCGAGCAGCGCTCGGGCCAGATCCGGCGCCGCGGCCAGGTGCAGGTAGCAGAAGAGGAACTGTCCCGCCCGCAACAAGGGGAGCTCCTCGCTTTGCGGCTCCTTGACCTTGAAGACGAGGTCGGCGGCATAGACGGCCGCGGCGTCCGGCACCAGTCGCGCACCGGCGGCCTGGTAGGCGGCGTCGGGAAAGCCGATGGCGGCGCCGGCACCGCTTTGCACCAGGACCTGGTGTCCGGAGCGGGTGAGCTCGGCCACCCCGGCCGGCGTGAGCGCGACACGGTGTTCCTGGGGTTTGATCTCCTTGGGGATCCCGATCAGCATTTCAGAGGACTGAAGACGGAGGACAGAGGCCGGTCATTTTCCGCCGGCGCCGGGGCTGGCGCAAATCCGAGGACAGAGGACCGAGAGCAGATGACAGATGACTGAGGACAGAGGAAAGTATCAGCTGGGCAGTGACTGGCACAGGCGTATCCATTAAGTACCCCGTCCCCCGTCCTTAGTCCTCAGGGCCTCCACGACCTCGCGTATCAGGGCGGGTCCACGGTAGATGAGCCCGGTGTAGAGTTGCACCAGGCTCGCTCCGGCGGCGACCTTGGCGCGGGCGTCCGCCCCGCTCAGGATGCCGCCCACGCCGATCAGGGGGATCTCGCCCTGCAGCGCGGCGTTGAAGGCCGCAAGCACCCGCGTCGAGACCTCGCGTAGGGGGGCGCCGGAGAGGCCGCCGGTCTCCTGGGCATGGGGCAGGTGCTCCACACCGGTGCGCGAGACGGTGGTGTTGGTGGCGATCACGGCGTCGATGCGGTGGCGGCGGAAGAGATCGGCCATGGTGCGGACCTGCTCGGCATCCAGATCGGGGGCGACCTTGACCGCCACCGGCGTGTACTTGCCATGCCGGTCGGCGAGCCGCTGCTGGGCAGCCTTGATGCGGCCGAGCAGGGTGTCGAGCTCGCCGCTGCCCTGCAGGCTGCGCAGGTCGCGGGTGTTGGGCGAGGAGATGTTCAGGGTGAGAAAGGCGACACGCGCGTAGAGCTTTTCCAGACAGAACAGGTAATCGTCCGCGGCCCGGTCGATGGGGGTGTCGAAGTTCTTACCCAGGTTCACCCCCAGGATACCGCGCCAGGTGCTGCGTTCCAGGTTGGCCAGCAAATGGTCCACACCCAGGTTGTTGAAGCCCATGCGGTTGATGATGGCCTGCGCCTGCGGCAGCCGGAAGACGCGCGGCTTGGGGTTGCCGGGCTGCGGTCGCGGCGTGACCGCCCCCACCTCGATGAAGCCGAAGCCCAGCGCCGCCCAGGCGTCGATGGCCTCACCGTTCTTGTCCAGCCCGGCGGCCAGCCCCACCGGGTTGGGAAAGTCCAGTCCCATCACCCGCACCGGTAGCGGCGGTACCTTCGGCGCAATCCGCTCGAGCAGACCCAGCCGCTCGAGCCTCGCCAATGCGGACAGGGTCAGGTTGTGCGCGGTCTCGGGATCGAGCTGGAAGAGCAGGGGGCGCAGCAGGGGGTAGAGGTCCATGGGGAGAGGGAGAGAAAAGATTTGAGCGATGAGAGAAAAGAGAATGTTGCAGCGGGGTCAGGGGGTGCCGTTATCTAGCGCCTCAAATGCCCAGCTTTTCTCTCGAAACTTTTCTCTCAAATCTTACCCTCCCCCCAGATCTCGATGCGATTGCGCCCGTTTTCCTTGGCGCGGATGAGGGCGAGGTCGGCATTGGCGATGCTCTCCTCCACCGGCCTCTTGGGGTGCATCTCGGCCAGGCCGAAGGAGGCAGTGACCTGGATGACACGGCCGCCCGGCAGGCGGATGGGCAGGTGCTCGAGACCGTGGCGTATGCGTTCGACGACCTGGGCCGCGTCCTTGAGCGGGGTGCCGGGCAGGCAGATGAGGAATTCTTCGCCGCCGTAGCGGTAGATGGCGTCATACTTGCGCAACACCCCGGCGGCGAAGTGCATGCCCTGGCGCAGCACCGCATCCCCGGCCGGGTGCCCCAGCTCGTCGTTGATGCGCTTGAAGCGGTCGAAATCCATCAGGCAGATGCAGCAGGGGCGCTGGATGCGCTGGGCGCGCTCCTGTTCCTCGCGCAACCGGGCCAGCATGCCACGCCGGGTCGAGCAACCGGTGAGCGGATCGGTGGTGAGCAGCTCACCGATGATGTCGAGCTGCAGGTTGCGCAGCCGTGTGTTGAGCCGCAGCGACAGGTCTATGCACTGGTCATAGAGGTCGGGCGCAGGACGCCGTCCCTCGGCCACCTCCAACAGGGCCAGGCGCGCCGCCGCGTGCATCGCCTGTTGGATCGCGCCGAGTTCCTGGAAGATGGCATACTCGGCCAGCGGGTGCGGCTCGCGGGTGTAGTACCACAGGCCGAAGGGCGAGCGCAGGTGGGCCTCGGGGTGGATGTCGGCCGTGGGCAGATCGGAGCCACACACCAGGGCGCGATTCAACTGCTTGAACCACGCCAGGTGTGCAGCGATGATCACCTCCAGCTCCTCGGTCAACTGCTGGATCTGATCGCGTTCGAGGGGGAGGGGCATGTTGGGATGCTACGCTGCGCTTGGCCTGGCGGCAATATCGGTGTAGGCGGCGCCGCCCTTGAGGCCGCGAGTCGGGGTGCGGCGGCCTTTTTCCCGGCCGCTCGGCCGGTTAGAATGCGCCCCGTTCATCGCTTTGACACATCGATATGTCGGCCCCAACGGTTTCCAAGGGCGCCGCCGGCCAGACCGAGCGGCGCGTGCATCACAAGGTGCGCGAGGTGTTCGCCGAGGCCTGTGCCCTGATCGCCCCAGCGCTGGCCCAGGGCGGGGCGCCCGAGGCCAGCGCTGCCAGCATCCTGCGCCAGCGCTATCCGGAGCTCTCCGCCCTAGAGATCCACGTCCTGCTGACGGCGGCTGCCCGCGCGCGGGCCCAGCAGTCCTGACGGGGGGCCGTGAGCGAGCCCGGCGAGGCGGCACCACCCTCACACACACCGGAGCGGCGCGTGCATCACCGGGTGCGTGCCGTCTTCAGCGAGGCCTGCAGCCTGGTCGCCCCGTATCTCGTCGATGGGGGGACGACCGTCTCGGGCTTCGGCCTCGCCCACATGCTGCGCAACCGCTATCCGGAACTGACCGATGAGGAGATCCACGTCCTCATCATCGCAGCGACCCGCTACCTGCAAGGTCGCGGCTAGCCCTGCGGCACCTTCGCCGACCGGCGCTGTCTGAGTCAGCTCAATCAGGGACGACAGCGCATGCCCGAGCCCGCTCGCATCACCCCCATCAACGCCTATCGCCCATACTGGGCGCGTCGCTTCGGCGTGGCCCCCTTCCTGCCCATGTCACGGGCGGAGATGGAGGCCCTGGGCTGGGACAGTTGCGACGTGATCCTCGTCACCGGCGATGCCTACATCGATCACCCCAGCTTCGGCATGGCCCTGGTGGGGCGGCTGCTGGAGGCGCAGGGCTTCCGCGTGGGCATCATCAGCCAGCCCGACTGGCGCTCGGCCGATGCCTTCCGGGTGCTGGGGCGGCCCAACCTGTATTTCGGGGTGACGGCGGGCAACATGGATTCCATGGTCAACCGCTACACCGCCGACCGTAAGATCCGCTCCGACGACGCCTACACCCCCAACGCCGAACCGAACCGCCGGCCCGACCGGGCGGTCATCGTCTATGCCCAGCGCTGCCGCGAGGCCTGGCGCGACGTGCCGGTGGTCATCGGCGGCATCGAGGCGAGCCTGCGCCGCATCGCCCACTACGACTACTGGTCGGACAAGGTGCGCCGCTCCATCCTGGTCGACAGCAAGGCCGACCTGCTGCTCTACGGCAACGCCGAACGCGCGCTGGTCGAGCTGACCCACCGATTGGCGGCGGGCGAGCCGATCGAGTCCATCCGCGACCTGCGCGGCTCGGCCTTCGTCGTGCCGCAAGGCTGGAGGCCGGACGCGCGATGGCGCGAGGTCGATTCGCTTGCCATGGACGTGCCAGGCCGCATCGACCCCCACCCCGACCCCTACGCCATCAAGCCCCCCTCCCCCGCGAGCGGGGGAGGGGCTGGGGGAGAGGGAAGAACCCCGAAACCCGCCAGACCCATCCCCGCTGAGATACTCCAGCACGCCCGCGAACTGCGCCGTGAACTTACCGATGCCGAGCGTCCGCTCTGGGGTATCGTGCGCGCCAGGCGTTTCCTGGGCCTGAAGTTCCGCCGGCAACACCCTGTCGGACCTTACATTCTGGATTTCTACTGCGATGAACTGAGGCTCGCCATCGAGCTCGATGGTGGGCAGCATGCGGAGCAGCAAGCCTATGACAGTGCACGGACTGCTTATCTGAAACAACAGGGCATCGATGTGCTGCGTTTCTGGAACAACGAAGTGTTGGCGAACACCGAGGCGGTACTGGAGGCGATTTACAGCGAGGTGGAACGTCGCAGGCCCTCTCCCCCGGCCCCTCCCCCGCCTGCGGGGGAGGGGAGTGGGGCGTCAGCCCGCTCGTTTGCTGAGCATGTCATCCACCTCCACCCCCGCGCCGACCGCCTGGCCGCCCGCCATGAGGCGCGCGCCCACACGGTGGTGCGTCTGCCGTCTTTCGAGCAGGTGGAGAAGAACCCCGTCCTCTACGCCCACGCCTCGCGCGTCTTCCACCTGGAGTCCAACCCCGGCAATGCCCGTGCCCTTGTCCAGGCGCACGCCGACCGCGACGTCTGGCTCAACCCGCCGCCCATCCCGCTGACCACCGCGGAGATGGATTACGTCTACGGCCTGCCCTATGCCCGCGCGCCGCATCCGGCCTATGGCGACGCCCGCATCCCGGCCTGGGAGATGATCCGCTTCTCGGTCACCATCATGCGTGGCTGTTTCGGCGGCTGCACCTTCTGCTCCATCACCGAGCACGAGGGGCGCATCATCCAGAGCCGCTCGGAAGCCTCCATCCTGCGTGAGATCGAGGTGATCCGCGACAAGACGCCCGGCTTCACGGGTGTGATCTCCGACCTGGGTGGGCCCACGGCCAACATGTACCGCATGGCCTGCCGCGACCCGAAGATCGAGTCGGCCTGCCGGCGGCTGTCCTGCGTCTACCCGGACATCTGCAGCAACCTCAACACCGATCACGCGCCGCTCATCCGCCTCTACCGCAAGGCGCGTGCCCTCCCGGGCGTAAAGAAGGTCCTGATCGGCTCGGGCGTGCGCTATGACCTGGCGGTGCGCTCGCCGGAATACGTGCGCGAGCTCGTCACCCATCACGTCGGCGGCTATCTCAAGATCGCGCCCGAACACACGGAGGAGGGCCCACTCGCGCACATGATGAAGCCGGGCATAGGCACCTACGAGCGCTTCCGGCGGCTGTTCGAGCGATACTCGAAAGAGGCCGGCAAGGAACAATACCTGATCCCGTACTTCATCGCCGCGCATCCCGGCACCACGGACGCGGACATGTTGAACCTGGCGTTGTGGCTCAAGCGCAACGGCTTCCGGCCGGACCAGGTGCAGACCTTCCTGCCCACACCGCTGGCGCTGGCCACCACCATGTACCACACCGGGCTGAACCCCTTGCGCAAGGTCCTGGGGGGGCGTGCCCAGCGCGTGAACGTCACCCGCCAGGGGCGGGTGCGCCGCCTGCACAAGGCCTTTCTGCGCTATCACGACCCGGCGAACTGGCCGCTGCTCAGAGAGGCGCTCAAGGCCATGGGCCGGGCCGACCTGATCGGCAACGGCAAACAGCACCTGGTGCCGGCCTTTCAGCCTGCAGTGGCAACAGGGGGTGGGCGGGTGCGCGCAAGAGTGGCTGGACGGTTGGCCAGTGCACAGCCGCCTGCAGGCGCGTCGCGTCGGCGCTGAGCACAATATCCGACGCATGGCTGCAGCGTCATTCACTTAAGATTGGGACCACCCAGTCACGTCGGAGAATCCCCATGCCCCACCCCCTTGCCGGACAGCCTGCCCCCCGCGACAGCCTGATCGACGTCGCCGCCCTGCTGGCGGCCTATCATGACGCACCCGACCCGAATGAGCCGGCTCAGCGCGTGGCCTTCGGCACCAGCGGCCATCGCGGCAGTGCCTTCCGGCGCAGTTTCAACGAGGCCCACATCCTCGCCATCACCCAGGCGGTGTGCGAATACCGCGCCGGCCAGGGCGTCCGCGGCCCGCTGTTCCTCGGCATGGACACCCACGCCCTGTCGGCGCCCGCGCAGCGCACCGCCTTGGAGGTCTTGGCCGCCAACGGCGTCGAGACCCATCTGCAACGCGACGAGGGCTTCACGCCCACCCCGGTCATCTCGCACGCCATCCTCGCCTGGAACCAGGCACACCCCGACCGCCAGGCCGACGGCATCGTCATCACGCCCTCGCACAACCCGCCGGCCGACGGTGGCATCAAGTACAACCCGCCGCACGGCGGGCCGGCGGATGTCGACGCCACCGGCTGGATCGAGGCCCGAGCCAACGCCCTCCTGCAAGAGGGCAATCATGCGGTCAAGCGGATGACCCATGAACAGGCCATGGCCGCCCCGACCACCCATGCGGTCGATCTGATGACGCCCTACATCGCCGATCTCGCCAGCGTCATCGACCTGGAGGCGATCCGCCGCGCCGGCGTGCGCATCGGTGTCGACCCCCTGGGCGGGGCGGCGGCCGGCTACTGGCGGCCGATCGCCGAGCGCTATGGCCTCGACATCGAGGTCGTCAACGACCGCATCGACCCTGCCTTTGGCTTCATGACCCTCGACCACGACGGCAAGATCCGCATGGACTGCTCCAGCCCCTATGCCATGGCCGGCCTGGTGGCGCTCAAGGACCGCTTCGACATCGCCTGGGGCAACGACGCGGACGTGGACCGACACGGCATCGTCACCCCCTCGCTGGGGCTCATGAACCCCAACCATTATTTGGCCGTGGCCATCCACTACCTGCTCACCCACCGGCCGCAGTGGTCGGAGACCGCGGGCGTGGGCAAGACCCTGGTGAGCTCCGCCCTGATCGACCGGGTGGTGGCCGGCCTGGGCCGGCGGCTCATCGAGGTGCCGGTGGGCTTCAAGTGGTTCGCGCCGGGCCTGCTGGAGGGCCGCATCTGCTTCGGCGGCGAGGAGAGCGCCGGGGCGAGCTTCCTCAAGCGCGACGGCACGGTCTGGACCACCGACAAGGACGGCATCATCCTCGGGCTGCTGGCCGCCGAGATCACGGCGGTCACCGGGCAGGACCCCGGCCGCTACTACCAGCAGCTTGCCGCCCAGTACGGCGCGCCGCACTATCTGCGCATCGACACGCCGATCACTGCGCAGGAGAAGGCCGCCTTCAAACACCTCACACCGGAGCGGGTCACCGCCGTGACGCTGGCGGGCGACCCCATCACCGCGCGGCTCACTCGCGCGCCCGGTAACGACGCGCCGATCGGCGGCCTCAAGGTGGTGACCGAGCGGGGCTGGTTCGCCGCCCGTCCCTCGGGGACCGAGGATGTCTACAAGCTCTACGCCGAGAGCTTCGTGAGCGCCGACCACCTGCAGGCCATCGTCCGCGAGGCGCAGGCGATGGTCAGCGCGGCACTGGCCGCCTGAGGCCGCCTCAGCGTAGCGGCACGGTGAAGCTGAAGCTCACCGAAGGCTCGCGGTAGTAAGGGGTGTAATAGGTCGGCCCATAATAGACCCGGCGCTCGTACACCACCGGCGGCTCATAGACCACGACCGGCGGCCGGTGGATCACCACGGGCGGGTTGTAGACCACGACGGGGGGCCCATAGGCGTGGCGGTGATGCCGGTGCTCCTTCCAATGCGGGCGGTGATCCCGATACTCATGGCGATCCCAGCCGCGTCCGTGATCGGCCAGGCTGGGCAGCGCGGTGCCCAGGGCCCATGCCCCGGCCAGCGCCAAGAGCAGCGTGCGTGTCAGTGCTTTCATGTCCGTCTCCTGGGTTGCGAGGCCCGGCGCGGGAGGCTCAGGGCGAGTCCCTGCGCCTTGGGTCTCATGTTGTCAGCCTAGGGCAAGACAGTTTCCGACGCGGTTTCGATGCGTTACCAATTGTTTCAGGCAGGGGCCCTTGTCCCTAACGGGGCAGGGGGCCGCAGGCGCGGATATAGGCCTTGCGCTCCTGCAGGGCGAGCCGTTGTCCCTGCCTCTTGGCCGTCTGCGTCTCGCCGGGGGTGGCCGCTTCCAGCATGCGGATCACCTCCAGCCGACGCGCACAGGCGATCGCCTGCCGTTCGGCCGCGGCCGCATGGGCCCGGCGCTGCGCCTCCTCTTGCGCCTCTTGCCGGCGTAACGCCGCGGCTGCGGCGAGATCCGCCTTGGCCTCGGCGCGGGCCTGGGCGAAGGCTGCCGGGTCCGGTTCGGGAGCTGGGGGCAGGCGCGATTGGCTCTGGGCCTCGGGTGGACAGGGGTCGGCCTGATAGACGATACGCTCGCCCTGGCGGCACTTGTACACCTCCGCCGCGTCGAGCGACGGGACCGTTGCGAACAGCAAGATTGCCAGGAGAAGGTGGGACGGGGGCGACATGGCGGTATTTTGTTTCACACCAGGCCGGCGATGATAGCCCGTTGAGCCCCAAGCCGTGCTCGCGTGCCTTGTTCAGCGTTCGGGCAGATGGACCGGGGGTTTGGCCTCGAGCTCGCAACGACAGGCCTGTTCGCGCTCATGCAGGATCATCCGGTAGTCGGCCAGGATCGCCTCGCGTTCGGCCGGTGGGGCCTGCTGTAGGCGGCTGCGCAAGTGATGGCACTCGTGCGGCAGGAGGAAACGCGGGCAGGCGCCCTCCAGCATTTGGGTCTGCAGTTCTCCCGCCAGGCCCCGAGGCGCGCCGGCGGCATGGGCCAGGTCCACCGCGACCAACAGCAGCAGGTGCAGAAGCCGGTTTCGACGCATGACAACCCCCTCGTCTCGCGTCCGCCCTGCGGACGTATGGCGGCAAAGTGTGGCATCGCTTTGTTACCGCAAGTATCGTGCCAGGGTGGCAAACGCCGCTTGGGATGAACATGAAGGCCGTGGATAGGGGGCTATGCAGGGGGGCCGCGACCGCTGGGTCCTGGCGCAGGGGCGGGCGATGCGCGCCCTGCGAACGGGCGTTGTGCACCGCCGCGGTGCGGCGCAGCGGGATTCTCAGGGGCGGCTCACCTGGTAGCCGGCCGGGATCTCGAACAGCTCGTCCTTGAGGTCGTCGGTGACGATGGTCTCGTAGACCAGGCTCACCCGCGTGGACATGCGGCGCGCCAGGTTGGCCATGGGGCCGCCGCCCTCGTAGTCGACCTGGATCTCGAACGCGCATAGCATCCCCTTGGGCAGCACCCGGCGCAGCACCTCGTTGACCCCCTGCACCTGGGTGGGGGCGGCGCGTCCCTGGCTGGGCACGCCGATGAACAGGTCCTGCGCCGGCAATGTCTTGACGAAGGGCTCCAAGGTGCGGATCTCGCGCGCATTGGGGGCCAGCCAGACCTGACCGTCGAGGTGCACAGTCACGCTCTCCTGGCCCACCTGTCCGGGCAGGCTGGCCTTGAGCTGGTGTTCCTGGCATTCCCAGGGCGTGAGTTCGTGCTTGCGCCCGGTCGGCGAGAGTTCCAGCTTGAGCGGCTTCACTGCCTCGGCCCCCTTCGGATTCGGGGACTCGATCTTGCGCACCTCGGCCTGGCGGAAGAGGTGGTCGATGAACACCACCTCGCGCTGTTTGAGATTGTAGAGATAGGTGTAGCTGCGGCCGCGTTCGGTCAGGTCGCGGCGCAGACGGTCTTTTTTGAGATAAAGGGCCTCCTGGCTGCGGTTGGGCCGGCTCAGGGCCGAGACCTGGCTGAAGCCATTGAGCGTCAGGTCCGCCTGCACCGGCAGTGCGGTGAGCAACAGGCTGACGGCGGTCAGGACGTGGCTTAAGCCAAGGAATCGGGGATTTGCGGTCATGGCTGCGGGCTGCGGCGTTCGTCACGGTTCAGGGCCCGGTAAATTACCATGAGTGGCCGCGGCGCCCACCAGTTCCAGCGGCCCAGCAGGCGCAGCGTGGCGGGCACGAGCAGCATGCGCACCACGGTGGCGTCCACCACCACGGAGATCAACAGGCCAACGGCCGTGGCCTTCATGAACACCGCATCCGCCGTGGCGAAGGAGGCGAGCACCAGACCGATGAGCAGGGCCGCGCTGGTGATGATGGGGCCGCTACGCTGGATGCCCAGGGCGACCGCCTCGGTGTTGTCGCGGGTGCTGCGGCAGGCCTCCTTCACCCGCGAGAGCAGGAAGACCTCGTAGTCGATGGCGAGGCTGAAGGCCGTGGCGAAGATGAGCACCATCACCGTGCCGTCCATCTGCCCCTGTGGCGTGAACCCCAGCAGATCGGCGAGATGGCCGTCCTGGAAGATCCATACGAGGGCCCCGAAGGTCGCGGAGAGGGACAGGAGATTGGCCACCACCGCCTTGAAGGGCAGCACCACGCTGCCCAGCATCAGAAAGAGGAGGGCGAAGACGACGGCGACGATGGCAGCGATGACCCAGGGTACCCCGCGCTTCAGGGCCTGCATGTAATCCACCTGGTCGGCGGGAAAGCCGGCCACATGCAGACGCTCGATGCCCTCCGGCAGGGGCAGGGCGCGGATGCGCTGGGCCAGGGCCCGGGCGGCGTCGGAATTGGGTGGCGGCAGATAATGCACGAACATCAGGCTCACGCCGTCGCGCACGAACAGATCCAGCGTGGCCGCGGCCAGGGGGAAGTCGGCCGGGTAGCGGTACATCAGGCGGTAGTCCTCCAGCGAGAGGGCAGGGTCCACGCGGGTCAGCCCCACCACGCGGTCCACCTCCGGCATGGCCTCGATCTCATGCGCGAGGGCGTACAGGCCGCTCAGGGCGGGGTCCTGCTGGGCCCCGCCGCGGGTGTGGATGGCCACCACCAGCGGCACCAACCGGGCCTGGGGAATTCCCGCTCCATGAGCTCCATCACCTGACGGCTTTCGGTACCGACCGGCAGCGACTTGTGGTCGGCCGGCCCCAGGGCCAGATGCTTGAGTGGGGTCCCCAGCAGCAGCAGTGTCGCCGCGGTCACCAGCAATACGACGACGGCATGACGCATAACGAAATGGCTGAAGGCATACCAGCGGCGTCTGGCCTCGCGCTCCGCCTGGCGACGCAGGATCAGCGGCACGGCGAGGCGGTTGATCCGCTCGCCGAGGACGGCGAGCAGGGCCGGCAGCACCAGGGTGGCGGTGAGCATGGCCACGCCCACGGCGACGCTGCCGGCCAGGGCCATGTTGTGGAAGAAGCGCTGCGGCAGCAGAAACAGGGTGAGCACGCTGGCGGCGACGGTGAGACCGCCGAAGGCCACGGTGCGTCCCGCCGTGCGCAGGGTGGTGGCGACCGGCTCCGGATTGCCGCGGGCAAGCTCCTCGCGGTAGCGCGCCAGGATGAACAGGCCGTAGTCGATCGCCAGGCCCAGCCCCAGCATGGAGACCACATGGGTGGTGTAGATGCTCACCTCGGTCACCTGACCGAAGGCCTTGAGCAGGGCCGTGCCGATCAGCACGGTGAAGATGCCGATGATGAGCGGCAACAGGGCCGCCACGATGGAGCCGAACACCCAGATCAGCACCGGGATAAGCAGTAGCGCACTCAGCCGCTCGACACGCGGCACATCGCGCTCGAGCACCGTACGCATGTCGACATAGGTCGCCAGCTCGCCACCGACGCGGATGTCGAGCTGGTCGCTGGCGAGCTGCTCGCGCAGGCGCTGGTAGGCCCCCACCCCCTCGTCCCGCCCGCGCGCGAGCCAGACCAGGGCATAGGTCATGTCGCCGGCGGCGTTGCGCATGCGCGCGTCGGCGCTGTCGTAATAGGTCTCGACCGCACGTACCTCGGGCAGCTGCGTCAACCGGACGACCAGGGCGTCGACCGCCTGGCGAAAGGCCGGGGCCTCTAAGTCGGGCGTGAGCCCCGCGCGCGCCCGGATCAGCAGGACGACCGGTGTCTCGTCACGGCCGAAGCGCTCGCGCAGGATCTGACGCGCCCGATCCGAGTCGCTGCCGCGGATCTCCCAGCCGGGCGCCGGGTGGAGACGCTGCATCGCGTCAGCCCCGTAGTAGGCGCTGGCCAGCACGAGCGCCAAGGCCACCAGGAGGAAGGGCCAGGGATGTCGGCTGATCAGGCGTCCCAAAGAAGGCAACATGCGGGCAGGGAAGTGGGCGGGGGTGGAGGGGCTATCATACCCGTGCCGGCCATGGCCTGTTGCGGTGCCGGCGCGGTGACAAGAATCGATGGCCAGCCGAGGCAAGACAGACTAGACTGCGAGCATGAATCGTCCGCTGCGCTTACCCGGATTCATGGCACGGTACCGCCAGGGGCTGGTGTGCGCCCTGTTCGGCCTATGCCTGGGCGCAGGGGCATGGGCGGACCAGCCGCCCGGCGATCCCGCCGCCGGCGCACCATTGCCTGCCGACACGCCTGCGGGCCCAGAGACCGCGCCCAGCGAAGCCACCCCCGGCACGCAGCCACCCCGCCGGGTAGACCCCCTCGCCTCTTTGCAGGCCCTCAGCCGCTATCTGACCCCGGCCGACATGGCCGACCTGTCGCGCTTCATATTCGAGGTGGTCATGGACTTCTTCAAAGGCACGCAGGAGGCCAGCCTGCCGCCCGATCTGGTCTTCAAGTTGGCCGTGTTGGAGCAGCGTTTCAAGCGCGAGGGCGACGTCTACATGCAGCAGGTGCTGCGCGACCTGGATCGCGACATCCGCCGCTTCCTGAGCGAAAACCTGCCCTTCCTGCCGCCGCTGCCGGTCTTGCCGGAGCTTCGGGCCAAGAACGGCCCGTGAGGCCCGGTATGCTCAACGGCTGATCGGCTTGTAGCGAATGCGCCGCGGGCGCGCCCCTTCCTCGCCCAGCCGCCGCCGTTTGTCTGCCTCGTATTCCTGGTAGTTGCCGGCGAAGAAGGTCCACTGCGAGTCGCCCTCGGCGGCGAGGATGTGGGTGGCGATGCGGTCGAGGAACCAGCGGTCGTGGCTGATCACCAGCACGCTGCCGGCAAACTCCAAAAGCGCGTCTTCCAGCGCGCGCAGGGTCTCCACGTCGAGGTCGTTGGACGGCTCGTCCAGCAGCAGCACATTGCCGCCCTGGATCAGGGTCTTGGCCAGGTGCAGCCGGCCACGCTCGCCGCCGGAGAGTTGGCCGACGATCTTCTGCTGGTCGGCGCCCTTGAAGTTGAAGCGGCTCAGGTAGGCCCGGCTGGGCATCTCGAAGCGGCCGACGGTGAGGATGTCGCGGCCTTCGGCGATCGCCTCGAACACGGTCTTGTCGTTTGGCAGCCCGGCGCGCGACTGGTCCACGGCGGCGAGCTTCACCGTCGGGCCGATCACGATCTCGCCGGCATCCGGCTTCTCCAGGCCCTGGATCATGCGGAAAAGGGTGGATTTGCCGGCGCCGTTGGGGCCGATGATGCCGACGATGGCCCCGGGCGGGACGCTGAACGAGAGGTTGTCGATCAACAGCCGGTCGCCATAGCCCTTGGAGACATTGTGGAACTCGATCACCTTGTCGCCCAGGCGCTCGCCCGGCGGGATAAAGATCTCCTGCGTCTCGTTGCGCCGCTGATACTCGTAACTGGCCAGTTCCTCGAAGCGCGCCAGCCGCGCCTTGGCTTTGGCCTGGCGCGCCTTGGGGTTGGAGCGTACCCATTCCAGTTCGCGCCTCATGGCCTTCATGTGCGCATCGAGCTGCTTTTGCTCCTGCTCCAGGCGCGCCTCCTTCTGCTCCAGCCAGGAGGAGTAGTTGCCCTTCCAGGGGATGCCGTGGCCGCGGTCCAGCTCCAGGATCCACTCGGCGGCGTTGTCGAGGAAGTACCGGTCGTGCGTGACCGCCACCACCGTGCCGGGGAAGCGCGTGAGGTATTGCTCCAGCCACTCCACAGATTCGGCATCCAAGTGGTTGGTGGGCTCGTCGAGCAGCAGCATGTCGGGCTTGGCGAGCAGCAGCTTGCACAGGGCCACCCGCCGCTTCTCGCCGCCGGACAGATGCGCGATCCTCGCCTCCCAGGGCGGCAGGCGCAGCGCGTCGGCGGCGATCTCCAGTTGGTTTTCGACATCGCTGCCCGCGGCGGCGATGATCGCCTCAAGGCGCGCCTGTTCCTCGGCCAGTTTGTCGAAGTCGGCATCCGGTTCGGCATAGGCGGCATAGACTTCTTCCAGCCGCTTCTGCGCGGCCATCACCTCGCCTAAGCCCGCCTCGACCTCCTCGCGCACGGTCTTGTCGGGGTCGAGCTGCGGCTCCTGGGGTAGATAGCCGATGGAGATCCCCGGCTGCCACTGCACCTCGCCGTCGAATTCCTTGTCCACCCCGGCCATGATGCGCAGCACGGTGGACTTGCCGGAGCCGTTCAGGCCCAGCAGGCCGATCTTGGCACCGGGAAAGAAGGACAGCGAGATGTCCTTGATGATCTGCCGCTTCGGCGGCACGGTCTTGCTCACGCGGAGCATGGACATGACGTATTGGGCCATAGTGTCTGTATCGATAGGGAAAACGGTCTCAGCTCTGGAAGGGATTGAGTAACCGAATGCCACAGCCTTCAAAATCGGCGTAGTTGCGGGTGACCAGGGTCAGATCGTGAACGGCAGCGGTTGCGGCGATCAACATGTCGGCCTGGGTGCGCGCTCGACCCTCAGCCGCCAGGCGGCCGCGTATGCGGCCTGCATGTTCGGCGATCTCACACGTCACCGATAGGATCGGGTGGCGCATGAAAAACCCTTCCATCCACTCAAGGATGCGTGGGTTGGGCCGCCAGGCCAGACCATAGGTGATCTCCTCGACGCTGATGACGGAGAGCCGGAAGTCGGACACAGCGGTTGCCCATTGGACCACCTTCGCGTCCGGCTGTCTGCGGCAGAGCTCACTGATGACATTGGTGTCGATCAACCACATGATTGCTTGAGCCAGAGGGTGATTACCCCTCAGCAAAGGGGTTGGGTCGGTCTGTGCGTGTCGGCAGCGGCAGCTCGTCGAGTCCCTCGACCTGCAAGAGGCGTCGCAGTTCGGAGAGCTCCTGTGCCAGACTTGGAGGCGCCTTGAGCGGTGTGATTGGCTGCAGGCGCACGGCCGGAACACCGTTTTGCGCAATGATGACCTCCTCGCCCGCTTGCGCGGCCTTGACGAGCCTGGAGAGCTGGGTTTTGGCCTCGTGCATGTTCACCTGCATGAGTGCGTTCCACATATTTTGCACGACGGGCATACAATACCGCATTCTGGCTAAGTTAGCTAGAAGGCAGGCGGATCGCCTGTCGGTAGAATGCGACCCTGCTGCGGCAGCCCAATGCCGCGGGGTAGGCACAGCCCCATCCTAAACCCGCACACACCATGACCACCCGCATCTGCATCGTCCGCCACGGTGAGACCGACTGGAACGTGGAAAAGCGCATCCAGGGCCACATCGACATCCCGCTCAACGCCACCGGCCGTGCCCAGGCCCTGGCCATGGCCTACAACGCCGCGCACCACCGCTTTTCTATCATTTACAGCAGCGATCTCACCCGCGCCCTGGACACCGCGCGCGCCATCGCCGAGCGCGAGGGCCTGGAGGTCCGGCTGCTGCCGCAGATCCGCGAGCGCAACTATGGCATCTTCCAGGGGCTCACGGCGGCCGAGGCAGCGGTGAAGTATCCCGAGGCCTATGCCCGCTATGTGGCGCGCGACCCGCATTACGACTTCGAGACCGGCGAGAGCCTGCTCGCCTTCGCCGACCGCGTGGCCGAGGGTATCGCCTGGATGGCCCGCCACCACGTGGGACAGACTATCTGCGCCGTGTGTCACGGCGGCGTGCTCGACATCCTCTACCGCAAGGCGACCGGCCGCCCACTTTCCACGCCGCGCGACTTCGTCATCCCCAACTGTGCGCTGAACTGGTTCCACATCGACGAGCACGGCTGGCACCTGGAGAAGTGGGCCGACCGGCACCACCTGGAACACGTCCTGGTGGACACCCCCGAGTAAGCGTGCGACGCTGGCGCCCGACACGTCCCAGATCGATCCTGCCCCCATGCGCCGCTCCATACGACTCAAGATCTTCGGCATCACCCTGGTGCTGCTGATCCTGATGGTGATCGTCAGCTGGCTGTCGGTGTTGAACCTGCGGAGCCTCAACAACCAGGTGCGGGCCCTGGCCGACTACTATCTGCCGCTCAACGAGCAGGTGGCCAGCGTCGAGATCCTCATCCGCCAGCAGATGGTGCACATGGAGCGCATCCTCGCCGGTCTGGCCGCCGAACGCCCGGATGCCGAATTCCTCGCCAAGGAGGGACGCGACTTCGACCTGCGCGGCATCAACGCCGATCAGATCATCGACTCCTCGCTGCGCCTGCTGGGTCAGGCCCGCGCCGACCGCAGCATCCGGCTCGACGAGGTGCAGCTCGCGGTGCTTGCCCAGCAACTGCCCGCCATCCAGAGCGCGCGCCAGCGCTTCCATGCCGCCTTCCGCGAATACCAGATCGAGGTGGAGGAGGGCACCGCGCGCAGCCAGAGGCTCGTGCGCGCCGCCCTGCTGCGGGAGAAGGACAACGTCGACGCCGAGATCGGCCGGGCGCTCGAGACCCTGAACCAGCTCACCCGCGACACCGCGGCGCGCGCCAAGGCGGAGGAGGCCCGCGCGAGCCGGCTCAACTGGATCATCACCGCCATTGCCACGGCCCTGGGGCTCATCTTCGCCTGGGTGGTGAGCCGGGCGCTGGTCGAGCCCATTCGCCGGCTGCTGGGTGGCACGCAGAAGGTGGAGCAGGGCGAGCTGGACGTGCAGATCCTGGTCAAGACCCGCGACGAGCTGGCCGAGCTGGCGGAATCCTTCAACCACATGGTGGCGGGGCTGCGCGAAAAGGAACGCATCCGCGAGACCTTCGGCCGCTACGTCGACCCGCGCATCGTCCAGGGCCTGCTGGAGAATCGTCTGCCGGCCGAGGGCGGCGAGCGGCATGTCATGACCGTCTTTTTCTCCGACCTGGCCGGCTTCACCCGTATGTGTGAGGGCCTGACCCCTGACACGGCGGTGCGCTTCCTCAACCGCCATTTCGCCCTCATGGCCGAGGTGATCCGCGCCCGGCAGGGCATCATCGACAAATACATCGGCGACGCGGTGATGGCCTTCTGGGGCCCACCCTTCACCGAGGCCGACGCCCACGCCCGCCTGTGCTGCCAGGCCGCCCTCGAGCAACTCGACCGCCTGGATGAACTGCGGCGCGAACTGCCCGATCTGCTGGGCATACGCCACGGCCTGCCCAGTGTCGACATGCGTATGGGCATCGCCAGCGGTGAGGTCACCGTTGGCAACATCGGCTCGCAGACCGCACGCGGCTACACCGTGATCGGCGACACCGTGAATCTCGCCTCGCGTCTGGAGCAGGCCAACAAGCTCTATGGTACGCACATCCTGGTGGCCGAAGCGACGCGGCAGCAGGCGGGGGAGGCCTTTCTCTTCCGCGAGATCGACAGCCTGCGTGTGGCCGGTCGGAGTGAGCCCGTACGGGTGTTCGAGCTGCTCGGATTGCGGGAGCGGCTCCCGGCAGAGGCCGCACAGCGGGTCGCCACCTTCGAGCAGGGCCTCGCCCACTATCGCCGGCGCGAATGGGACGCCGCCGCGGCGGCCTTCCAGCAGTGCCTGGAGATGGACGCGAGCGACCGCCCGAGCGCGCTCTTCCTGGAGCGCATCCGCCAGTTCAGGTTACAGCCGCCCGCCGACGACTGGGATGGCGTCTGGGACGCGGGCGGTAAGTGAAAACCCGATCAGAGGTCTAGGCCCGAGTCGGCGTGACAGGTGCAGTTCGGGTCCTTGCTCACCGTGCCATCGCAACAGACGATCTTGCCGGCACGGCAGCCGCACACACCCTTGTGCCCCTTGCAGCAGTCGAGCGGCAGTCCCTGGGCAAGACTCAGCGAACGGTCAACGCCATCCGGACAGACTGATGCAGCGGCTGTTACCGGTTCCGGCGTCTTTGCGCGGGGATCGGCCGCTCGTGCGAGCGGCAGCAGCATCAGACTGAAGGCCAGCAGGATGAAGGGCAGCGCACGATAGAGGTTCATGGGGTAAGAAGCGGGAGTTCCAGGGAGATCTGGGGCAGCAACAGGGGGCTCAGGACGCAAGGCCCTGTCTGGATCTGCACCTCACGGTAAGTCCCTTCGCCGGGACTGCGGCAGATGTGCACGCTGCCGGATTCGGCGTCCAGCACCCACACCTCGGGGATGGCATGGCGGGCGTAGAGCGGCACCTTCACCTGGAGGTCGTAGGCCAGGCTGGATTGGGCCACCTCGACGATGAGCAGGACATCTTCAGGGCCCGGATGGCCGCGGGTGTAATAGTCCTCGCGCGGACGCAGCAGGGCGATGTCGGGTTGGGGTTCGGAGTAGCGATCCAGACGTACAGGATTTTGTACGGAGACAATGGCGTTCTCACCCGCCGACTGTACGAATCGTTGCACTAATCGCGAGATCGTCCCCGCGTGCCAACTGCCGATCGGTGGCATATCGATGATCTCCCCTTCGATGAGCTCCACCCGGTCGTCCGCGTGCAGGATGCCGGCCTCGGCCATGCGGTAGTAGTCCTCGACGCTGAGGCGATGACGGGTGATCAGGGGGTCGGCCAGGGCGTGCATGGTCAGGCTCCGTGGTACAAGCACAGACTAGAACCGGCGGCCGGCCGCGTCAACTGCGGCCGTGGGCGCGTTGGCTATTTGCGCTTGGGCGGCAGCAGGTCGGTGATGCTGCCCTCGGCCATCTCGGCGGCGAAACAGAGTGTCTCCGACAGGGTGGGGTGTGGGTGGATGGTGAGCCCCAGGTCCTCGGTCGTGGCCCCCATCTCGATGGCGAGCGCCGCCTCGGCGATCAACTCGCCGGCGTTCACCCCGACGATGCCGGCGCCGATCACCCGCCGGGTCTCGGGGTCCAGGATGAGCTTGGTCAGGCCCTCGGTGCGCGCGACCGATAGCGCCCGGCCGCTGGCGGCCCAAGGGAAGGCAGCCTTTTCGATCGGGATGCCCTTGGCCTGGGCCTCGGCCTCGGTCACCCCCACCCAGGCCACCTCGGGGTCGGTGTAGGCCACCGCGGGGATCACCAGGGCCTGGAACTCGACCTTGTGGCCGGCGATGACCTCGGCCGCCACCTTGCCCTCATGCACCGCCTTGTGCGCCAGCATGGGCTGGCCGACGATGTCACCGATGGCGAAGATGTGCGGGACGTTGGTGCGCATCTGCCGGTTGACCGGGATGAAGCCGCGCTCATCGACCGCGACGCCAGCGGCCTCGGCACCGATCGCCTTGCCGTTGGGGCGGCGGCCGATGGCCACCAGCACGCGGTCATAGACCTCGGTCAGGGTTTTGCCGTCGGCCTCGATGCCGACGTGAATGCCGTCCGGCTGCGCCGCAATGGCGGTGACACCGGCGTTGAGCCGGATCGCCTCGAAGCGTTTTTCCATGCGCCTGGTCAGCGGCCGCACGAGGTCCGCATCGCAACCGGGGATGAGCTGAGGCCCGCGTTCCACCACGGTCACCCGGCTGCCCAGGGCGTCATAGACGGTGCCCATCTCCAGGCCGATGATGCCGCCACCGATCACCAGCAGCCGGCGTGGGATGTCAGCGAGCGCGAGTGCGCCGGTGGAGTCCATCACGCGCGGGTCCTCGGGCTGGAAGGGCAGCCGGATCGGCTGCGAGCCGGCGGCAATGATGGCATGGTCGAAGGCGATGGTTTTGTGCCCCTCGGGACCGTCGACCGCCAGGCTGTGGGGGCCGGTGAAACGTCCCACGCCCTGCACGACCGTGACTTTGCGCTGTCTGGCCAGCTGCGCGAGACCGCCGGTGAGCCGGGCCACCACCTCTTTCTCCTTCCAGTGGCGTAGCCTCTCCAGGTCCACCTGGGCCTGGCCCAGGTGGATGCCGTGCGCGGCCATCTCCTGCGCCTCGCTGATGACCCGCGCGGCGTGCAATAGCGCCTTGGAGGGGATGCAGCCGACGTTGAGGCAGACCCCGCCCAGGGTCGGATAGCGTTCCACCAGCACCACGCTGAGCCCCAGGTCGGCGGCGCGAAAGACGGCCGTGTAGCCGCCGGGGCCGGCGCCCAGGACCAGGACCTGGGCGTGCAGGTCTGCCGGGTGGGCGGTGAGGGGGGGAGGGGAGGAGGCTGGGGGCGGGCTGACTTCCGCATGCCTCACCCCTTTTTCCTCACCCGTCGATCCGGCGGGATTCAACAGCAGGATCGGCGACCCCTCCGAGACCTTGTCACCCACTTTGACCAGCAGGCGTTCGACCACCCCGGCCTGCGGGCAGGGGATGTCCATGGCCGCCTTGTCGGACTCCAGGGTGATGAGCGGGGTGTCCTTGGCGACCGTATCGCCCGGCTGCACCAGGACCTCGATGATGGGGACATCCTTGAAGTTACCGATGTCCGGGACCTTGATCTCAATGGGTTGGGTCATTTCGCGATTTTCCGGGAAAAGGACGGTGGTCAGATCCGGATGACGGGGGCAGGGTATTGCACCAGCCGGGCGTCGCTCGTCACCAGGGCGATGCCTTCGACCATCGCCTGCGCGACCAGGAGTCGGTCGAAGGGGTCACGGTGGAGCGCCGGCAGGCTGCCCACGGCCTGGACATGCGCCGCTGAGATGGGTAGCTCCAGATAGCCTTGGTCCAGTAGGCCGCGGCGCAACAGACGCGCATCGGCCTGGAAGTCGGGACGACCCAGGCCGTTCTTGATGCTGATCTCCCACAGGCTGGCGACGCTGTAACAGAGCTCATGTTCGATGTTGTTGAGCATCTGCTGCGCCGCGGCCGACAGGCGGTCAGGTCTGCCCGCCGCCCACAGCAACACCTGGGTGTCAAGCAGCAGTTTCATGGGCACCCAGGAACAACCGCTCGATCTCCGCTTGACCAAGGGTGTCGAAGTCATCCGGCACCGTGATTTGGCCGGCCAAAAAACCCAGACGGCGTGTCGGGCGGTCCTCGCCCTGCGAGATGGGCACGACCTTGACCATGGGACGACCGGCCCGGGCGATGATGAAGGCTTCGCCCTGGGCAGCTTGTTCGACCAGCCTGGATAAATGGGTCTTGGCCTCGTGGATGTTGACGGTGCGCATTTCGCTCGATCGGACTAAGTCAACTTAGTTTAGTCGGTGCTGTCGTAGATCTGCAAACTCGGACTTTGCCACTGCGTGGGCTTGGTTTGGGGTCACAGAAGCAGCCGCCGCACGTCGGAGAGCATCAGGCGCAGGTGGCTGGTGAAGCGGGCCCCGTCCGCCCCGTCGATGACGCGGTGGTCGTAGGACAGCGACAGCGGCAGCATCAGCCGCGGCTCGAAGGCCTGCGTCTTGTCGTTCCACACCGGCTTCATCACCGCGCGTGACACCCCCAGGATGGCCACCTCGGGGCAGTTGATGATGGGGGTGAAGGCGGTGCCGCCGATGCCGCCCAGGCTGGAAATGGAGAAGCAGCCGCCCTGCATCTCCTCGATCTTGAGCTTGCGCTCGCGCGCGCGCGCGGAGAGGTCACCCAGTTCGCGGGCGATGTCGAGCACGTCCTTGCGGTTGACGTCGCGGATGACCGGCACCACCAGGCCGTCGGGGGTCTCACAGGCGAAGCCGATGTGGAAGTATTTCTTAAGGATCAGGCTCTCCCCGTCGGCGGCCAGTGAGGCGTTGAACTGGGGATAGGTGCGCAGGGCATTGACCACCGCCTTCATCAGGAAGGCGAGCAGGGTAAGCTTAACCCCGCGCTTGGCGGCCTCCTCCAGCATGGATTTGCGGAAGTCCTCCAGGTCGGTGATGTCGGCCTCGTCGAACTGGGTGACGTGCGGGGCGGTGATCCAGTTGCGCGCCAGATTAGCGCCAGAGAGCTTCTTGATGCGCGACAGCGGCTGGGTCTCGATCTCGCCAAACTGTGTGAAATCGATGACCGGCGCCGGTGGCAGACCAAGGCCCAATCCTGCCGCCTCGGCGCGTGGCTTCTGCAACTGCCCCTTGACCCAGGCCTGGACGTCCTCCTTGAGGATGCGTCCGCGCGGACCGCTGCCCTTGACCAGGGTGAGGTCCACGCCCAGCTCGCGCGCGAAGCGGCGTACCGAGGGGCTGGCATGCGGGGTTTTGCCGGGTGCGAACTCGGGGCGCGCGGCCACCGGCGCCGGCTTTTCCTTGGGCGGGATCGGTCCCAACACCTCGGGCTGGGGATGGCTGGGGGGTGGCACGCTGGCCACGGCGGCCGCCATGGGGCTGGTCTCCGGCGTGGGCGGCGGCACGAAGGCCTTGACCACGGGCGGCGCCACCGCTGGCGCCTCGGTCTCGGCGGTATCGAGCAGGAGGATGGGGCTGCCCTCCGAGACGCGGTCGCCGACCTTGACCTTGAGCTCTTTGACCGTGCCGGCGAAGGGGGCGGGGATGTCCATCGCCGCCTTGTCCGACTCCAGGGTCAGGATGGGGGCGTCCTTCTCCAGGGGATCGCCCGGCTTGACCAGGATCTCGATGATCTCCACATCCTTGAAGTTGCCGATGTCTGGCACACGCACTTCCTTGATCGCCATGGCGCGCCCCCTAGACCGTCATCGGATTGGGGCGCTCGGGGTCGATGCCATAGCGCCGGATGGCCTCGGCCGCGCGCGCGTGCGGCAGGACACCGTCGTCGGCCAGGGCCTTGAGGGCGGCGAGCGTGACATAGTGGCGGTCCACCTCGAAGAAGCGGCGAAGCCGCTCGCGCGAGTCAGAACGGCCGAAGCCGTCCGTGCCCAGGGTGACGTAGCGGCGCGTGACGTAGGGGCGGATCTGATCGGCGAAGGCACGCACGTAGTCGGTGGCGGCGATGACAGGCCCGGTGGTGCCCTCCAGGCATTGCTCCACGTAGCTCTTGCGCGGCGGTTGATCGGGGTGCAGCAGGTTCCAGCGGTGCACGTCCTGGGCCTCGCGTCTAAGCTCGTTGAAGCTGGTGGCACTCCACACGTCAGCGGCCACGCCCCAGTCGGCCTCCAGCAGCTCGGCTGCGGCGATCACCTCGCGCAGGATGGTACCACTGCCCAGCAACTGGACCCGTGGCGCCCCGGCCTCCAGGCCCTTTCCGCTCTGCCGGAAACGGTAGAGGCCGCGGATGATGCCCTCCTCAGCCCCCTTGGGCAGGTCCGGGTGGCTGTAATTCTCGTTCATCACGGTGATGTAGTAGAAGACGTCTTCCTGTTCCTGCACCATGCGGCGCAGGCCGTCCTGGATGATCACCGCCAGCTCGTAGTGGAAGGTGGGATCGTAGGAGATGCAGTTGGGGATGAGCGCGGCCTGGATGTGGCTGTGACCGTCCTCGTGCTGCAGACCCTCGCCGTTCAAGGTGGTGCGACCGGCGGTGCCGCCCAACAGGAAACCGCGTGCACGCGAGTCGCCCGCCGCCCAGGCGAGGTCGCCAATGCGCTGGAAGCCGAACATCGAATAGAAGATGTAGAACGGGATCATCTGCACCCCGTTCACGCTGTAGGAAGTGGCGGCGGCCAGCCAGGAGGAGAAGGCGCCGGCCTCGTTGATCCCCTCCTCCAGCAGCTGCCCGCTCTTGTCCTCGCGGTAATACATCACTTGGTCCTGGTCGACCGGCTCATAGAGCTGGCCCGAGGAGGAGTAGATGCCGATCTGGCGGAACAGGGCCTCCATGCCGAAGGTGCGCGCCTCGTCAGGGACGATGGGCACGATGTGCTTGCCGATCACCTTGTCGCGCAGCAGGGTGGTGAGGATGCGCACGAAAGCCATGGTGGTGGAGATCTGCCGCTCGCCAGTGGTCTCCAGCATGTTCTGGAAGGCGGCCAGCGGCGGCACGGTCAGCGGCTCGGCGCGCCGACGGCGGGCCGGCAGGTAGCCGCCCAGGGCCTGGCGCCGCGCGCGCAGATATT
>JAKADY010000069.1 GCA_021826065.1 Pseudomonadota bacterium
ATACGGTTACCGTGAGCGGACTGCCCCAGCAACCCTATCTGCTGCGCGCCCTTTACGAGTGGTGCGTCGACAGCGGCTACACCCCCTACGTGAACGTGCGGGTGGATGCCCGCACGCGTGTGCCCACGGCCTTCGTGCGCGACGGCCAGATCGTCCTCAACATTGGCCCCAACGCCGTGCGCAACCTGCAAATGGACAACGAGTGGGTGAGCTTCTCCGCCCGCTTCGGCGGTGTCGCCCACGAGATCCTGGTCCCCGTCGGCAACGTCGTTGCCATCTATGCACGCGAGACCGGAGAGGGCATGGTCTTCGCCCCGCCGGCTGAATCAGCGGGCGAGGCGGAGGGAGTAGCCGAGGCGGAGGGGCAACAAGACGTACGAGGCCCGGACAAACCCAAGGGCAAACCCAAGCTGCGCGTGGTGAAATAACGCCACCCGAGGTCTGCACGACCGGCATCTGCCGGCCGTGCCCGCAGAGCGCCGGTATAGCTCAGCTGGTAGAGCAACCGCCTTGTAAGCGGTAGGTCGTCCGTTCGAGTCGGACTGCCGGCACCAATCGACACTGCATCCTGTGCTGCCGTGGCGTGACGTCTATGCCGGAGGGCCGGCCATGCAAATTCGAGCGGCCAGGCGCGGCCGCAACCCGCCCAGGGCGACAGGCCACGATGTTGCCCATGGACGACTCGTGTGGGTCCGGCTCCGCACACAGGGGCAGCTGAGACCTACTGGGCAGGCCGGCATGGCGGCATCGGTTAGAATTGGCAGAAATCTCTGCGCCGTGACCCAATTCCATGTCCCACCTGCTCTATCTGCGCGGCGCCCCCGCGCTGTCCGACTTCCGCATCGCCAAGCTGCTGGAGACGCTGCACCCGCTGGGGGTGCGGCGGATCGAGGCGGACTTCCGCTACTTCGTCGAGCTGGACGCCGAGCTGGGCGCGGTAGACCGGTCGTTACTGGGCGAGCTGTTGCAGGCCGAGCCGCATGAGCCGCAGGCCCCGGCGCTGCTGGTGACGCCGCGGCTGGGGACGGTGTCGCCCTGGTCGTCGAAGGCCACCGACATCGCCCGCAACTGTGGTCTTACGGCGGTCCGTCGCATCGAGCGCGGGGTGGCCTGGCGGCTCGGACGTGCGCGCGGGGCGAGCCTGGATGAGGAGACGCTGTCCCGGGCCCTGCCGTATCTGCACGACCGCATGACCGAGAGCGTGCTGCGGGACGAGCGCGAGGCGGCGCGGCTGTTCCACCATGTGGCGCCGCAGCCGCTGGCCAGCGTGGACATCCTCAGCGGTGGGCGCGCGGCCCTGGAGCAGGCCAATGCCGAGTGGGGCCTGGCGCTGTCGCCCGACGAGATCGATTACCTACTGGAGAACTTCACCCGCGCCGGGCGCAACCCCACTGACGTGGAGCTGATGATGTTCGCCCAGGCCAACTCCGAGCACTGCCGCCACAAGATCTTCAACGCGGCCTGGGTGATCGACGGGGAGCCGCAGCCGGAGAGCCTGTTCGGCATGATCCGCCACACCCATGCCGTGCGGCCGCAGGGCACGCTCTCGGCCTATGCCGACAACGCGGCGGTGATCGAAGGGGCGCGGATCGCGCGCTTCTACCCGGAGCCGGACGGGGTCTATCGCTGGCACGAGGAGCCCACCCACATCCTGATGAAGGTGGAAACCCACAACCACCCGACCGCGATCTCGCCCTATCCCGGTGCGGCCACCGGGGCGGGCGGGGAGATCCGCGACGAGGGGGCGACCGGTCAGGGGGCGAAGCCGAAGGCGGGGCTGACCGGTTTTTCGGTGTCCAACCTGCGCATCCCCGGGGCGGTGCAGCCCTGGGAGATCGACTACGGCCGGCCCGGGCGCATCGTCTCGGCCCTTACCATCATGCTCGAAGGGCCCATCGGCGCGGCGGCCTTCAACAACGAGTTCGGCCGGCCCAATCTGGCCGGCTATTTCCGCAGCTTCGAGCTGGCCACACCGGATGGACAGGTGCGCGGCTATCACAAGCCGATCATGCTGGCCGGCGGCATCGGCAACATCCGCGAGGATCACATCCATAAAAAGACCTTCCCGGCCGGCACCCTGTTCGTGCAGCTCGGCGGACCGGGTCTGCTGATAGGGCTGGGCGGCGGGGCGGCCTCCAGTCTCGCCGCCGGCGCCAACGTCGAGGCCCTCGACTTCGACTCGGTGCAGCGCGGCAACCCGGAGATGCAGCGGCGGGCCCAGGAGGTAATCGACCGCTGCTGGCAGCTGGGGCCGGACAACCCCATCCTCTCCATCCACGACGTGGGCGCCGGGGGACTGTCGAACGCACTGCCGGAGCTGGCGCACGGGGCAGGACTGGGCGGGCGTTTCGAGCTGAGGGACGTGCCCAGCGAGGAGCCCGGCATGAGCCCGCGCGAGATCTGGTGCAACGAGGCGCAGGAGCGCTACGTGCTGGCCATCGCGCCGGAGAACCTGCCGCGCTTCGCCGCGATCTGCGCGCGCGAGCGCTGCCCCTATGCCGTGGTGGGGCACGCGAGCGATGACGGGCGCCTTACGGTGACCGACCGCCATTTCGGCAATACGCCGGTGGACATGGAGATGGGGGTGCTGCTGGGCAAGCCGCCGCGCATGACGCGCGAGGTTGAGCGCCTCGCACCGGTGCTGCGCCCCTTCAGCGCCGAGGGGCTGGACCTGAGGGAGGCCTGTTACCGCGTGCTGCGTCACCCGACGGTGGCGGCGAAGACCTTTCTCATCACCATCGGCGACCGCACGGTGGGCGGTTTCACCGCGCGTGACCAGATGGTCGGGCCCTGGCAGATGCCTGTGGCCGACTGCGCGGTGACCACCCTCGGCTACGACACCCACGTCGGCGAGGCGATGGCCATGGGCGAGCGCACGCCGCTGGCCTTGATAGACCCGGCTGCCTCGGGCCGCATGGCGGTGGCCGAGGCGGTGATGAACCTTGCCGCGGCCCGCATCGACAAGCTGTCGGACATCCGCCTGTCGGCCAACTGGATGGCGGCGGCGGGACATCCCGGCGAGGACGCC
>JAKADY010000056.1 GCA_021826065.1 Pseudomonadota bacterium
AACTCGCGTGTGCGAGGCAACAACACCCGCGCCCGGGTGCCGTTCCTGCTCAAGGGGATCGTCGTGGGGATCGATGGCCGGGCGCTCACGCCCTGGTCCACGCGCAAGAAGAACGGACGTATCTACCGCTACTACCTGCCGACGCGGGAGAACAAGGAGCACGCCGGCGCCTCCGGGCTGCCGCGCCTGCCGGCCGGTGAACTGGAGGCCGCCGTGCTGGAGCAGATGCGCCGGGTGCTGCGCGCCCCGGCCATGGTCGCCGGGGTGGCCGAGCGCGCCGCCCGGCTCGACCCCTCCCTGGACGAGGCCCAGGTCACGGTGGCCATGACCCGGCTGGATGCGATTTGGGATCAGCTCTTCCCGGCCGAGCAGCAGCGCATCGTGCGGCTCCTCATCGACAAGGTGATCGTCTCGCCGGACGACATCGAGGTGCGGTTCCGGCCCAACGGCATCGAGGTGCTCGCCCTGGAGCTGCGCCCCGAGCCCGCCCCGGAAACCCTTGAGGAGGCCGTGGCATGAATGAAATCTTGATCGACAAGACCGGTCAGCCAGAGGTGATCACCGCGAGCGACGGCAGCCTTACCATCGCTGTGCCGATCCGGATCAAGCGCCGCGGCAGCCGCAAGGCCGTGGCCCTTCCGGACGGCAGCGCTGTCCAGCCCCGTCCCTGGGATGACACGCCGACGCCGATCCAGCTCGCGCTCGCCCGCGGCCACCGCTGGCTGGCGATGGTGGAGTCCGGCGAGGCGCGCACGCTATCCGAGGTGGCCGAGCGCGAGGGGATGGATCGGGCCTATGTGAGCCGGATGGTGAACCTCACTACCCTTGCGCCGGACATCGTGGCTGCGATCCTCGACGAAACGTTGCCGCCGGAGGTGACCCTGTTCGATCTGGCGTCGGGGACGCCACTGCTATGGGACGAGCAGCGGGCCATCATCAATCCCTGATTACCGTCGCACGTGCATCCTTCGGGTTGGATTACTTGTCGAGAGACCAGCCTGACGCCTTGATCAGCTGCAGAACCCGTCCAACTTCCGATGAGGCCGGAGTCGTGTCGATGGACGGAAAGAGTTCTTTCAGCATGTCGCCGAAGGTCAGTATCTCGATGGGGTTGCCGCCGAGATTCTCGCGGAACGTCGCGTTGTCCTGCCACGCCGCTCGGCTGCCCACGACTTTCGTGACGGCCGTGATGTAGGTGAACGAGGACGAACCCGTCAGTTCGGCGACCATCGTCCTGAACGCTGCGGCCCACTTCTCCCTGGTCAGTTCGCGAAACCCGCGCCAGGCCTCACGCCCCGAGACCACCTTGTTCTTGGCGATCGCATCGACCCAGTATTCGGGACGAAAGCCACCCTGCCAGCTCTTGCAGCTCACGACCATCACCCGACGCGCGCCGTCGAGTCGCGGATGGATGCCGATCACGTCGATGTCGCTATGCACGGCATCCTGGCGGGTGTCGTACTCCACATGATCGCCGGCAGGTCGAAACTTGATGTTGTGCCGGGTGAAGTACCCTTTGTGCTGCAGGTACTCGTCCACCATTTGTTCGAGGATGTCCTCTTTCATGCCTGTCCGCCCTCGCGATCGATCCGTTGGCTGGCAAATCCCTCGAACTCAGGCCGGAGGCGGCACTGCAGAAATGCCTCGAGGAGGTTGAGGACGTGGACACCGAGCGACGCATCGAGGATGAAGTTCACCCGATCGGTGTGCTCCCTGATCCAGCCGGGGACGTTCGTTTCGTTCAGGCCGGCGACGCCGATGCGCTCGCCGTGTTTGATCAAGGAGGCTGCCAGAGTGCTCTTCGCGCTGCCGGCGTTGTAGTGTTGAGCCGTGTAGCGAGCAGCGCTGTTGGGGCCGACCTTCCCGACCTTCAGCACATGAGGCCCAAACGAGAAGACGTACACCGCCATGGTGCCGGGCGGTAATGTCTTGGGCGGCACGTGCGGCGCAGGGCACCGCTCGATCGCGATGGCATCAAGCGCCAACGAGACGCCAGCCATGCCGGCGACACGGTGAAAATCCTCCAAGAGCAGATCGGGATTCCAGGTCATCGGCCCGATTCCTCGCCGCTCGACATCCACCCGTTTCCGGCAAGCCATGTTTGCGGAAATGCAGCACCTTGCTGGAGCGCGTCCAGCGGGAATGACAGGAAGGCACGCAGACCGGCAACGACCTCGGAAAGCTGAAGCTCGTCCAAGGCATTCTTCCTCAAGAATGCTTGCCACTGAGTCTGCTTCTGCCGATCCTGCGCGAATTCGTCGCTCAATCCGAAAGGGACGCCATCCGGCAGCGGTGTCCTGCGGCGCTCGAAGGTGGCGTGGATCGCCTTGCACAGGAGCGCGCCGTCGAAGTCGGTGTAGCGCGACAAGATCCAGAGATCGAAGTAATCCTTCATGCGGCTGTTGGCGATGCCGAGCGACACCAGTGCCTCCAGCTTCTCGGCGACAACCGTGTAGCGGGGGTAGGCGCGCAGCTTCGGGGCTGGCATGTCCGGCAGCATTACCGGGTAGTCGACGGCCTCGGGGCCGGGCGTCACGGCGTCGCCGAAACCCACGTCGACCTGCACGTGGCATCGGGCACCGTCCAACAGGCCGATCAGCGTGACCCGGACACCGGAGTAGTTGGCTTCCTTGCGGATCTCCTCCGCGTGTACCGAGTCAGGCTGGAAGCGTATGCCGTCGTCCAGTTCCACCGTACAGATGTCCCGAAACGCCGCCTCGACATGCGGGATCTCGGCCGAGCCGAAGCCCAGCAGATCGGCGTCGCGTGTCGGACGATGCGGGATGTCGAACCACAAGTCGAACAGCAGCGCACCTTTCAGCAGGAACTGGTCGGCGTGGGGGGAGATGCTGAGCCGGTAAAGCAGGCGCTCAAGCGCATAGCGGGTCAAGATCAGATTGAAGTCTTGCCGGGTCTCGCGGGCGCGGTTGAGCAGGCGGGCGCGCACCGAGGCGGCCATGTTGCGCTGGTTCATGACAGGCTTTCCATGTAGGGGCGCATCACATTGGCCACACGGCACAGCGCAGCAAAACGCCAAAGTTCATCCATGCTGACGCGCTTGGCACGCCAGGACTCCTGTAGCGCCTCCAGCGCGACATCGAGGCCGATCTTGTTGCGGAACTTGAAGCAGTCAGCCACGGTCCGGGCGACGTTGGTCACGCGCACCGGCACACCATCGATGAGGTGCTCCTCGACCCCCTCCGTCAGCGCGGCGCCAGAGAAGCGCACGATGCGCAGCGGGGGATAGTCCATCTTTGGCGCGCGTGCCTTGTTGGGAATTGCCAGCCAGACCTCGAACGGCGACTGTGTGGTGAGTTCATGTAGGCGCAGTGCCGACAGCAGGCAGACGATGGCTTGCGGGTGCTTGCGTGCCACCTCGGAGAGTACGCCGTGTTCCGAGACGGCCCGGTCCGGAATTGCGTACAGGCCCCGTCCCACGCGCTGGAGCAGCCCTTGCCGCACCAGCCGCGTGAGGGCGATCGTGGGCAGCCCACGCTCATTGAGATCGCGTGGGCGAATAAGGCCGCGCTGGGCGGCAAGATCCAGAATGCTCTGGTGCGAACTGTCCATGTCGTCATAATGTTGCGAAACGTCGGTAGCTGTCAAGAACTACCGACAAAACACAACGGCCATGGTTTCCTTTGCCTGCCGATGCCGCAATCCAACCGTTTGATTCGTCAGCACGTAACCCATTGATCTGTATAGGTCCACGTTGCGGCCTCTGCGGACTTCGGCCCTTAGCCGGCGAGCGAGGCTGGAGAGAAGAATGGCCAGGAGAGAGCGAAATGGGGCCGAGATGGGCGAGACGACCGGAGGAAGGAAGTCCGCAGGAATCCGCAGGAGTCCCCGCGAACACGCGGGAGCGCGCAAGAAAAAAGGCCAACAGCGAACTGTTGACCTTTGTGTATTGGTGGAGGCGGCGGGAATCGAACCCGCGTCCGCAAGCTCTCTACAGCAAGTTCTACATACTTAGTCCGGTCTTTTGGATTTAGCCCGGATCACGCCGGCCGAACAGGCTTGATCCGTGCGAGCCGCCTAGATTTAACGTTCAACCAAGCGGCCCGGCTGAACGCGATCCCGTGTCGATGACCCCTCAGCTGGTTGCCCAGCCCGGCCCACGGGAGAACCGGTGAGGGGTCTGGCCATTAGGCGGCCAGAGCGTAGGTTTCGTCGTTGGCGACTATTGCTTTCCAGTTGATTTACGAGGTGACTGGTCCTCGGTATGCCCTTGTCTGCTTCGCAACCCACGTCGAAGCCAGGTCGCCCCCAGGTGACTGTGCGGGTGTATCCAACATAACCCGCCTGCCATCATGGTACATGTCTATGATGAGCCGGGCCAGGAAAAGTTCATTGTGTCCCCGCACCGCTTGCCAACACCCGATTGGGGAGGGCGTTGGCAATCAGGTAGGGTGACCGACGGGCAGCAGGTAGAGCGGGTCAAGTCCGGCGGGCAGGCGCAGCACGCGTCTGACGGCGTCGTCGTCGAAGGCGCCGATAGGAGCCGTACCCTGCCCCAGCGCGGTGCATTCCACACAGACGTTCTGGGCCACATGCCCCGCCTCGAGGGCGACGTAGCGGGCGGCCCGCTCGCCGTACTGGCAGGCGCAGTGCTGAAGTGTCAGAGGTCTGGGCGCGAAGACGCGCACGGAGCGGCGCCGCCACAAGAGTTCCTCGTAGGGGAGCACTGCCTGGACACAGAATTCGGGCAGCGGGATGCGTCTCGTCATGGGCTGAGGGCCGGGTTACGGAGGCCATCGAGGCGGGTGAGTCCGAGTTCTTGCGCGGTCTCCACCGCCGCCCGGTATTCCGCTGGGCTGAGTCGGCGGTCGAGCGGCGGGTATTCGCCGGCACGGTAGCAGGGGTAGTACTGGTCCATGAGGTTGACATAGGTGTGCGGTGACAGCTCGCGGGCGATGAATTCGAGCACACGGCGGGTGTTGGCGAGATCGCCGGGCAGCACGAGGTGGCGCACGAGCAGACCACGCACGGCGATACCCCGGTCGTCCAGGACGAGGTCGCCGACCTGGCGGTGCATCTCGCACACCGCCGCCTGGTTGACCGCCCAGTAGTCGCGCACATGGGAATAGCGGTGGGCGGCCTTTGAGTCGCCCCACTTCATATCTGGCATGTAAATGTCGACAACGCCGTCGAGCAGGGCCAGCGCCTCGGGGCTGTCGTAGCCGCCGGTGTTGTAGACCAGGGGCAGACGCAGACCCTGGCGGGCGGCCATGGCCACGGCAGCGAGGATCTGGGCGACGACATGGCTGGGCGAGACGAGGTTGATGTTGTGGCAGCCCATGGTCTGCAGCTCCAGCATCATGCCGGCCAGGGCCTCGGGGCTGACCTCACACCCCTCGCCCTTCTGGCTGATCTCCCAGTTCTGGCAGAACACACAACGCAGGTTGCACCAGGTGAAGAAGATCGTCCCCGAGCCGCCGTACCCGCTGATCGGCCGCTCCTCGCCGTGATGTGGCCCGTAGCTCGCCACCCAGGCCCGCTCGCCGGTGCGGCACACCGCCCCCTGCGTGCCCTGCAGTCGGTTGACGCGGCAATAGCGGGCGCAGAGGTCGCAACGCTCGAGATGCTGCCAGGCGATCCTCACCCGCCGGTCGAGCTCGTCGGTCTGAGCCAGGGCGAGATAGGCCGGATCGGTCATGCCCCCCGCACGGTGAAGCGCTCATCGAGGCGGGCGAGCTTCTGGGTGATGCCGGTGTATTCGAGCTCGCTCATGGGCAGCATGGCGGCGCCGAAGAAGCCCTGGGCGCGCATGTCGCGCGCCTTGACCGCCACGCGGTGGCGCACCTCGTCCCAGAAGGGGTGGGCAAAGGCGTCCATGGCCTCGGTGAGCTTGCCGCCGTGCTCGGCGAAGGCGGCGCAGGTGACGATGGGCGGGCCGTCGAAATAGCTGATGCCGCTGCCCAGCGGCACCGGCATGAGCGGCATCTGGTGCGAGCCGCGCATGCAGCCGGCGACGAAGTGGCCCAGGGCGAAGGGGGCCAGGACCTCGCCGGTGGCGGGGAAGTTCATCTGTGTGCGCACCAGCATGACCGGGTCGTCCTTGCCGGTGTACTTGCCTGCGATGTTGTGCAGCCGCGAGGTGGCGACCGCCACGGCCTGCTCGCCGGTCGCCCGCGAATAGATCGCCTCGACCACGTAGCGCTCGGGGTCGCGCAGCAGGGCGGCGATGTCGTAGAGCTCCTCCGGGGCATTGAGCTCGATCACCCGGTCACCCTCGGTGTGGTTGACGTCCATGATCACGAAGCGGAAACCCGCGCTCATGTTGGGCGAGAGGATGAGCCCTGGCGTGTTCATGGGGTCGGCGAAGGCGAGATAGAGGGGCAGGTTGAAGGCCCCGGGGTCGGTCTTGTCGGCGGCGAAGAACAGGAAGGGTTCGCCCGGTCGCTCGTCGAAGGTCATCTCGGCGCAGGCCGGTCCGAGGCCGTGCACATTGCCGGAGAAGGCGTCCTTGAGCAGGTCCTGGCCGGCGCCGTAGAGCCCCTGCTCTTTGGCCGTGGCGGTGCCGGCGAGAAAGGCGTCCCAGGCCAGGCGGTGCACGGCCTCGTCGCGCACACCGCGGGTGTGGGTCATGAGCAGGGCGATGTCATCGCCGGTGGAGGAGACGTAGCTGTCGAGCAGCAGGTCCCTGCCCTGCTCGGCCACATGCCGGCGCACGGCCTCGAGTAGGGCCTGCGACGGGGCGATGTGGCCGCCGATGGAACCGATGTCGGCCTTGATGACGCTGAGGGTGAGCTTCATGGTGACCTCCTCTGGTTGTGTCTTGGGGATGCTTCAACATAGATGCTCACAACGCTGCCTGCCAGCAGGCTCGATGCAATGCACGACACCCACCCCTCTCCGGCGAAGGCGGTGCTGCCCGGGTCAGAGGTGGTCGAAGATGGCCCCGGGCGAAGCGATGAGAGCGTCGGCACCCCAGGTCTCGGGCCGGTCGCCGCTGCCGAGATAGCCCCAGAGGGCGACGACTGCGGGCATGCCGGCGGCCTGGGCGGCCTCGACGTCGCGGGCGGCATCCCCCACGTAGAGACATGCGCCCGGCTCTGTCCCGGTGTGCTGGCAGGCGTGCAGCAGGGGGGCCGGGTGCGGTTTGGGCTGGGCGCAGGTGTCGCCGGAGACCACGCAGGCCGCCCGCTCGTAGAGGCCCAGATGCCTGAGCAGCGGCTCGCTGAAGCGGGCGGGCTTGTTGGTGACCACGCCCCAGGGCACACCCTGCGCCTCCAGGGCGCTGAGCACTTCGCCCATGCCGGGAAACAGGCTCGAGCGGGCGGTGAGGACGCCGGCGTAGATCTCCAGAAATTCCTGGCGCAGGGTCTCGAAGCCGGGGTCGTCCGGTCCGAGGCCGAAGCCGAGGCGGATCAGACCGCGCGCGCCGTGCGAGGCCTGTGCACGCAACTCGGCGTAGGCGAGCGGTTTTAGACCGCGTTCGCGGCGCATCGCGTTGAGGGCAAAGCCCAGGTCGGGCGCGGTATCCACCAGGGTGCCGTCGAGGTCGAACAGCACCACCCGCTTGCGTCCCACAAGGGGAGGTCCCGAGTCGCGGTGGGGAACAGAGACTTCGCTCACGCATCCCCCGGCTTGCGGCAGGCCATGAGGTAGTTGAGGTCGGTGTCGGCCTCGAGCCGGTAGGTCTTGCTGAACGGGTTATAGGTCATACCGGTGATCTCGACCGGGTCGAGGCCGGCCCGGCGGGCATGGGCGGCGAGTTCGGAGGGCTTGATGAAGCGCGCCCAGTCGTGTGTGCCGCGCGGCAGTAGGTTGAGGATATATTCCGCGCCGACGATGGCGAAGAGATAGCTCTTGGGGTTGCGGTTGATGGTGGAGAAAAAGACCCAGCCACCCGGTTTGGCCAGACGCGCGCAGGCGGCCACCGTGCTGGCGGGGTCGGGCACGTGCTCGAGCATCTCCATGCAGGTGACCACATCGAAGGACTCTGCCGCCTCTTCGGCCAGGGCCTCAGCGGAGAGGAGCCGGTAATCCACCTGGCGGCCGGATTCGAGCAGGTGCAGCCGCGCCACCTTGAGCGCCTTCTCCGACAGGTCGATGCCGGTGACCCGGGCACCCCGACCGGCCATGGCCTCGGCCAGGATGCCGCCGCCGCAGCCCACGTCCACCACCCGCTTGTCGGCCAACCCCACCCGGCGGTCGATCCAGTCGAGCCGCAGCGGGTTGATGTCGTGCAGGGGCTTGAACTCCGAGTTCGGGTCCCACCAGCGGTGGGCGAGTTGGCTGAATTTGTCGAGTTCGGCGGGGTCGGCATTGGTCATGGGGCACCTGGTCATCGAACAGAGGCCATCAGTTTGCGCCAGCGCTCACGCCGGCGGAAGGGGGCAACCCTCGCGCCTCAGTCCTCGATCTTCTGGCTGTCGTAATGACGCCGGAACAAGGCCTCCAGTTCATCGATGACCTCGGCGGCCGGCCGCTTGTGCACCACGTGCTGGGCCATCAGGCTGGAGGTCTCGTGCAGCAGGCGGTTGGCATCCAGCATGGGATAGGTCTGCTTGAGACGGCGGATCGCCTTGATGACCGATTCCTCGGTCGGCCGCGGGATGGGCAGCGGCTGCCTGGGTTTCTCATCCTCGTCGGTGACGGCGCGGCTGGCGAGGTATTCGGCATAGTCCAGCAGCCCGGCGCGCTGCGCGGCCGGCAGGCCGCGGTAGAGGCGCAGCAGCCTGCGTTCGTCGGCGGTCATGGGTCTAGCCGTTGGAATCGGCGCGGCCGATCACGACGCTCCCCTCCCCCGCCCTCACCCCCAACCCCTCCCCCGCGAGCGGGGGAGGTGCGCTTTGAGCGGCTTGCGCCGATCACCAAGCTGGAGGGGCTGGGGGTGGGGGAAACGGGCATGACTTTCATCTTTTTTGGGTGTTATTCGAAGTCATGCCCGTTAGAGCGAGATGTCGATCTGGTTCTTGACCAGCGGGCTCTTTTCCAGGAACTCGAGGAAGGACTGCAGCAGCTTGCTGCGGAATTTCTCCTGCGGATAGACCAGGGAGAGCTGGCGGCGCAGCGGCGGGTTTAAGGGAATGGCGACCAGCTCGCCCAGGCGCACCTCTTTCGCCACCGTGGTGCCGGAGACGATGGCCACACCCAGGCCCGCCGCCACCGCACCCTTGATGGCCTCACGGCTGCCGAGCTCCATGACCAGGTTCATCTCGTCGAGGTTTACCCCGTTGCCGCGGAAGTACTCGTCGATGCACTCGCGTGTGCCGGAGCCGGTCTCCCGGCTGATGTAGGGGTGGGAGGCCACCTGCTCGGGGGTGACGCTGGGCAGCTTGGCCAGGTCGGAGAACGGGGCGCAGATCATCACCAACTCGTCCTCGCAGCAGACCTGGGTGATCAGGTTGGGGTGATGCGAGGGGGCCTCGATCAGGCCGATGTCCAGGGTGTGGTCGGCCACCTTGCGCTCGATGGTCTCGGAGTTGGCCACCGTGAGCCGCGCCTGGGTCTCGGGGTGTTTCTGTTTGAACTCGCCGAGCAGGCGCGGCAGCATGTATTCGGCGATGGTGGTGGAGGCACCGATCAGCAGCGGGCCGCTCACCTGGCCGGTCAGCTCGGAGATGCGCGCCTCCATCTCGGCGGTGAGGTTGAGGATGCGCTCGGCGTAGTCCAGCGCCAGCTCACCCGCCGGGGTGAGCGAGATCTTGCCATGTGATCGCTCGAACAGCCGGGTGTTGAAGTGTTCCTCGAGCTGCTTGACCTGGAAGGTGACCGCCGGCTGGGTCATGAACAGCAGTTCGGCGGCCTTGGTGAAGGAGAGCTGTTTGGCGACGGTGTAGAAGACTTGTAAACGGCGGTCGGCCATGGAGGTGGGTTACTGCTATCAATCCTGTTTATTGAACCATAATTTTCTTGTAAACGCCAGTCTGGACGCGGTTTCCGGCGAGCCGACCCCGTGCGTCTGCGGCCGCACTGGGCGTATGTGGCGGCCTTGATATAAGATGCCGGCGGCAGGGTTTGAGACTGCTGCCGCCGTAAACACACCCTGCATGTCCTCCGTCACCCGCGCCACCTTACGCCAGCCGCCCTGCCCTTGCCCATCCCAGCCGGCCCGCAGGGCGAACGCCGGCTGATCCAGCAGGCATGAACCGCGGTTTCTACATCATCATGGCGGCGCAGTTCTGCTCGGCGCTCGCCGACAACGCGCTGTTGATCACCGCCATCGCCATGCTGCGGGAGATCGCCGCGCCGGCCCAGTACGAGCCGCTGCTGAAGCTCTTCTTCACCATCTCCTACGTCGTGCTGGCGGCCTTCGTCGGGGCGTTTGCCGACTCCATGCCCAAGGGTCGGGTGATGTTCATCGCCAACAGCATCAAGGTGGTCGGCTGCCTGCTCATGATCGCGGGGGTGCACCCGCTCTATGCCTATGCCCTGGTGGGTCTGGGCGCGGCGGCCTACTCGCCGGCGAAGTACGGCATCGTCACCGAGTACGTACCGCACAACAAACTGGTGGTCGCGAACAGCTGGATCGAGGGGCTCACGGTGGCGGCGATCATCTTCGGCACCATGCTGGGCGGCTGGCTGGTGAGCCCGATGGTGCATGAGGCCTTTCGCGTCGCCGACGAATTGCTGTTCGGCGGGGCGAGCGGCACCCTGCTCAAATACAGCATGATCAGCATCGCCCTGCTCTACGGGCTGGCGGCGCTGATCAACCTTTGGGTGCCGAACACCGGCGTGGACCACAAGCCGGCCCAGGTCAATCCGGTCTATCTCATACGCGACTTCGCCCATTGCGTGCGCCTTCTGTGGCAGGACAAGCTGGGGCAGATCACCCTGGCGGTGACCACCCTGTTCTGGGGCGCGGGGGCGACGTTGCAGTTCATCATGCTGCGCTGGGCCGAGCACACCCTGGGGCTGCGCCTGGACCAGGCCACCTATCTGCAGGCGGTGTTCGCCGTGGGGGTGGCCCTGGGCGCCGTGCTGGCGGGCAAGCTGGTGCCGATCAACAAATCGGTCAAGGTGGTGAGCGTGGGCATCGCCATGGGCGTGCTGGCCAACCTGATGGTGGTGGTGGGCGATCAGGTGCAGGCCATCGTACTGATGGTGGTCATCGGCGCCATGGCCGGCTTCTTCGTGGTGCCGATGAACGCCCTGCTGCAGCACCGCGGCCACATCCTGATGGGGGCGGGACACTCCATCGCCGTGCAGAACTTCAACGAGAACCTGTCCATCCTGGTCATGCTGGCCCTGTACGCCGTGTTGGTCTGGGCCGACCTGTCGATCAACACGGTGATCATCCTGTTCAGCCTGTTCGTGGCGCTGACCATGTATCTGGTGCGGCGCTGGCACCAGCGCAACATGCGCGAGCACCCGGCCGAGCTGGAGCGCCTGTTGGCGGTGGCCGCCAGTCTGCATCACGCCCCGCCCTCGGCCCAGGCGCCGACGGTGGCGGCCGACCTGAAGGAGGTGTTGCCGCCGCCCGGCGCGGTGATCGCCAAGGTGCGGGATATCGCCAGCAAACCGGTCAAACGGCGGCGGCGGCGCCGGCGGCGCTGAGTGCGGGCCCGAAGATTACAGACGTACCGGTCGGTCAGGCAGCTCGTTCACGTCCGCGCCCGTGCGCGGGTAGAGCTCGGTGAGCCGGCGGCCGATCTCGGCCACACCGGCCAGGACCCCATCGGCATAGCGCCCGGCGCGGAAATGCGCTTCCATGGAACGACAGACTTCCGCCCAGTAGTCGGGCGGAAGTGCCTGGCTCACCCCGCGGTCGGCGACGATCTCCACGTCGTGGTCGGCCAGGAGCAGGTAGATCAGCACGCCGTTGTTCTCCTCCGTGTCCCAGACCCTGAGCTCGGAGAAGACCTCGACGGCGCGCTCGCGCGCGCTCTGGCCGGTGAGCAATGGGCGCAGCGCCAGGCTCGCCTCGACGGCAAAGCGGATCTCGCCGCGGTGCCCCGCCTCGGAGGCGGCAATCGCGGCCTCGATGCGCGCCATGACGGGGGCCGGAAAGGCGCGCCGCACGATCCAGTCCGGATAGAGCAGGTGTTTGAGGATGCGCAGGAGGTTCATGCTGTAGCCCTAGCCTGTGCCATCACCAGCGGCCCGAAGCGCCCCCGCCGCCAAAGCCGCCGCCACCGCCTCGGAAACCGCCACCACCGAAACCGCCCCCTCCCCAACCGCTGAAGCCGCCCCGGCCTGAACCGAGCGAACCGCGGGTGTTGCCGGACAGGGTGAGGATGAAGGCAATGGCCGCGACGAAGAGCGCAGCGGCGAGGCTGCCCAGCAGCCACCAGGCGCCGAAGAAGGCGACCGTGCCGATGATGCCCGCGGCGACCAGCCGCCCCAGAAAGAAGCGCAGGACCCCGCTGAGGACGAAGGCGAACATCATCGCCGCCGGCAGCAGGGGGTGGGGCCCGCTGCCGGCACTTGCCGCTGGGCGGGGTGGCGGCAGCGGCTCGCCGGAGATCAGCCCGATGAGGGCGTCGACACCCGCTTCGAGGCCGCCGGCATAGTCACCGGCGCGAAAACGCGGGACGATGATCTCCTCGATGATGCGCTTGGCCACGGCGTCGGGGATGACCCCCTCCAGCCCATAGCCCACCTCGATGCGCAGTGCGCGGTCGTCGCGCGCCACCAGCAGCATTACCCCATCGTCCACCCCCTTGCGTCCGAGCCGCCAGGCCTCGGCGACGCGGATGCCGTACTGCTCGATGGTCTCGGGCTGGGTGGTGGGCACGATCAGGATGGCGATCTGGCTGCCCTTCTCCCGCTCGAAGCGTGCCAGTCTGTCCTCCAGCGCCTGGCGCTGGGCGGCGGAGAGCAGGCCGGCGAGGTCCGTCACCCGCGCCGTGAGGGGCGGGATGGCCAGCTGCGCCCAGGCCGGCATCAGCAGCAGGGCCATCATGACGGCCAGTAGATTGAGCCACGGGCTAGACGCTCGTGATCTTCCCAGATCACCCACTGGCTCGCCGGGGTAAGGCCACGTCTGGCCCAGACGACGGCGGGCTGGGCGCCACCCCATCACCCCCACCCTGCCCTCCCCCGTCGAGGACGAGGGTGGGTCGCGTCGGCTCTCACTCACCGTGGGTCGATACCATGTGCTAGAAACTCAATATCCACTCGCGGTTCCGGAGGCGGCTGGGGCCTCGGTGCCGAAATCGACCGTGGGCGGGGCGGCGAGGGCCTTTTCGTTCTCGACCGCGAAATTGGCCTTGGTCTTGTGGCCGAAGAGCATGGCGGTGAGGTTGGAGGGGAAGCTGCGCACCGTGGTGTTGTACGCCTGCACCGCCTGGATGTAGCGGTTGCGGGCGACGGTGATGCGGTTTTCGGTGCCCTCCAGCTGCGCCTGCAGGTCGCGGAAGGCAGCGTCGGCCTTGAGCTGTGGGTAGTTCTCGGCCACCGCCAGGAGACGGCTCAACGCCCCGGTGAGCTCGGCCTGGGCGGCCTGGAACTGCCTGAGTGCCGCCTCGTCGTTGAGCACCTCCGGCGTGACGCGCAACTGGCCCACGCGCGCACGGGCCTCGGTCACCGCGGTGAGCACCTGGCGCTCGTGCGCGGCGTAGCCCTTGACGGTGTTGACCAGGTTGGGCACCAGGTCGGCGCGGCGCTGGTACTGGTTGAGCACCTCCGACCAGGCGGCCTGCACCGCCTCGTCCTGGGCCTGCAGGGTGTTGTAGCCGCAGCCCGTGAGCGTAAGGGCGGCGAGCCAAAAGGTCAGGATCAGGATCAGTTTGCGCATGGGGTCTCCAGGGATAGGTTCAGCTCGAGGGCATGGCCTTGATCTGTGCCATGGTCTGGCGGGCGAGCACCAGGTCCTCCCAGGCGCGCGCCTTGTCCGCCGGATTTCTGAGCAGATAGGCCGGATGATAGGTGACGATCAGGGGCACGCCGCGGTAGCGGTGCACCTGGCCGCGCAGGCGGCCGATGGCCGTGTCGGTGACCAGCAGGCTCTGGGCGGCGAAACGGCCCAGGGCAAGGATCAATTTGGGCCGGATCAGGTCGATCTGGCGCTCCAGATAGGGCAGGCAGGCGGCGACCTCCTGCGGGCTGGGGTCGCGGTTCTTCGGTGGACGCGATTTCAGCACGTTGGCGATGTAGACGTTGTCGCCGCGTCTGAG
>JAKADY010000010.1 GCA_021826065.1 Pseudomonadota bacterium
CCTTCCCTTCCCGAACAGGACCGTGAAACGCTCCAGCGCCAATGATAGTGGGCTCCCCGCCCGCGAAAGTAGGTCATCGCCAGACCCCCTACCCCCAACAAAGGCCCCACATAGGGGCCTTTGTGCTTTGAAGCCGCCACATGGGCATAACCCCGCGCTCGCGTGGTGACGCTCGTCGTGGTGCGGTGGTCGGAGTGCTGTTATGCTCACAGCCTCGTCATCTCTGCAGAGACCGCTTATGCTCGATCCACGCCACATCCTCGACGTCAAGAAACAACAGATCGATGTCAGCCTCAACGAACTGTTCGAGGATGTCATCTCGGCCATCCGCGCGGCGGCCTCGTGCCTGTCCACGCGCAAGCTCGATACCTGTCAAGACATCATTGCCAACGATGTCAACATCAACAACAAACGCCGCCTGATCGAGCAGGACTGCCTGGTGGCGATCGCCTCACAACAGCCCGTTGCCCACGATCTGCGCGATATCGTCGCTTACATGCGGATGGCGGGTGAGCTCGAGCGCATCGGCGACTACGCAAGCGATATCGCCAGGAGTGTGTTGGAGCTAACCGACGACCCGCTGCAGCCCTTGGGGTTGGATGAGGTGATGGCGATGACGGCGCTTTGTCTGCAGATGCTCGATGGGGTGCGTCAGGCCAACGCCGCAGGCGACGCAGCACAGGCGCGCACAGCGGCGGGCCTGGATGATGAGCTCGATAGTCGTCTGCGCAACCTGGTCAGCTCCACGCTTGATGCGATGCGCACCGATGCCAGGCTGGTGGACAACGGTTCGCGCATCCTGTGGATCGCACACAACCTTGAGCGTTGCGGAGATCGCACGACGAACATCGCCGAGCAGGTGATCTATCGGCTGGAGGGGGTCGTGGAGGAGCTCGATTGAGCCCGATTATTTCGGTCGGTGGTCGATCGTGTTGTTACCAGGATCTCCCTCTGCCCTCGTGATGCCGCTTGGCAATACACGCACGCGCTGTGCATGAGCCGCGTACCGACCTAAAAAGGCCCCATGCTTGAGCCCGACCGTTTGATCTCCCCCGCCCCGGCCTCGCGTGAAGAGGAGGCCTTCGAGCGGGCATTGCGGCCGCAGCGGCTGGCCGACTATGTCGGTCAGGCGCGCGCCCGCGAGCAGTTGGAGATCTTCATCTCGGCGGCGCGCAAGCGCGGTGAGGCCCTCGACCACGTGTTGCTGTTCGGACCACCGGGGCTGGGCAAGACCACGCTCGCGCACATCATCGCCAAGGAGATGGGGGTGAACCTGCGCGTGACCTCGGGTCCGGTGTTGGAGCGCGCGGGCGATCTGGCGGCCCTGCTCACCAATTTGGAGCCGAACGACGTCCTTTTCATCGACGAGATCCATCGCCTCTCACCGGTGGTGGAGGAGATCCTCTACCCGGCCTTGGAGGACTTCCAGCTCGACATCATGATCGGCGAGGGGCCGGCGGCGCGCTCGGTGAAGCTCGACTTGCCACCCTTCACCCTGGTGGGGGCCACCACCCGCGCGGGCATGCTCACCAATCCGCTCAGGGACCGCTTCGGCATCATCGCCCGGTTGGAGTTCTACAACGCCGAGGAGCTCACCCTGATCGTCACGCGCTCGGCGCGTCTGCTCGGGATCGAGATCTCGCCGGAGGGGGCCATGGAGATCGCCCGCCGCTCGCGCGGCACGCCGCGCATCGCCAACCGGCTGCTGCGTCGGGTGCGCGACTATGCCGAGGTGCGTGCCGGGGGACGGATCACGGCGGAGGTGGCGGACGCCGCCTTGGCGCTCCTGGAGGTGGACCGCGCCGGGTTGGACGTGATGGACCGCAAACTGCTGGGGGCGATCCTGGAAAAGTTCGCCGGCGGGCCGGTGGGGCTGGAGAACCTCGCCGCGGCCATCGGCGAGGCGGCCGATACCATCGAGGATGTCCTGGAGCCCTATCTCATCCAACAGGGCTATCTCGCCCGCACCCCGCGCGGGCGCGTGGCGGCCCCGCTCGCCTATCGGCACTTCGGCCTAGTCACCCCGGCGCGCGTGCAGAACCAGGACCTGTTCGAGTGATGGGTCGCCTGCGCGCCAACCCGGTTGGTGGCCGCGGCCATTGCGCCCCACTAGCGTTGGAGTATGAGTTTCGGTCCAGAAATCCAGAAATCTAGACGCGTACGCATGAGCGCCGTATTCACCTGGCCGGTGCGGGTGTACTGGGAAGACACCGACGCCAGCGGCGTGGTCTATTACGCCAACTATCTCAAATTCCTCGAGCGCGCCCGCTCGGAGTGGCTGCGCGCACTGGGGTTGAGTCAGACAGAGCTCGCCCAGCGCGACGGGGTCCTGTTCGTCGTCCGTCATGTCGCGGTCGAATACCTGGCCCCGGCGCGCTTCGACGACAGCCTGGAGGTAAGGAGCGTGCCCGAGGAGCTGGGCGGGGCCAGCCTGACGCTCGCGCAGGAGGTGGTGCGCGGCGACAGTTTGTTGCTGACGGCCCGGGTGCGCATCGCCTGCGTGCGGAGCGCCGACTTCAAGCCGGCTAGAATTCCGCCGCACGTCATGCAACGACTGGTGAGGCCCGCATGAATCTCACCGTCGATCACGACCTCTCCCTCATCAGCCTGATCCTATCGGCCAGTTGGGTCGTGCAGGGGGTGATGTTGTTGCTTGTGGTGGCCTCGATCGCCTCGTGGTGGGTGATCTTTTCCAAGTACATGATCTTGCGCAAGGAGCGGCGGCTCACTGAGCGTTTCGAGCGCGAGTTCTACGACGCGGTGGAGCAGGACGCGCACGAGGCGCTATACGCAAAGACCCAGGAACGCAAGAACGTGGCCTGCATCGAAGAGCTGTTCCGACGCGGCCATCGCGCCCACCTGCGCCTGGCCGAGGCTGTTAACCCCGCCGTCCACGAGGAGGTGTCGGTGATGCAGGTGCTGGAGGGCACGCGCCGGGCGATGCAGGCCGCCTATCAGCGCGAGCTGGACCAGTTGGAGGCGCATCTACCGTTTCTGGCCACGGTCGGTTCCGTCTCGCCCTATGTGGGCCTGTTCGGTACGGTCTGGGGCATCATGAACGCCTTCCGCGGGCTGGCCGACGTCTCCCAGGCGACCCTGGCGCAGGTGGCCCCGGGTATCGCCGAGGCGCTGATCGCCACGGCCATCGGGCTTTTCGCCGCCATCCCGGCGGTGATCGCCTACAACCGCTTCAGCCACGACATCGACCGCCTGGCCAACAGCCTGCAGGTGTTCATGGAGGAATATCTGATCCTGGTCCAGCGCGGGCGCATCCGCCAAACCCAGAAGACATGAGACGTACACGCCGCGCGATCAATCAGATCAACGTCGTGCCCTACATCGACGTGATGCTGGTGTTGCTGGTGATCTTCATGGTGACGGCCCCCTTCATCAATCCCAGCCAGGTCGAGCTGCCCAGCGTGGGCCGGGCAGGGCCGGCGCCCACGGCCCCGCTGGAGGTGGTGCTGCGGGTGGATGGCACACTGCTGCTGCGCGACCGCGAGCCGCCGCACGACGAGGTAGTCATCACAGGCGAGGGGCTGGCGCAGGCGGTCGGCGAGCGCCTGAAGCGCCGCCCCGAGCAGCCGGTGGTCATCTCGGCGGACAAGGACGTGCGCTACGAGGCGGTCATGCAGGTGATGGATGCGCTCTCGCGCGCTGGGGCACCTCGCGTGGGCTTGCTGGTCAAACCGACGCAGCCATGATCCACCCCAGCAACAGCCAGTATTTCGGTGCCGGCGCCATGGCCCTGGTGGTGCATGGGCTGTTCGCGCTTGGTCTGGTCTTCAGCGTGGATTGGCGCAGCCTGCCGGAGATGCCGGTGTATGCCGACCTGTGGCAGGAGCTGCCGTCCATGCCGCCGCCCCCGGCGCCCGAACCCCCTGCGCCGCTGGCCCCCCCCGAATCCGCGCCCCCCCCGCCCCAGGCAGAGCCGGAGCCGGAGATCAGCTTGCAGGCGCAAGAGGCGGAACGTCGCCGGCAGGAGGCCGAGCAGCGGGAACTGGAACGGCGTCGGCTGCTGGCCGAAGAGCAGGCACGCCGCGAGGCCGAGCAGCGCCGGCTGGAGGCGCAGCGTGCGGCCGAGGCGGCGCGCCTGCAGATGATCGAGGACTATCAGGGCCGCATCCGCAGCAAGATCCACAGCTATCTGGTGCTGCCGCCCAACCTGAGCGGCAATCCGGAGGTGGTCTACCAGGTGCGGCTGCTACCCGACGGCGAGGTGTTGAAGCTCACCCTGGTCAAATCGAGCGGTCAGCCCGCTTATGACAAACAGGTCGAGCGCGCCATCCTGCGTGCCTCGCCGCTGCCGCTGCCGCCCGATCGGGAGCTTGCGGCGGCCTTCCGTGAAGATTTGATCCTGAAGTTCCGCCCCTACGAGACGGATGGGGCGCGATCCTGAAATCGGCGGGCATTGCACGCGCCTTGTTACAATTCGGATATGTCGACTCACAGCCTCCTTGTTCGCCACCTCGCGTTGACACGAACGCTTTCCGTCCTGCTCGCGCTGCTCTTCGCCGCGGGTCTGGCCCGGGGCGCCATGACCATCGAGATCGTGGGCGGTGCCGCCAAGCGCATCCCCATTGCCATTGTCCCCTTCGCCATGCCGTCCGTGCCGGGCAGCACCAACCCTGCCGCCGTGGTATCGGCGAACCTGGCGCGCAGCGGCTATTTCCAGGTCGTCGACAACGCGGCGGCCGGCGCCCCGCCCAGCCGGCCGCAGGACGTGCGCCTGCCGAACTGGCGTCGGACCGGCGCCGACGCCCTGTTGATCGGCCAGGTGCAACCGCAGCCGGACGGCCGGCTGGAGGTCCGTTTCTGGCTCTACGACGTGGTGCGCAGCCAGGAGCTCACCTCCATGAGCCTCACGGTGCCGGCCAACGGCCTGCGCGCCGCGGCGCATCGCATCTCCGACATCGTCCATGAAAAGCTGCTCGGCGAGCCGGGCAACTACAGCGGTCGCATGGCCTACATCCTCAAACGCGACGGCTGGTATGAGCTGCAGGTGGCGGATGCCGACAGCCAGAACGCTTTCACCGTGGCCCGCTCGCCCGAGCCCATCATCTCCCCGGCCTGGTCACCGGACGGCACGCGGCTCGCCTATGTCTCCTTTGAGCAGAAGAAGCCCATCGTCTACATCCAGAACCTGGCCGATGGCAGCCGGCGGATCCTGGCCAATTTCCGCGGCTCCAACTCGGCCCCGGCCTGGTCACCGGATGGGCGGCAGCTCGCCGTAACCCTCTCGCGCGACGCCGCATCGCAGATCTACCTGATCGACGCGGCGGGCGGGGAGCCGCGCCGCATCGCCAGCAGCCCGGGTCTCGACACCGAGCCGGTGTTCAGCCCGGACGGCCAGTGGCTCTATTTCACCTCGGACCGCGGCGGCTCCCCGCAGATCTACCGCATCCCGCTCGCGGGCGGGCAGGCGCAACGCATCACCTATGAAGGCGGCTACAATGTCTCGCCGGCGATATCGCCGGACGGACGCCTGATGGCCTTCATCCACCGGCGTGATGGTCGTTTTCACGTCGCGGTGATGGACCTCGCCACCCGGCAGATGCAGGTGCTGACCGACACCAGTTTCGACGAGTCGCCGAGTTTCGCCCCCAACGGCAAGAGCATCCTCTACGCCACGCTGATCAACGGGCGCGGGGTGCTCGCCACGGTCAGCACCGACGGGCGCGTTCGGCAGCGGCTTTCGCAGACGGGTGACCTGCGCGAACCGGCTTGGGCGCCCTGACCGTCCGATTTCCACCATGACACTCAGGAGTCTATCGATGATGAAACAGACGAGCCTTGCCCTGCTGGCCAGCCTCTCGATCGGGCTGCTGCTCGCCGGGTGTGCCAGCGTGCAGTCCGAGGCACCGATCGACGAGGCGACGTCGGCGCGGGTGACGTCGGCCACCCCGACGCAGCCGGTGACGACGCCGGCGCCGGTCGTCACGCCGACGCGTCCGGACCGTCCCGAGACCCCCGGCACCACCGCTGCGGTCACGCAACCGGTGGTCGAGACGCGGCCGCTGCCGACGACGGCGCTGACGCCTTCAACGGCGGCCGCGACGACGCCGGCGGCCGCTGCGAACATCACCACACCGGGGGCGCACAAGGATCCGGCCAGCCCCCTGGCGCAGCGGGTCATCTATTTCGAGTTCGACAGCGCCGTCATCGACCCCCGCTTCCAACCGGTCATCGACGTGCACGCCACCTATCTCAAGGCCAACCCCGGCTTCAAGGTGATCCTGCAGGGCCATGCCGACGAACGCGGCAGCCGCGAGTACAACCTGGCCCTGGGGCAGCGCCGGGCGGAGAGCGTGCGCCAGGCCCTGTCCCTGCTCGGTGTGCCCGACGGGCAGATGGAGGCGGTGAGCTTCGGCGAGGAGAAGCCGGCGGTGCAGGGCAGCAATGAAGAGGCCTGGCGCATGAACCGCCGCACCGAGATCCACTACGTCGGCGAATGATGAAGGCCAGCCCCCGGATCCTGCTCCTGGCCCTGTCGCTTTTGCCGCTGGCTGCACCGCTGTCGGCCAACACCCTGGACGAGCTGGCCCTGCGGCAGAACGAGATGCGGCAGGACATGCGCGCCCTGGAGGACCGCTTCCGCCGCATCGAGTCGCAACTGAGCAGCCAGGGCCTGCTCAACCTGCTCAACCAGATCGCCGAGCTCAAGGCCGAGCTCGCCCGCCTGCGCGGTCAGCAGGAGGAGCTGCAAAACACCCTGGCCCTGACACAACGGCGGCAGAAGGACCTTTACGAGGATCTCGACAGCCGCATCCGCGAGCTGGCCAATCGACCGCAACCGGCCGCACCGGCCGCCGAGGCCATCCAGCTGCAGCCCAGCCGCACCCTGCTCGGCGGCGGCGACGTGCAGAGCGAGACCCGCAGCTACGAGGCGGCCCTGGCGCAGTTCCGCGCCGGCGACTACGCCGGGGCGGCGCGTGGCTTCCAGGCCTTCCTGCGCGACTATCCCAGCGGCAGCCTGGCGTCCAATGCCCTCTACTGGCTCGGCCTGGCCCAGGCCACGCTGGGCAATTATCCCGCCGCAGTGGAGGCCTACCAGCGCCTGCTCAACGATTTTCCGACCAGCAACAAGGTCCCCGACGCCATGTTGAGCCTGGCCCGTGCCCGCCTCCAGACGGGCGAGACGGCGGCCGCCCAGACCCTGCTGGATCAGCTGGTGGCCCGCTTCCCGCAAACGCGGGCGGCTGAGAACGCGCGCAGGCTGCTCGCCACCCTCAAGTGAGGATGTCGGCCCCGCGCCTGCGCGTCACGGAGATCTTTTTCTCTCTGCAGGGGGAGGCGAGCCGGGTCGGCCTGCCCACCGTCTTCGTGCGCCTCACCGGCTGCCCGCTGCGCTGTGGCTATTGCGACACGGAATACGCCTTTCAGGGCGGGGCGTGGATGTCCCTGGACGACATCCTCGGCCGGGTCAGCGCCCACCCCACCCGCCACGTCACCGTGACCGGCGGCGAACCGCTGGCCCAGCGTGACTGCCTCACGCTGCTCACGGACCTTTGCGATGCCGGCTATGACGTCAGTCTGGAGACCAGCGGCGCCTTGGACATCACCGGGGTGGACCGCCGCGTGGCCCGCATCGTCGACATCAAGACACCGGGCTCCGGCGAGGTCGAGCGCAATCTGTGGGCCAATCTCACCGACCTCACCCCGCGCGACGAGGTCAAGTTCGTCCTGTGCGATGCGGCCGATTACGATTGGGCCTGTCAGGTGCTACGCGAGTATCGCCTGAGCGAGCGGGCGGCCATCCTGTTCTCGCCCGTCCACGGCCGGCTGGAGCCAGCGGTGCTGGCCGATTGGATCCTGCGCGATGGCCTGCCGGTGCGCCTGCAGGTGCAGCTACACAAGCTGCTGTGGGGCGAGGGGGCGGGCCGGTGACCCGGGCGGTCGTGCTTCTGTCGGGGGGGCTGGATTCGGCCACCACCCTGGCGGTTGCCCGGCGGGCGGGCCACGCCTGCCATGCCTTGAGCGTGCACTACGGCCAGCGCCATGCCGCCGAGCTTGAGGCCGCCCAGGCGGTGGCACGTCAGCTCGGGGCGGTCGAGCACCGCGTGGTCGGCATCGACATGGGGCAATTCGGCGGCTCGGCCCTGACCGACCCGGCCATCGCCGTGCCGGAGCAGCCGAGCAGCGGGGTGCCGGTGACCTATGTGCCGGCGCGCAACACCGTGATGCTGGCGCTCGCGCTCGCCTGGGCGGAGGTCCTGGAGGCCGCGGCAATCTACATCGGGGTGAATGCCGTCGACTACTCCGGCTATCCGGACTGCCGCCCCGAGTTCATCGCCGCCTTCCAGAACCTGGCCGACCTGGCTACCCGACGGGCGCTCGAGGGTCAGCGCGTGCGCATCGAGGCCCCACTGATCCATCTGACCAAGGCACAGATCATCCGCCTGGGGACCGAGCTGGGCGTGGATTATGCGCTCACCGTGTCCTGCTACCAGGCCGACGCGCAAGGCCGGGCCTGCGGCCGCTGTGATGCCTGCCGCTTCCGGCGCCAGGGTTTCCTCGAGGCGGGCATCCCGGACCCGACCCGGTACGTCTGAATGTACCAGGTCGTGTGAGTTGAGATTGCGGTGCAAAGGCGCTAGTTTTCAACCCCACAACCCACAGAAACCAAGGAGATTGCTATGGATGACGCCAAGATGGTGCAGGAGATCACCCACCTCGTCGTGTGGTCCGGTTTCGTTCTCGCCCTGATCTTCGGCTATGTGGCCAACAAGACCAGCTTCTGCACCATGGGCGCGGTCTCCGATGTGGTGAACATGGGCGAGTGGGGGCGCATGCGCGCCTGGCTCCTGGCCATCGCCGTGGCCATCCTCGGCACCGCCATCCTCGAATACGTGGGCTACCTCGATCCCACCAAGACCATCTATACCAGCGCCCGCCTGCCCTGGCTCGCCATGATCGTCGGTGGGCTTACCTTCGGGGTCGGTATGACGCTCGCCTCGGGCTGCGGCCAGCGCACACTGGTGCGCCTTGGCGGTGGCAACCTGAAATCGGTGGTCGTGTTTCTGTTCCTCGGCTACTCCGCCCTGGTGACCCTGCGTGGCATCTTCGGCTGGTTCCGGGTCAACGTCCTGGAGGCCGATGCCGTGACCATCCACTTCGACCACCTGCAGACGGTGCCGGCCCTGCTGGTCGGCGAGGGTAACCCCCTCGGTCAGTTGCTCGTGGCCGCCGCCATCAGCCTGGCCATCCTGATCTTCGTCTTCGCCAGCCGCGACTTCCGGCAAAGCCGCGACAACATGCTGGCCGGCTTCGTGGTCGGCCTGGTCGTGGTCGGCGGCTGGTACGTCACTGGCAAACTGGGCTTCATCCCCGAACACCCCGAGACCCTGGAGCCCGCCTATCTCGGCACCAACTCCAAGCTGGCCGAGTCCATGACCTTCGTCGCCCCGCTGGGCTACACCATGGACCTCTGGGCCTACTGGACCGACACCTCCACCACGGTCACCTTTGCCATCGCCACCGTCTTCGGGGTGGTCATCGGTTCCTTCCTCTACTCGGTGTTCAACCGCACCTTCCGCTGGGAGTATTTCACCTCGCCGCAGGACATGTTCCGGCACCTGATCGGCGCCGTGCTCATGGGCTTCGGCGGCGTCACGGCCATGGGTTGCACCATCGGCCAGGGCGTGACCGGCATCTCCACCCTGGCCATCGGCTCGATCATCGTCTTTTTCTCCATCATCGCCGGGGCTGCGGCGACCATGAAAGTCCAGTATTATTTGATGATGCGCGACGCCTGACGGCCCTGCGTGCCAGCCGGTCACGGCCCTCGCACCGCGGGGGCCCAGGTGCTCAACAAAGGATTGCGAATGCTCAGACTCCTTGCGGCATGGCTGCTCGGCACGGTGCTCGCCCTCGGGGCGTCGGATCCCGTCCGCGCGCAGGCGCAGGCCGAGGCCTCCAAGGCCATCAACTTCCAGTTCACCGACATCAACGGCCGGACCATTCGCCTGTCGGACTATCGCGGGAAATGGGTCCTGGTCAACTTCTGGGCACCTTGGTGCCCCTTGTGCTGGGCCGAGGTCCCGGTGCTCAACGACCTCAACAAGCGCAAGGACTTCGTGGTCATCGGCATCGGCCTGGACTACGGCCCCGACGAGAACATCGTGCGTGAGACCGCCATGCGGCACAACCTGGACTTCCACGCCATCGTCGCCGGCGGGGCGCGGCGCAATCCGGACAGCCCCTTCCGTCAGGTCGGGCCGGTGGACTTCTACCCCACCTCCTATCTGTACGATCCCAACGGCGAGATCGTGATGTTCATCCCCGGCCAGATCCGGCTGCAAAACCTCAACACCTTCATTCGCTCCTGGTACGCGAAGAACAGCCGGGCCGCCGCCGAGGAGCCGGCAGCGGCTGCCGCCGCCGATGCAAAGGAGGAGGCGGCCAAGGCCCGACCCGCCGCCGTGCAGCCCACACCGCCGCAAAGACCCCGCCGCACGGGCAACTGAACATTGACGCCACCCCGCGGGATCCGGCACAATATCAGCTTTCGCCGGGTCGTTAGCTCAGCCGGTAGAGCAGCGGACTTTTAATCCGTTGGTCGCAGGTTCGAATCCTGCACGACCCACCAAAAACCACCGTCCATCCCGCAGACGGTTCTAACCTCACCCGCCGCTTTGGTCAGAGCGTCAGAAGCGGGTGTCTCCCTCGTGATCCAGCCCCCTGAGCCCGCCGAGGCTCAAGCCGCGCCCCAGGTCTCGATGCCCGATGCGCCCGTGGTCGGCATCGACGTGGGCGGCGAGCGCAAAGGCTTTCACGCCGTCGCCCTGGATCTGGCAGGGCGGTGCGAGCGTTTTGCCTCGCCGGAGGTCGCGGCGGTCGTGGACTGGTGTCGGGACCTGGGCGCGCGGGTCATTGCCATCGATGCCCCCTGTCGGTGGAGTCTGAACGGCCGCTCGCGTCCAGCGGAGCGGGCCCTGGCGGCCGTCGGCATACGCGCCTTTGCCACGCCCAGCGCGGCGGTGGCCGCGCAGCACCCCTTTTACCGTTGGATGCTCAGCGGTGCGGCCCTTTACGCGGCCATCGAGCCGACTTGGCACCTTTTCGATGGGGGCACGGTCGGCGACCGGCCCGTGTGCTGTGAGACCTTCCCGCACGCCGTCGCCTGTGCCCTGGCCGGGCGTCTCCTGCCCGCGCGGCATAAACGCACGCTGCGTCGGGCCCTCCTGGCGGCGGCGGGGGTCGAGACCCATGTCCTGACCGGTATGGATGATATCGACGCCGCGCTCTGTGCGCTGGCCGCCAGGGCCTTGCTGCTCGGGGGATTCCATGCGTTCGGCGACCCCGTCGAAGGCTTCATCCTCGTGCCGGATGGGCCGGCGGTCTCGCGACCGGGCGGAACAATCTGCCATCGGCCTTGAGGAAACGGATGAAGAATTCGAACAGGACCAGCCGGGTGGTCTGGACAAACACCACCAGCCCCTCGAGGATTACGCTGAAGGCGTTGCCGACGATCACGACCGCGAGCCAGGCGATGGGATTGTCCACATCCGCTGCCAGGGTCATGACGGCATGCGACAACGCCGCATGCGCCAAGGCGAAGGCCCCCACGCGCAGGAAAGACAGGGTGTTGATCACCAGCTCGAACACACTCAGCAGGAGCTGGCCGATGGCGCTAAACATGGCCACGAGGCGCCGCCCGGGGGTGGCGAGCCAGAGACTCCCGGCGATATAGTGGGTGAGTGCCAGGCCGGTGACCCACTGGACCTGCGGCAGGAGGGGAACGAGCAGCAAAGACAGGTAGAGGAGCAGCACGGCCGCGTCCGCCGCCAGCCAGGCGTGCAGCGCGCCGCGCCAGTGGGCCTCAATGCCGGCGAAGACAAGGCCCAGCAGCATCAGGAGCACGCCGAACAGCAGCGGCACGGTCAGCACGGTCATCGGGGCGTCCAGCGGTCTCAGCCAGAGCGCCGGGACGACGTCCTCGAAGCCGAACACCTCGCCGAACAGAACACCGAAGGCCATGGCTGAGATGCCGCAGGGCAGCAGGAAGCGGATCTGCGGCCAGCGGCGCGAGAAGAAGAGGGCGAACAGGGCGAGGACGAGGCCGTGGCCGACATCCGGGAACATGTAGCCGAACAGCAGGGGCACCACCAGGGCCAGGATCCCGCTCGGGTCGACCTCTTCGCGTCCAGGGGTGCCCCACATGAGCAGCAGGGGGCGGAAGGGTTGTGTCCACCAGCGCTCCAGGGTGGCCACCGGTGGCGGCGCGCTGGCGGGTGGGTCGGGAAAGCGCACGACGACCTCGATGCCGGCCTCATGCAGGGCGGTCTGCAGGACCTCCGGGCTCGACGCGGTGGTCCAGCCGGTGACGTGGCACAGCGCCTGCTCGGTCAGATAGTTTGCGGCGTGGTCCAGATACCAGGCCAGGGTGTCGATGTTCGCCCGCGCGGTCGCGATCTCAGGGTCACTTCGCAGCCGTGCCTGTTCGGCCTCTCGCGCGGCGATCTCTCGTTCGATGCCGGCCAGGCGCTCGGCGACCTGCGCGCGCTGGCCCCCCGGCTGCCGGGTGAGCCAGGCCGGGATGCCCACCTGTTCACAGCCCTCCTCCAAGACCATGCGGCGGATGATGGCGCGCTGGTCGGGCAGCCCCACGAGGAAGGGGAAGTCGTGATGCGGACCATGCACCACCACCTTCACCAGGGGCTGGAGCTCATGTTCCGGCCCGCAGCAGCCTTTGGGACAGGCGAACAGGCATTTGCAGAGGAAACGGGTGCGCCGGAAGACGCCATCCAGGTCCAGCCCCTCGCGCTGCATGGCCTCCAAGGCCTCGTCCAGTAGCAGCAGATAGTCGCGCTCCGCCCTGAGCTCGGCCAGGTGCTCCTTGACATAATCGACCTGGGCGCTCCATCGCCGCAGTTTGTGCAGGGCCTGGTTGGCGATGCGCACCGGGCTGCCCACCAGGGCAGTGGGCTGTTGACTGCCAGTGGGCAGGTCCTCGGCGTGTGCCGCAGCCAGTTCGCAGAAGCGCTCGACGAAGAAACGCAGCTTGCCGGTGTCGGTACGCTCGGGTTCGCGGCTTTCGGCCTCTAGCTCGACCACGCCGGTGCGCGCGAGCACCTCCACCGCGCGTACAGTGTGATCACGCGGGACATAGGTCTCGAACCAGCGGGCCTGGGCGGGGCGAAGGCGCATGGCTCAGTTTAGCCCCTGGCAGAGTGCCCGGAAATGAAAAGGCCGCCCTGAGGCGGCCTCGCTGTCGCGGTCTCGAGGGGTCAGCCGGCGTAGTTCGCCTCGGCGAAAGACCAGTTCACCAGGTGCTCGAGGAAGGTCTCGACGAACTTGGGACGCGCGTTGCGGTAGTCGATGTAATAGGCATGCTCCCACACGTCGACGGTGATCAGGGGCTTGTCGGCGGTGGTCAGCGGGGTGGCGGCGTTGCTGGTGTTGACGATGTCCACCGAGCCGTCGGGCTTTTTCACCAGCCAGGTCCAGCCGGAACCGAAGTTGCCCACGGCACTCGCCTGGAAGGCCTTTTTGAACTCGTCATAGGAACCCCACTTCTTGTTGATGGCCTCGGCCAGGGCGCCGGAGGGGGCGCCACCGCCGCCCGGCTTCATGCAGTTCCAGAAGAAGGTGTGGTTCCAGACCTGGGCGGCATTGTTGAAGATCCCGCCGGCCGGCGCGGTCTTGATGATGTCCTCCAGGCCCTTGTTCTCGTACTCGGTGCCCTTGATCAGGTTGTTGAGGTTGGTGACATAGGCCTGGTGGTGCTTGCCGTAGTGGTATTCGAAGGTCTCGGCGCTCATGTGCGGGGCGAGCGCGTCCTTGGCGTAGGGGAGGGGAGGCAGTTGGTGTTCCATGTCGTTTCTCCTGATGGGTTGTGAGAATACCGCTGCAATTGTACGGGGACGTAGGCGGTCGGGGCAATGGTTGACTGAATCCGTAAACTTTTTGTAAATCGCCAGTTGCTGAGACCTCCCAGGCAAACCCTCCGGTCTCCTCGTCCACAGCGCCCACGCGCCATTCAGCATTGACCTGGGGCGCCACTGCCGTGAGCCCGCGGGACCGAAGGTGTGTGTTTGCCTTGCCGGGCCGTGCTACTGTGGCCAGTTGAGGCTATCCTCCCTTCCTGGACAGGCGACGCGGCGGCTTCTTCACCCCACGCGCTGCGAGTGCGATCTCCAGCGCGGTCTCCAGCCGTACGACCCGCTCGGTGAGGTCCTCGATCCTGCGCTGCTGGGACTTCATCTGCTCGGCCATCGCCACGATGCGGTCGTTCATGCGGATGACCGTGCTGAGGGCCTCCCAGAGCCTGTCGCCGATGGCCATCAGGCAGCCTTGCGCACCGGTTCGCCGGACTGCAGCTTCGTGAGGCGGGCCTCGGATTCGGCCACGCAGCGCAGCGCCTCGTCGATCGCCTGCGTGGCCTCGGTGGTGCTCTTGAGCACCTGGTCGATGAGGCCCGCGAGCAGGGCGGGGTTCTCCTGCGGGTCGTAGGCGTCCCCGGCGCGGCGCAGGAATTCCCCCATGGTCAGATTGGCGGCCTTGGCCTTGCGGGCGAGCTCGGCCTTCTGGGCCTTGGTCACGAGGACGGGGATGCGTTCGGTGGCGGTCGTCACGGGGTTCTCCTGAACATGGTCAGCACATGCACATCTTAGCAGCCCGTGGCGTCAGGGCAAGTGCTAAGCCTCCCGTCCCTCTTCCGGCGCGCGCAGGCGCCGGAAACTCACCCAGAGCATCGCGTCGTAGGCGATCTTCATCGCCGCCCCCACCACCAGGGGCGAGCCCAGGGCCAGCCCCTGCATGACGTACCCGGCGAAGGCCGGTCCCGCAGCCCAGCCGCCCAGGCGCACGAGGTGGGTCACCCCGGAGGCGAAGGTGCGCTCCTCCGGGCGAACCATGGCCATCACATAGGACTGCCGGGTGGGCACGTCCATCTCCACCAGGCCCTCGCGCAGCAGGAAGAGCAGGGCGGCGGTGGTGAAGTCGGGGGCGATGGCGACGCTCATCAGCAGGAGGCTGGATGGGATGTGGGTGAAGACCATGGTGTTGAGCAGGCCAATACGCCTGGCCAGCCAGGCCGCACCCAGGTGCGAGAGGGCGTTGAGGACGCGCGCGCCGGCGAACAGGGCGGCGATGGCGGCGTCCGGCGCGCCGAAGCGGAGGTGGAAGAAATAGGCGATGAGCGCCGTGCCCAGGAAGCCTCCGGCCAGGGCGTCGAGGGCGAACAGGGCCGAGAGGCGGGTGAGTCGGCGGCGGCTTTCCGGCGTGAGTGGCCGGCGCGATGGGCGCGCCGGCGCCTCCACGGCAGAAGACAGGCGACGGGCCAGGCTGGCCTGGGCGAGGAAGAGCGCGACGTAGAGGGCCAGCGCCCACTGGAAGGCGTCCAGGGGGTCGAGGTCCAAACCCTGTCGCAGCAACTGGGGCAGGGCCGCCAGGGCGCTGCCCAGGCCGTGGCCGGCATCCTGCAGCAGGTTGTACCAGGCGAACACACGGGTGCGTTCCTCGTCATTGGCGGTGGCCGGCAGCATGGCCTGCTCGATCACCAGGGCGGCACCGCGGTCGCGTCCCTGGCCGTTGACCATGCCCAGGAAGGCCACAGCCAGCATCGCCCCCGGCGTGTCGAAGAGCAGGGCACCGAGGCCGCCACCGGCGGACAGCAGCGCCAGGCCGAGCAGGGTGCGCCGCCGCCCCAGCCGGTCGGCGGCGAGGCCGGCGATGAGCGCCGCCAGGGTGGCGCCTGCCAGACCGGCGCTCACCGCTAGGCCGATCTCGCCCGGGCTGAAGGCCAGACGCGCCAGATAAAGCCCCAGCAGCACCCCCATCATCCCGGTGGCGAGCGCGCGCAAGAAGGTGGCGAGGTAGATCAGGCGGCGGTCGGGCATGCCTGGTGCTGGGGTGAGTGCATGGTGAGTCCTCGGGGGGCTGGCTATACTAAACGCCACCCTCCTACGCCGCAGCCTACCCGCGTACAGCCCCCCGCATGCCAGCATTCTACGCCGTCATCCCCGCCCGCTACGCCTCCACGCGGCTGCCCGGCAAGCCGCTCGCCGACATCGCCGGCAAGCCTATGGTCGTGCGTGTGGCCGAGCGGGCAGCGGCGAGCGGGGCGGCCGGGGTCTGGGTGGCTACCGACCACGCGGCGGTGGCCGAGGCCGTGCGTGCGCATGGCCATCAGGTCTGCATGACCTCCCCGGAATGCGCCTCCGGCACCGACCGGCTGGCCGAGGTGGCGGCGCGGCTCGACTGGGCCGACGAGGTCGTGGTGGTCAACGTCCAGGGCGACGAGCCGCTGATCGACCCGGGGCTCATCCGCCAGACCGCCGAGGCCCTGTACTTGCACCCGCAGGCGGCCATGGCCACCGTTTGCCACCCCTTGCACACGGTGGAGGAGGTGTTCAACCCCAACGTGGTGAAGGTGGTGCTCGACGCTCAGGGCTACGCGCTCTACTTCTCCCGCGCCCCCATCCCCTGGGCACGCGACGCCTGGTCCCAGGCCGATTCCCTGAACCCGCCCCACGCACTGCCATCTGGCCTGCCCGTCTACCGCCATGTCGGCCTCTACGCCTACCGGGTCGGTTTCCTCAAGCGCTATCCCCAGCTCAGCCGGCCGCCGCTCGAAGACTTCGAGGCCCTGGAGCAGTTGCGCGCCCTCTGGCATGGCTATCGCATCGCCGTCGTCACCAGCCCGCAGCCCAGCCCGCCCGGGGTGGACACCGAGGCCGATCTGGAGGCCGTTCGGCGCATCTTTGCGGGCATGGCCTAGCGCAGCACGGAACCGGATCATTAATGAACCGGTATGTAGTAATAATCTCGGCTTATAAGCAAATACAAAAATTTAACTGTCTTTGGGGTGTGGTGTTGAATACGCTACGGGGCGCTCAGGATTGTGACTCCAACCAACCCCAACCCGGCAATCGGGAACGAACTCAAGAGGTTAATGCATGCGACTGATCCTACTCGGCGGCCCCGGCGCGGGCAAAGGCACCCAGGCAAACTTCATCAAGGAGCGCTACGGCATCCCGCAGATCTCCACCGGCGACATGCTGCGCGCCCATGTCAAGGCCGGGACCGAGCTGGGCCAGAAGGCCAAGGCCATCATGGACGCCGGCGGCCTGGTCTCCGACGACATCATCATCGGCATGGTGCAGGAACGCCTCAAGGAGGACGACTGCAAGGCCGGTTATCTGTTCGACGGTTTTCCCCGCACCATTCCCCAGGCCGAGGCCCTCAAGGCGGCCGGTGTGCCGCTCGACGCCGTGGTGGAGATCGACGTGCCGGACGAGGAGATCATCAAGCGCATGTCCGGGCGTCGCGTACACGTCGCCTCCGGCCGCACCTACCACATCGTCTTCAACCCGCCCAAGGTCCCCGGCAAGGACGACGTCACCGGCGAGGACCTGATCCAGCGCGACGACGACAAGGAAGAGACGGTGCGCAAGCGCTTGGACGTCTACCACGCCCAGACCGAACCGCTGGTGAAGTATTACTCCGACTGGGTGGCCACGGGTGACCCGGCGGCGCCGAAGTACTTCAAGATCAACGGCGTGGGTTCGGTCGAGGCCATCCGCGACGCCATCTTCGCCGCCCTGGATTCGGTGCGCAAATAGTCTCTCACACGCCGATGAGCATCCCCGGCTTCACCCCGTCCGACCTCGCCTTGGTGCAGGCTACCCTGAAGGAGCGCTTCGGCTATGACGTCGAGGTGCAGGAGGTGGAGACCGAGGTGCGCCTCACACCGGCCGACCGTGAGCTGACCGTCTGCCCCGCCCTGTTCTGGAAGGCGGAGGATTGCGCCTTCGTGGTGGCGAAGACGGGGCCGGCCGGCTATCGGGCGATGTTCTATTATTCGGTCAAAGACCGTTACGGCACCGGCCGCGAAGAATACGACAACCTAGGTGACTGCGTCATTACGCTGCTCAAGGTCCAGGAGGAGGTGGGACGCCAGCGCGCCCAGGAAGGCGGCAGCTGATCGCGACGGGCGTGGCGTGGCCGCGCCCTTTTGTCTTTGAATCAAGGAGAGACCCCAGTATGGCCAAGAAAAAGAACGCGTTCTACGCCCAGTCCGGTGGCGTGACCGCCGTGATCAACGCCTCTGCCTGCGGCGTGATCGAAGCCTGCCGCAAGCACAGCGACGTGATTGGCAAGGTCTATGCCGGCCGCAACGGCATCATCGGTGCGCTCACCGAGGACCTCATCGACACCAGCAAGGAGAGCGACGAGGCGATCGCCGCCCTGCGCTACACTCCCTCGGGGGCCTTCGGCTCCTGCCGCTACAAGCTGAAGAGCCTGGAGGCCAACAAGCGCGAGTACGAGCGTCTGATCGAGGTCTTCAAGGCCCACAACATCGGCTACTTTTTCTACAACGGCGGCGGCGACTCGGCCGACACCTGCTACAAGGTGAGCCAGCTCTCGGAGGCCATGGGCTACCCCATCCAGGCCATCCACGTGCCCAAGACCGTGGACAATGACCTGCCCATCACCGACTGCTGCCCTGGCTTCGGCTCGGTGGCCAAGTACATCGCCGTGTCCACCCTGGAGGCCTCCTACGACGTGCGCTCCATGGCCAAGACCTCGACCAAGGTCTTCGTCATCGAGGTGATGGGGCGCCACGCCGGCTGGATCGCCGCCGCCGGCGGCCTGGTGGCCGAGAAGGGGATCCCCGTGGTGATCCTCTTCCCGGAAATCGAGTTCGACCCGGAGAAATTCCTCGCCAAGGTCGACGAGAACGTCAAGAAACACGGCTATTGCACCGTGGTGGTGTCCGAGGGATGCAAATACCCGGATGGCCGCTTCCTGGCCGAGCAGGGCACCCGCGACGCCTTTGGTCACGCCCAGCTGGGGGGGGCCGCGCCGGTGGTGGCGAACATGATCAAGGAGAAGCTGGGCCACAAGTACCACTGGGCGGTGGCCGACTACCTGCAGCGCGCCGCCCGCCACATCGCCTCCAAGACCGACGTCAAACAGGCCTACGAACTGGGCCGCGCGGCGGTGGAGCTGGCGGTCAAGGGCAGGAACTCGGTCATGCCCACCATCGTGCGCATCTCCGACGAGCCCTACAAATACAAGATCGGCGTGGCCGACCTCAAGGACGTGGCCAACGTCGAGAAATTCATGCCGCGCGACTTCATCAGCAAGGACGGCTTCGGCATCACCGAGAAGTGCCGCAAGTACCTCACCGGTCTCATCCAGGGTGAGGACTATCCCAAGTATGAGGGTGGGCTGCCGGTGTATGTGACGCTGAAGAACGCGCCGGTGCCGAAGAAACTGCCGGAATTCAAGCTCTGACCGGACAGGGGGGCAGACCGTCGTATCGCCTCACCCCTCACCAAGCCCATGACCCTCGACCGCGCCCGCCAGCTCCTCAAGGTCCAGGCCGATTTCGGCGGTTTCTACAACGCCAATTCGGCCAAGCTGATCCTGTCCGAGGTCTACCGGGAGCACGGTCAGGCCGCGGTCGACCAGCTCATCCGCGAGCTCAACCTCGACGCCATCTTCGGCTTCGAGCCGGGCACGCGTTTCGAGGGCGGGCTGGCGGTCGGCAAGCCCGATCTGTAATTTAATTTTTTGCTAGAAATAGCATAAGCGAATCCTAATATACTAAGCACGGGGTCGTCTGGAGGCATTCCCGGCTGGCCGGCCCCGACCCGTTTGGCCCATGTAAAGGAGAAGAAGCGATGAGTGAAGGTCTCGTGTTCGCCCTGGTGGCAGGGGGGCTCGCCCTGCTGTACGGGGTCATGTCGATCAAGTGGGTGCTGGGGCTGCCTGCCGGCAACGAGCGCATGCAGGCGATTGCCGCTGCCGTGCAGGAAGGGGCGCAGGCCTATCTCAAACGGCAGTACACCACCATCGCCATGGTCGGCGTGGTGCTCTTCGTGCTCCTGGCCATCTTCCTGCACCTGCCCACCGCCATCGGCTTCGCCATTGGCGCCATCCTCTCGGGTGCGGCCGGCTTCATCGGCATGAACGTCTCGGTGCGCGCCAACGTGCGCACCGCCCAGGCCGCCAGCCAGGGTCTGAACGCCGCCCTCAACGTCGCCTTCAAGGGCGGTGCGATCACCGGTCTGCTGGTCGTCGGGCTCGGCCTGCTCGGCGTGGCCGGTTACTACACCGTGCTGGCGGGCATGGGTTATGAGACCCAGGATGCCATCCACGCCCTGGTCGGTCTCGGCTTCGGCGGCTCGCTGATCTCCATCTTCGCCCGTCTCGGCGGCGGCATCTTCACCAAGGGTGCCGACGTGGGCGCCGACCTGGTCGGCAAGGTCGAGGCCGGCATCCCCGAGGACGACCCGCGCAACCCCGCCGTGATCGCCGACAACGTGGGCGACAACGTGGGCGACTGCGCCGGTATGGCGGCCGACCTGTTCGAGACCTACGCCGTGACCATCATCGCCACCATGCTGCTCGGCAGTCTGATGGTAGCGGCCGCCGATTCGGCCCAGGCGGTGATATATCCCCTGGTGTTGGGTGGTGTGTCCATCATCGCCTCCGTCATCGGCACCTTCTTCGTCAAGGCGCGCGAGGGCGGCAAGATCATGAGCGCCCTCTACCGCGGCCTCATCGTCTCCGGGGTGATCGCCATCATCGCCTTCTACCCGGTCACCACCTGGATGCTGGGCGAGGGCCTGTCCATGGCGGACGGCAGCACCATCCCGGCGCTCAATCTCTATCTCGCCGCGCTGATCGGGCTCGCGCTCACCGCCGCCATGGTGGTGATCACCGAGTACTACACCGCCACCGAGTTCAGCCCCGTGCGCCACATCGCCGAGGCCTCCACCACTGGCCACGGCACCAACATCATCGCTGGTCTCGGTGTCTCCATGAAGGCCACCGCTGCGCCGGTGATCGCCGTGTGTCTGGCCATCTGGGGCGCCTACGCCCTGGGCGGGCTCTACGCCATCGCCATCGCCGCCACCGCCATGCTGTCCATGACCGGCATCATCGTCGCCCTCGACGCCTATGGTCCGGTGACCGACAACGCCGGCGGCATTGCCGAAATGGCCGACCTGCCCAAGGAGATCCGCAACATCACCGACCCGCTCGACGCCGTGGGCAACACCACCAAGGCGGTGACCAAGGGCTACGCCATCGGTTCGGCCGGCCTGTCGGCCCTGGTGCTGTTCGCCGACTACACCCATGCCCTGGAGGCGCGCGGGATGTCGCTCAGCTTCGATCTGTCCGACCACATGGTGATCATCGGCCTGTTCATCGGCGGCATGGTGCCCTATCTGTTCGGCTCCATGGCCATGGAGGCGGTGGGCCGGGCCGCCGGCAGCGTGGTCATCGAAGTGCGCCGTCAGTTCCGCGAGATCGTCGGGATCATGGAGGGCAAGGCGAAGCCCGACTACTCCCGTGCGGTGGACATGCTCACCCGCGCCGCCATCAAGGAGATGATGATCCCCTCGCTGCTGCCCCTGCTGGTGCCGGTGCTGGTTGGCCTCATCCTCGGGCCCAAGGCCCTGGGTGGCGTGCTGCTCGGCACCATCGTCACCGGGATCTTCGTGGCCATCTCCATGACCACCGGCGGCGGGGCCTGGGACAACGCCAAGAAGTACATCGAGGAGGGCAACTATGGCGGCAAGGGTTCTGACGCGCACAAGGCGGCGGTGACCGGCGACACGGTTGGCGACCCCTATAAGGACACCGCCGGGCCGGCCGTGAACCCGCTGATCAAGATCATCAACATCGTCGCACTGCTGATCGTGCCGCTGCTGCCTGCAGTCTCCTGACCGTTCATGGCCGATGGCCCCCTGCCGAAGGAAGCATACCTGCCGGCCATGAACGGTTCCGTGCTGCGGGCCGGACGCATGTCCGGCCCGCTTTGTTTTTGTGCAACAGGAGGCGAGGCCGTCGTCTCGGCGTCGGTCCCACGCCCGGCGGCAGGGTCGGGGAGGGCTGATACACTATCAGCACATACGGAGATACCTATCCCTTGATCACGCTCCGACAGAGGAAAGCCATGAAAATCAAAACCCTGACCCTCGCCCTCACGCTTGCCGCCAGCACCCATCTGCTGGCCGCGGAACAGGCCCCCGCCGGCAGCGCACTGGCCGGCCAGCCGGACAAACCCGTGCCGCAGAGCCCAGAGGCCTGGCTTGCGCGCATGACCGACTTCACGCAAAACCTTTCCGCCTTCCGCGACCCGCGCGTCTTCATCCCCTGGTTGAACACCGTCACCGAACCCAATTTCTACACGGCCGCCCTGATCGGCATGCAGGACCCGGTGGGCTGGCTCAACATGTTGAACAGCATGGTGAACCCCAACGCCTACCGCAACTGGGCCCAGTTCGCCGACCCCGCCATCACCATGCGCTGGCTCGCCGCCGGCGCCGACCCGGCCTTCTACACGGCGCTCACCACCATCCTGACCGATCCGGGCAAGGCCATGCGCTGGGCCCTGTGGCCGGCCGATCCCAAGCTCTGGGGGGCGATGCTCAACCTCCTGAACCCCGGCCTCTATCTCAAGTGGACCCTGGCGCCCCTGGACCCGCGCGCCTTCAGTCTCATGGCCAACGTCGCTAATCCGGCCACCTACATGGGCTGGATGGGGGCGATGATGGATCCGCGCACCTACGGGCCGACCTGGGCCAACCTGCTGACCTATCAGCCCATGCCACCGGCCGCCCAGGCCAACCCCTGGGCCCCGCCGGCTGGCGCACAAGCGGTCGCGCCCTTCGATCCGAATGCGCTTGCGAGTATGTTCGGCGGCTTCGGCCAGCCTGCGCCCGCAGCACCCGCAGCGACCGCACCCGCCCCGGCAACGCCGCCGGCGGCCGCGGCCCCCGCCGCCAAGGTACAGGAGGTGGCCAAGCCGGCCGAAGCGCCCAAGATGGCCGAGGCCGCAAAACCGGTGGAGGCGCCCAAGGTCGCCGTGCTGCCGAAACCCGCTGAGACGGCCACCCCTGCAGCCGCGCCCGCGCCGAGCGCACCGGCACCCGCACCCACGGTGAGCAAGGTGGTGCTCTCGGGCGACACCCTGTTCGCCCTCGGCAAATCCGGCATCCGCGACCTGTCCAGGGAGGGCAGGCAGCGGCTCGATGAAGTGGCCGAAAAGATCAAGGCCCTGGGCGAGGTCGAACAGGTCAAGATCGTGGGGCACGCCGACGCCACCGGCAAGCCGGAGGCCAACCGCAGGCTCTCCGAGGCCCGCGCCCGTTCGGTCAAGTCCTACCTGGTGGCCAAGGGGGTGAAGCCCAGCGTCATCATCACCAGTGGCCTGGGCGATACCCAACCGGTGGTGCAGTGCGACATGAAGCAGCCGAAGGACAAGCTCATCGAGTGCCTGGCGCCCAACCGGCGTGTGGAGATCGAGGTCGTCGGCAAGGCTCGTTGAGCGCTCCGTACATCTGAGCTGCCATCCTGGCGGTAACGTCGGCATAAGTTGTAGGAGCGACGGAAGTCGCGACTGGCGTCGCTCCTACGTGGCCATGTCCAATCCTGTATGCGCCGTGGTCATGTGCCGGTCGCGAACGTTGGTCTGCTCTTACATCAGATCGTCGCCGGTCAGGGAACTCACGCGTAGCCAGGAGTTCTCGTTGAGCTGCACCTCGTATTTCGCCCAGCGGCGGAATTCCTCCAGGCTGCATTCGCCGCCCTTGCGCCGGCAGACACCGGCCATGCCTTTGAAGCGGACGAGGGTCTCGCCGCCATGGGGATCAGGGGTGAGGGCCAACACCAGGCGCACGCCCCAGGCGCGACCGTAGGCGCCGTTGCTGTAATAGCGGCCTGGGGTGATCTCGGGCGCCGGCATGCTCAGGTGGTGATGCGGCGGTAGATGTCGGCCACCTTGAAGGGCAGCATGCCGACGTCGTCGAGGATGATGAACCGGGCGGCGCCGTACATGTGCGGCAGGTAGTCGCGCGCCTCGCGGTCGATGGTGATGCAGAAGGGGTGGATGCCGGCGCGGCGTGCCTCGATCAAGGCCATGCGCGTGTCCTCGACGCCGTAGGCGCCGCGGTAGACGTCGAAGTAATCGTCGGGGCGGCCGTCGGACAGGGTCACCAGCACCTTGGTGCGCGCCTCCACCGCCTTGAGCAGCTTGGTCAGGTGGCGGATGGCGAAACCCATGCGCGTGTACTCCTGCGGGCGGATGCCGCTGATGCGCGCCTTGACCTCCTCCGTGTAGGGTTCGTCGAAGGTCTTGATGCGGTACAGCTCGCAGCGCTTGCGGGTGATGCCGGAGAAGCCATAGATGGCGTAGCGGTCGCCCAGGCGCTCCAGGGCCTCGCACAGCAGGATCAGCGCCTCGCGCTCGGCCTCGTTGATCCAGCCGCGGGTACTGCCGGACATGTCCACCATGAAGGCGACGGCGATGTTGCGCTCGGCGCGGTGCAACCGCACGAACAACCGCTCGCTCATCTCGCGCCCATCGCGGGCGTCGGCCAGGGCCTCGACCAGGGCGTCGATGTCCACCTCGTCGCCATAGGCCTGGCGCTTCATGAGGCGGTTTTCGTCACGCATCGCCTCGAAGGCGCGGCGCAGGCCCTTGATCGTGCCGGTGTGCCGTTCCAGGGTCTGGCGGTAGAAGTCGTCGTAGACCGGCTTGACCTCCTTCTCGCGCATGACGCACCAGTTCTTGCGGTAGTGCTGGCGGCCGTGATCCCATTCCGGGTAGAGCTCGGCGCCCTCCTCGTGATAGGTGCCCTGCCAGACCGCGTCCGGATCGGCGGCCTGTTCTTCGTAGAGACTGGCGTCGTATTCGCCGGGCCCCGCCGGCACCAGGTATTCCGGCGGGATCTCACCGAAGTCCAGCCAGACGGAGGTCATCAACTGCCTTACGTCTTCGGGCGGTGGGATCGGTGCGCCGTCCAGGGTGAGCTCGAGGTCCAGGCGGCCATCCTCCTCATGGACTAAAGCGGCAAAGCCGCGCTTTTCGGGCTCGGCGGCCGTCTCCTGGGGGCGTGCGGCGTCGTCGCGATGCCGACGCAGCTCCTCTTCAAGCTGGGCGAGCTTGATGCGCAGGCGCGCCTTTTCCTTGCCGACGCGCGCGGCGCGGGCGGTGGCGACCGCCTCGGGCCGCAGCTCGCCCTGATAACAGCGGGGTGGGAAATCGGGCAGGGCATAGGCCTCGGCCAGAAGGGCCAGGCTGTCCTCGACCTGGGCCTCGGGACGCGCCAGGCGTTCGCTTAAGTCGAGCCAGGCGGCGGGGAGTTCCTCGCCGATCAAGGCCGATAGGCGCTGCATCTCCCGGTGCAGACCGGGTAGCTCGCGGCCGATGCAGGCGGTGAGCCGCAGGGTCTCCAGGCCGTGGAACTGGGCAAGCGCCCGTTCGGGGTGGGGATAGTCGGCGCAGGCGGCCTGCAGGTCGGCGCGCAGGGTGCCAAAGCGGGTCTGCGCCCACAGCAGCGCCACACTTGCCTTGGCCAGCTTGAAATTGTCCTCCTGACCGGCGAAGCGGGCGGTGATGGCGGGCAGAAAGATGCGTTCACCGTCGGTGTAGGCGGTCTCGCCCTGCTCCAGCTTGAGCCGGCGGCCGGCCAGGCCATGCAGGAAGTTGCCGAGCACCCCGGCGATGTCCTCGAACAAGGCGCCGGCGGTGTGCTCGGCGCGCACGTGCATGAAGCCCCGGACCTCGTCGGCCACGCGGATGGCGGCATACATGCCGGCGCGGTCGTAGGTGTCGCACAGATGCACGGCCCAGGCCTCGATCGCACGGCGGTCCAGGCGCTTGAGGAGATCGGGGGCGCGCTGCGCGAAGCGGAAGGCCAGCGTGATGTGCGTGCTGGCGATGCGCCTGATCCAGTCCAGCACGAAGTCCTGGTCATCGCGCGTCAGACGGCATAGGGCGCGGGCGACCGGACCGACGTTGTGGAAGGTGAACTCGGTCTCCAGCCACTGGTCGAGCAGCCGCTCGATCTCGACGCGGGTGAGCTGGGCTTCAGGCACGGGGCGTCATTCGTAGGTCTTGAAGCGGCCGCCGGCGGCGTTGGCCATGTAGGCCACCGCACGCTTGACCTCCAGGTCGGACAGATGCGGGTGGCCGCCCTTGGGCGGCATCTTGCGGATGCCGCGTATGGCCGTGCGCTCCAGCATGCGCTGACCTTCTTTCAGCAAAGGCCGCCAGGCCTTGCGATCGCCGAACTTGGGGGCGCCCAGCACCCCTTCGGCATGACAGGCGGCGCAGTAGTGCTCATAGACCTCGGTGCCGGATTTCGGCGTTTTCTCGCCCTTGGCGTTGGCTGTGAACGGGATGAGCCCGGCAAGCAGGGCGACGGGCAGACAACGGCTGCGCATGGGACCTCCTGGTGCGGCTCAGAAGATGGATGAGGACAGTTCCTGCATGGCTGCCAGCATGTCGGCATCATCGGTCACCGCCTGGGCCACCGCACTCTGACAGGCGGCCACGGGGTCGATACCGCTGGCGATGAGCTTGCCGGCATGCACCAGTAGCCGCGTCGAGGCCCCTTCCTCCAGGCCGCTGCCCTTGAGGTTGCGCGTCATCTGCGCGAACTTCACCAGCCGTTCGGCCATGGCCGCATCCACCCCCGATTCGTTGGCGACGATCTTGCGCTCGAGCTCGGGGGCCGGGTAGTCGAACTCCAGGGCGACGAAGCGCTGGCGGGTGGATTGCTTGAGGTCCTTGAGCACGCTCTGATAGCCGGGGTTGTAGGAGATCGCCAGACAGAAGCTGTCGGGCGCCTCCAGCAACTGGCCGAGCTTTTCCATCGGCAGTGTGCGGCGGTCGTCCGCCAGGGGATGGATCACCACCATGGTGTCCTTGCGCGCCTCCACGATCTCGTCGAGGTAGCAGATGCCGCCCACGCGCACCGCACGCGTCAACGGGCCATCCACCCATACGGTCTCGCCGCCCTTGACGAGGAAACGACCGACCAGGTCGGAGGCGGTCAGGTCATCGTGGCAGGAGACCGTGACGAGCGGCCGTTCCAGCCGCCAGGCCATGTACTCCATGAAGCGCGTCTTGCCGCAGCCCGTGGGGCCTTTGAGCAGGATGGGCAGCTTGTTGCGGTAGGCCGCCTCGAAGATGGCGATCTCGTCTCCGACCGGCTCGTAATAGGGTTGTTTGCGGATGTAATGTTCTTCTGGGGCGAGGGTGTGGGCGCTCATGGAGGTCGATCTGGTCGGGCAATGAACGTTAGAGGGGCACAAACGAGGGATTGTCGTCAAACCAGACGGTCAGACTCAACCCTTCGGCAGACAGGGGAAGCGGTAACGATTCGACACAGGCTGACACAGGGTGCAAACGCGGTGCTAACAGGCGAGGCCTAGGCTTCAATCACCGGGTCGCGGTGTACGACCCGGCGCGATGCAGCCAACCCAGTAAAGGAGCCAGACCATGTTCAACACCATGATCAAGACGCTGACCATTGCCGGCCTCACCACCCTTGCCCTCGCCTTTGGTGCCGCCCGGGCCGATGGGCGGCCCTGCCACCCGCCCGGCGGGCCCAATCCCTATCTTCCACAGTCGACACCGGGCCCGGCGTGGGGCTGGCAGCCCTCGCCCGGCCCAGACCGCTGGAATGACCGTATCGACGCACGCCAGGAGCGGCAGATACAGCTCATCCGCTTGGGCGTGCACACCGGTCAGTTCACGCCGCGCGAGGCACACCGGCTGATGGAGGAACAGCGTGCCATCGAGCGGATGCAGCGGCAATTCCTGGCGGATGGCCATCTGAGCCTGGAGGAGCGCAAGCGCCTGGAGATGGCCCTGCTCGAGGCCCGATTCAACATCCGCGCGCAGTTGTACGACCGCCCGCATCATCCGCGCTGGTGAGGTACACGCTGGTCGTGACCGGGGTCACGGCCAGCGTTCAATCCCCGCCGCCGAGCTTGCGGAAGGCCTCCGAATACTTTTCGTCCTCGAGACGCTCCCGGTTGGCCTCGAATTCGGCCCGCATCTGCTCGGCCTTTTGTTTCAACCGGGCCAGGCGCTTTTCTTGTGCACCGGGCTTCTCTTCCAGGAATTTCTCGTTGAAGAGCACCTGTTTGAGGAAGTTCATCGCGAAGTCGAGCAGTTTCTCATCGTCGGCGACGATCTCGGCCATGGTCGCGACCGGCACATCGTAGGTCTCGTTGAACGATGGGCTCATGACGAAGGCGCGGAAGCGGTCGAGGTCGTAGCTGGCCATGAAGAACATCTGGTTCGACAGTGGCGTGGGTCGTCCGATGGAGGGTCCGGCCGACTTGCGCTTAAGCACGAGCTGGCGCCAGGCGCGGCCCTTTTCGTCGTACTCGGTCACGCCCTGTTCCTGGCGGTATTCGTCGATGGTCAGTTTGCGTTCCTCGAGGTGGCCCAGGCAGGTCGACTCCTTGACCAGGGCGTAGGCCTGGCGGTCGACGTACTCGTCCTGGCGACGCAGCGACAGGAGCGCCACGGGGTAGTAGCGGCAGGCGGTGGGGCGGTCCTCATAGACGCTGCAGCCCTCCGGCACCATGAACTGGCAGGCAGTGCCGCCGTCGACGGCACGCAGCTTCACTCCGGGCATGCCATCCTTGTCCATCTCGTAGGGGACGGTGTACTTCTGCAGGAACTCACCCGAACTCATCCCCAGGCGGTTCTTGAGCCGGAGGATGTCGTAGGGGGTCAGGGTGATGTCGATGTTGCTGCAGCAAACATTCCAGCATTTCACGCCGCGATGGCAGCGGAACTGGATCACGTGGCCGCCGTCGAGCATGTTGGGCATCACCGGCGCGGCCGGGATGGGGGAGTCCTTGGCGAGGTTCTTGAATTGCGATTCGTCCATGTCGGGGATCGGGAATCAGGGATCAGGGATCAGGGATCAGTACTTGCTGTTTGCGGTTGCTGCGCATCATACGCTCTGAGCTGATGCGTGGCGGTTGGTTCAATCTTGGCGCCGAAGAGCCCCGTTTACGCGTTAAAAAGCAAAAACCGGGCGCCTTGTGGGCGCCCGGTCTTGCAGCCATGACGACCGCTTAGTGCGCGGCGGTCTTGAACAGCTTCGACTTGTCCACCAGGTCGACGTGGGCGCGCTTGAACACGGTCCACTTCTTGGTGGTCTTGTCGTAGACGGAGTTGACGAAGCAGTGCCAGTTCTCCTCGTCGATGAAGTTCTTGTCGGCGCGATAGTAGAAGCCCGGATAACGGGTCTCCTCACGGAACTGGATGTGCTTCATGTGGGCCTCCGCCGTCAGGATGCGGTGGTAGTTTTCCCAAGCCCGCAGCAGCTCGTGCAGGTCCTTGGCGCGCATCTTCTCGGCGTCTTCCTTCAGCATGGTCAGCTTCTCTTCAGCCACCTCCAGCATCTTGGCGTTGGTGGTGTAGTAGGTGGCCACGCCGGCGACATACTCGTCCATGATCTTCTGCAGGCGGAACTGCAGCATCTTGGGCGTGATGTAGTGCGGGTTGACGTCGATGGCGGTGGTGTAGTCCTTGAACTCCAGGTAGTTACGCACCGGCTTGTAGATCTCCTCGACGAGCTGCTCCACCGGGGTGTCGAGCTCTGGCTTGAGGTCCTTGTGGTCGAGGCAGTACTTGACCATGGCCTTGGCGGCGATACGGCCCTCGGCGTGCGAGCCGGAGGAGAACTTGTGGCCGGAGGCGCCCACGCCGTCGCCAGCGGTGAACAGGCCCTTGACCGTGGTCATGCCGCGATAGCCCCAGTGCCAGCCGGAGGGCAGGTGCGCCGGGATCTTGTCCTTCTCGGGGTGGGTCTCCTCGGTGGGCGCGCCCACGTCCTCGGGACCGGACACCCAGATGCCGCAGCAGCCGGAGTGGGAACCCAGCAGGTAGGGCTCGGTGGGCATCAGCTCGGAGTTCTTCTTCTCCGGCTCGATGTTCTCGCCGACCCAGATGCCGCACTGACCGACGCACATGTCGAGGAAGTCCTCCCAGGCCTCGGCCTCGAGGTGCTTGACCTCACGCGGGGACAGGGTCTCGCGCAGCTTGGCGAGCGCGGTCACGGTGTCCATGTAGATGGGACCGCGGCCTTCCTTCATCTCCTTGAGCATGAGGTGGTTGCGCAGGCAGGAGGCGGGCACGGCGGCCTGACCGTACGGAGGATAGTCGTTCAGCAGCTCCTTGTTGCGCTGCATGTAGACTTCGCCGAAGGCGTTGACGGCCTGGGCCTTGAACAGCAGGAACCAGGCGCCCACCGGGCCGTAGCCGTCCTTGAAGCGGGCGGGCACGAAGCGGTTTTCCATCATGGTCAGCTCCGCGCCGGCCTCGGCGGCCATGGCGTAGGTGGAGCCGGCGTTCCACACCGGGTACCAGGCGCGGCCGGTGCCCTCACCGACGGAGCGCGGACGGAAGATGTTCACGCAGCCGCCGGCGGCCAGCAGGATGGCCTTGGCCTTGTAGACGTAGACCTTGTGCTCGCGCACGGAGAAGCCGACGGCACCGGCGATGCGGTTCTTGTCGTTCTTGTCGTTGACCAGCTTGACGATGAACACGCGCTCCTGGATGCGGTCCATGCCCAGCGCCTTCTTGGCGGCCTCGGCGACGATCCACTTGTAGGACTCGCCGTTGATCATGATCTGCCACTTACCGGAACGCACGGGCTTGCCGCCGTCCTTGAGCGCGGGCAGACCCTGGGCGCCGTCGTGACGCTCGCCGTTCTCGTCGGTCTTCCAGATCGGCAGACCCCACTCCTCGAACAGGTGGACGGAGTCGTCGACGTGGCGGCCGAGATCATAGGCCAGGTCGTCACGGGTGATGCCCATCAGGTCGTTGGAGACCATGCGGGCATAATCGGCGGGGTCCTGCTCCGGGCCGATATAGGTGTTGATGGCGGACAGGCCCTGGGCCACGGCGCCGGAACGGTCCATGGCGGCCTTGTCGACCAGCTTGATCTTCAGATCCACGCCGGCTTCGGCCTTGGCGGCATCGGCCCAGCGCATGATCTCGTAGGCGGCGCCGCAGCAGGCCATGCCGCCACCGATCAACAGGATGTCGACCTCTTCCTGGACGACTTCGGGATTACCAAATTCACCAGCCATTGTCTTTACCTCTCAGTCTATTCAAGCTTGCTTGCGGATCAGCTCGGCGGGGTTGCCGGGACGGTAGCCCTTGGCGTACTCGGTGGTGAAGAACCCGGGCTTGGTGATGTCGGCCAGCTTCACCGTAGGCTTGCCGCCGTAGGGGTCGATCGAGCCCTCGGGCGTGGTGCGGATCGGGAACTTGAAGCGCTTGAGCGTGCCGTTGCGGAACTTGATGGTCCACATGATGGAGTCGGAACCGCGCAGCGGCTGAACCTGACCGCCCAGGGGCACGATGTCGGCATAGTGGCGCACCTCGATGGCCTGTTGCGGGCAGATCTTCACACAGCTGTAGCACTCCCAGCACTGCTCGGGTTCCTGGTTGAAGGCCTTCATGGCGTGGCCGGTCTCGGAACCGTCTTTGTCCAGCTTCATCAGGTCGTGCGGGCAGATGTACATGCAAGCGGTCTTGTCCTGACCCTTGCAGCCGTCGCACTTGTCAGTACGGACGTAGGTAGGCATCGAACTTCTCTCCTTGTTAGCTAACAATCCGCGCGGTTGACGCGGCCCTTCGAAATCCGGGCCCCACCTTGGCCGGGGCGTATCGCGAATCCGCTTCCGGCGGGCCCGGGGATTACGAATCCAACTTGTGAAAGCCGCTTCAGCGGCTCTCTTTGCTCACCTCTCACCCCCTCACCCCCATCCCCTCCCCCGCTGGCGGGGGAGGGGAGCTTCAAGCGGCTATCGCCGGTTGGCATGCTGGAGGGGCGGGGGGTGAGGGGACCGTCCATGTACGGTCAGGCGGCCGAGTGGCCTTTCAACTCCACCTTCACCTTCTCGTGCTCGGCCAGGCTGGCGTAGTACTTCTTGAGCACCTCCGCCACCTCAGGCCGGCTGAAGGTGGCCGGCAGGTCCTGTCCCTCAGACAGCATTGCCCGCACCTTGGTGCCCGACAGCAGCACGCGGTCCTCCTTGGTGTGCGGGCAGGTGCGCATGGAGGCCATGCCGCCGCACTTGTTGCACCAGAAGGTCCAGTCGATCTTGAGCGGCTGGGTCTCCAGCGACCCGGCGGGGATCTCGTCGAAGATCTTCTGCGCGTCGAACGGGCCGTAGTAGTCGCCCACGCCGGCGTGGTCGCGGCCGACGATCAGGTGCGAGCAGCCGTAGTTCTGGCGGAAGAGGGCGTGCAGAAGGGCCTCGCGCGGGCCGGCATAGCGCATGTCGAGCGGGTAGCCGGCCTGGATCACGGTGTTCTTGACGAAGTAGTTCTCGATCAGCACGCGGATCGCCTCTGTGCGCACCTCGGCCGGGATGTCGCCCGGCTTGAGCTTGCCCAGCAGGGAGTGGATCAGCACCCCGTCCATGGTCTCGATGGCGATCTTGGCCAGGTACTCGTGCGAGCGGTGCATGGGGTTACGCGTCTGGAAGGCGGCGATGCGCGTCCAGCCGAGCTCCTGGAACTTGGCGCGGGTCTCGGCCGGGGTCATGAACTGCTCGCCGTATTTGGCCTTGAAGCCGCCGTCGGAGAGGACCTTGACCGGGCCGGCCAGGTTGTACTTGCCCTGGGCCATGACCATCTTCACACCGGGATGCTCCAGGTCGGTGGTCTTGTATACCTGCATGCACTCGTGTGCCTTGTCGATGGTGTACTTCTCGGTGATCTTCATGGTGCCCATGATCTCGCCCGACTCGCCATCGACCAGGGCCACCTCGTCGCCGGCCTTGACACCCTCGTCATCGGTGGAGAGGGTCACGGGAATGGGCCAGAACAGCCCGTTGGCCATCTTGTAGCCGTCGCACACGCCCAGCCAGTCGGAGTGGGTCATGAAACCGTCGAGCGGGGTGAAGCCGCCGATGCCCATCATGATCAGGTCACCGGTTTCGCGGGAGGTCATCTTGACCTGCTTGAGGGATTGGGCGCGCGCCTTCTCGGCAGCGAGCGCCTCACCGGTCAGCAGCAGCGGCTTGAGCTCACCGCCACCATGGGGATTGACGAGACGGGACATGCGGACTCCTTGCTTATGTCGTTGAATTGATTGACGGGATGGGCATCCAGGCGCGGCAGAATAGCACGCGGTCCGCAGCCGCCATAATCAATATTATTTTTTTCTAAATAAACTTTTTGGATGTCACGGTCCGCAAAGCCGGCGCGAAAGACCCTGTCCATGCAATGGCTTTATCGCCCGGTCTGCAGTCGGCACGATAAGATCAACATTGTGAACCCTGTCCCTCTGCCCACGTCCCGCACCGCCGTCCTGCTGCTGGCGATTGCCCTGCTCGGCGGCTGCGCCGGCGGCATTCAGCGCCCGGATGGCAGCCGCACCCAGCGCGAATATCGGCTCGCCAACCTGGCCAAGAGCGACGTGGACATGATCAGCGAACTGACCCAGCGCGAGGTGCTCGCCGGGCTGCGGCTGCTGGCCGAGAAGCTCTACCGGCGCAATCCGCAGGAATACCGCAAGGCGGGGCTCGCCAGCCCAGAGGCCGCCGCCGCCCGGATCTTCGCAGCCGTCGACAAGGGGCCGCAGGGGCCGCTCGCCTTCGTAAACTGGCGCGAGGGGCTGCAGCAGGCCTTCCAGGAGGGCTTCGCGGGCGACCGCGTACACGTCTTCATGCTATCGCTCACCGCCATGATCATGGCCGCCTATGACTACAAGACCGAGTTCTATCTGACCGACAGCCTCGATGCGCAAAAACTCTACAACAGCGCCCGCAACATCGAGGTGGCGGTCTGGAAGCTGTCCAACGCCCGGCTGGCCAACGGCCAGCGCATGCTGCTGACCAACAGCATGGAGGGCGAGGTGCAGAACCTGTCGTTCGAGCGCGAGTTCGGCAAGCTGATCGCCCGGCAGGACCTGCTCGCCCTAATCATGGAGGACCGCGGCAGCCGCACGATCAACCGGATCATGCACAACGTGGCCAGTTTCGTCTTCCTGCCCATCTGAGTGTCACGCATGGACTGGCGCGATGCCGCGGCCTACGTCTTCGACCCGCCGCTCAGCCCCGCGGAGTGGGCCTGGCAGTTCCTGCGCCGCAATCCGGAATACGCCGCAGACTACGTCTGGTTCATCAGTACCTGGCGCGCCCTGGAGGCGGATTATGGCGCCCCGCCCGCGCGCGATTTCTTCCGCTGGCGGCAGGACCCGCGCGCCTGGCGGGCCGAGTCGGAGATCGCCGGCTGCAGTGCCGACACCTGCCCCGGCGATGGCGATCGGGTCCTCATCGAGTGCTGGATGGGGGCCAAATGGGGGCTTGCGAAGTTTCCGCTCGACCCCGCGGTGGTCAGACCGACCCCGGGCCTGGAGCTCGATTGGCGGGCCCAGCCGGTCGAGGTGGAGGCGGTGGAGGGCCCGGGGGACCTCGTGTCGTTGGGCGCGGAAAAGATGGCCCTGGCCTTCGATCTGACCCTGCCGCTCGCCCCTCAGCTCGATGCGGCGCGCGTGCGCCTTGCCGCCCGCGCCCGTGCCCTGGAGAAGGCGGGTCAAATCACTCGGTCGGTCGCCACCGCCGCCCCGAGCTGGACGCGCTGGCTCCGATTGCTGGACGGCGCCGCGGCCGGTGCGGCAGTCGAGACGCTGGCGCAGGCGCTGGCGATCGAGGATGTTGCCACGGCGCTCGAACAGGCGCGGGCGATGTGCGCTTCGGGCTACCGCAGGATAATACGCATGCGATGAGCAAGCTGGCGGGTGTGAGATGACGATGGATGCGATCGACTACGACATCTTCGGCGATGACATGCAGTACGTGGAGCTCGAGCTCGACCCCGGCGAGGCGGCCATCGGCGAGGCCGGCACGATGATGTACATGCAGGACGGCATCGCCATGGACACCGTCTTCGGCGACGGCTCCGATGCGCAGTCCGGGCTGCTCGGCCGGCTGGTGGGAGCGGGCAAGCGTCTGCTCACGGGCGAGTCGCTCTTCACCACGGTGTATGTGAACCAGGCCGCGTCCAAACGCCGGCTCGCCTTCGCCGCGCCCTATCCGGGCAAGATTATCCCGGTCGATCTGGCGCAGATCGGCGGCAGCCTGGTCTGCCAGAAGGATGCCTTCCTCTGCGCCGCCAAGGGGGTGAGCCTTGGGCTCGCGCTGCAGCGGCGGCTGGGGGCGGGCTTTTTCGGTGGCGAGGGCTTCATCCTGCAGAAACTGGAGGGGGATGGGCTGGTCTTCATCCATGCCGGCGGCACCATCGCCGAGAAGACCCTGGCCGCCGGCGAGGTGTTGCAGGTGGACACCGGCTGTGTGGCGGCCTTCCAGCCCACGGTCGATTTCGACATCCAGTTCGTCGGCAATCTGAGAAGCGCGCTGTTCGGCGGCGAGGGGCTGTTTTTCGCCCGCCTCACCGGCCCCGGCCGGGTGTGGCTGCAGAGCCTGCCGCTCTCAAGGCTGGCCGACCGCCTGATCGCCGCCGCGCCCGCCACGGGGCGTCAGGCCGAGGAGGGCTCGGTGCTGGGCGGCGTGGGCCGGGTGTTGCGCGGGGACAATCGATGAGAGGAGCAGATACCATGGACCTGATACTCTGGCGCCATGCCGATGCCCAGGACGGGATGCCGGACCTGGAGCGCGCCCTCACCGCCAAGGGGCTCAAACAGGCCGAGCGGATGGCGGCGTGGCTCAAACCCCGCCTGCCCGAGGACTGCCGCATCCTGGTGAGCCCCGCCACGCGCACCCGGCAGACGGCCGACGCCCTGGACTTGCGCTACCAGGTGGTGGAGCGGATCGCCCCGGGTGCCGACCCCACGGCCGTGCTGGCCGCCGCTGGCTGGCCGGATGCCGAACGCGCTGCCCTCGTCGTGGGGCATCAACCCACCCTGGGCCTGGCCTGCGGGCTGCTGCTGTGCGGCGAGGAGACCGAGCTCAGCATCAAGAAGGGCGGCGTGGTCTGGCTCAGCAACCGCGTGCGCGGCGGTCAGATGCAGACGGTGATCAAGGTGGTGATGACGCCGGAGCTGCTTTGAGCGGCGTGTGGGCGGCGCTTACTCCGCCAGCAGCTTCTCGATGATCGCCACCGCCTCCGGCTCGTCCCATTCGATGTGGCCGGAGAGGCTGTAGCGGATCTGTCCCTGTTTGTCGATCAGGAAGCTGGTGGGCAGGACGAAGACCCGCCAGGCCTTCATGCGCTCGCTGTCGCGGTCCAACAGGATGGGGAAGGAAAGCGGCACCTCGTTCAGGAAGGACTGGATGCGATCCGGGGTCTCGCCGGCGTTGGAGGCGAGTATGGTGAAGGGGCGGCTCGCCATCATCTTCGACAGGCGCTCCATGGAGGGCATCTCCTTGCGGCATGGCGGGCACCAGACGGCCCAGAAGTTGACCAGCACCACGCGCCCGCGCAGCTCGGCGAGGTTGACGCTGCCGCCGCCGTAGCGCGGCAGGTTGAGTTCGGGGGCGGGGCGGGGTTTGGTCGGCTTGAGCTGGGCGGCGGTGGCCGAGAGTCCCGCGAGGGACAGGCAGAGCGCGGAGAAAACGAGTAACAGGATGCGTTTCATGGCTGGGACTCCTTGGTCAGGGCGTCGATGTGGGGGGCCAGGATCTCGCCCAGGCGCGCGCCTTCGGCCTGTTCCTGGGCGGTGGCATCGCCACGGTGGTAGAAGCGGTCGCGCAGCCCCGGCAGGACGGTGATGTGCACGCGGCTGCCGGCCGCCTCGAAGGCGGCCTGCATTGCCTCGCGCCACCAGTAGCCGGCCGAGGACATCGGTACCAGTAGATGTAGACGCAGCCGGGTCTGGCCCACCACCGGGTCGTACTCTGGGTCCTCGCCCGGCTCCGGGTCGCGATAGAGCAGGGGCCAGAGCAGGACGGCACCGGCGACCGGCACCGCGGCCGGGTGGCGGGTCTGCCAGGCCGCGGCCGCGCGCAGCGGCAGCACCGTGGCGTGCCCGCTGGCGACGAGGACGAGGGCGCGCCCGGCATGTCGCGCGCGCATCGCCTCCAGCCACTCGGCCAGGTCGGCCACCGGCACCGCGTCCAGGCTCCCGGCCGTCTGCGGCAGAAAGTACGGGGCGAGCCAGTCGGTGAGCCAGACCTGCATGCCCAGCCCGGCGAGATGTTCGGCGGCACGCTGCTCGGCCTCCAGGGGGCCGTACTGGCCGGTCATCCACAGGACCACGGTGCGGACGTCCGCGGCGCCGTAGCGCTGGCTGGTGACGCTAGTGCCGGAGCTGAGGGTCACGGTCTCCTCGCTGGCCATGGCCGCGGCGAGACCGGTGAAGAACCAGAGGACGAGGGCGACGGCGAGTTTGCGCATGCGGTCTTGTACCGCCGGTCGGCCCTGGCGGCAATGCGACGAACGTCCCATTTCACAGCGGTCAGCGTCGGGTAGGCGCGGCGGAAGCCGCGACCTTTGGTTGTGGGCGTTGTTGGGTCGCGACTTTCGTCGCTCCTACCCGTCGCGCCTACATCAATTCACCGCTTCAATTGAGCTGGATGCGCGCCCCGAAGGGCACGGGGGCCTTGCCCTTGACCAGCCAGACGACGGGGTAGTGCGGCTCGCGCTCGGGAAAGCGGCCTTCCGCGTCGGTGAAGTAGATGAGCAGGTCGGGGTTGAGGCGCTCGCGCTCGATCCAGTCGAACACGGGCCGGAAGTCGGTGCCGCCTTTGCCGCTCAAGCCCTCGGGCAGGGTGATGGCCTCCCATTGTGCGAAGCGCCAAGGGCCGCCGGGGCAGAGCTTGTCGTCGCAGGCGTGGAGGACCACTTCGGCGCGCACCTGACCCTTGAGGGCATCGACCTCGCTGAGGAATTCCCGGAGCTCCTGGTCCTTGATCGACCCGCTGGTGTCCAGGGCCACCACCACGTTCACGCTCTGGCTGTAGAGCCGCGGCATCAATGCGGCGCCGGTGTCGCGGCGCGAGGTGCGCTGGAAGCTGTAGTCGTCGCGGGCGGCCTGCATCATGTAGCGCGCCAGCAGCGCCCGCCAGGGCAGTTGTGGCGCCAGCAGGTTGTCAACGAGGCGCATGAGCGAGAGCGACAGCTTGCCGGCCTGGCGGGCGGCCTGGGCGGCGGCGGCGAGCCGGCTCTTCCACTGTTCGTCGAGCTTGTCCGGGTCCATGGGGGGCTGCGGCGGGGCCTCCTGGACATCGCTGGGTTGTTGCGGCTCGCTGCCCTGGCCGTCCTGTTGTTGCGGCCGGCCGCCGCCGCCTTCGCTGCGCTGATCCTTGTCCTGCTCGCCCTGCCTTTGGCCGGCGTCCTGATCCATCGACTCGCTCTCACCGCCGCCCTCGTTGCTGTCGCTATCGAACAGGTGCATGTCCTGGGTCTTCTCGGGCGGGTCTTCGTGCAGCAGGGGGTAGATCTCCTCGGCGGTGAGCCCCCGGTATTTGGCGTCGATGAGTGCGTCCTCGGGGCCGTGCATGCGCTCGTCGTCGAGGATCATGTTGACGGCATAGTCGCAGGCCACGTCCCAGCGGTGTTTCTGCCGGTGGTTGCGGCGCGCGAAGTGGGACAGGGCGCAGTGCATGGCCTCGTGCGCCAGGACTAACTGGGTCTGCTCCAGGGTGAGCCGCGCGATGTAGGCCGGGTTGTAATAGAAGTGGCGCGCGTCGGTGGCCGTGGTCTCGCACCACTTGGGGTCGGCGGCCTTGAGCGGCAGGTGCATGACCAGCGAGCCCAGGAAGGGCTTGTCCAGGATCAGCCGCGTGCGCGCCGCGGCGAGCTTGGTCTCGATGGCGGACAGGTCGTGCGCTGCGCTCATCCCTTCACCCCTAACGCCTCACCCTTCAGGCGGTCGGCTTGAAGTCGTAGAGCATCAGCTCGGCCACGCTGTTGGCCCAGTCCACGAACTCGGGCACGCGAAACAGTGGCTGGCCCACGGCGCGGTGCAGGTCGGTGACCAGCATCACGCCCATCTCGCGCTGCGGGAAGCGGCGGGCATATTTGAGGATGTTGGCGAGCTTGTCCGTGTCGCCCGCGGCCTGTTTCGCCCGCCGCACCAGGGCGGCGGCGACACCGTACTGCAGGTCCACCGTCTTCGGCACCCCGGCCTCGCGGCCCTCCAGGATGGCGTCGATGTCCGGCAGGTTCTCCATGTTGTCGATGTAGGCCTTCAACTCGACGCCGACGTCGTCGCCGACGCAGGCCTGCAGGGTATCGGTGAGCAGGTCGGGCCGGTGGCCGAACTTCTTCAGCGCGCGGTCGGCATATTCCCAGGAGCGCGGGCTGGGGAAGGCCTCCGGGTTGTGCGCCGGGTCATAACGGAAGAGCAGGTCCGGGCGGAAACGCAGGAAGCCCATGATGCGCTCGTCGATGTTGTGCTCCAGCGCCCAGGCGATCCAGTCGTCCAGGTTGGGCTCGACGTGATAGTGCGTGAAGCGGTTGGCCAGCGGCGCCGGCATGGCATAGGTCACGCCGCGGTCGCCCTGCCGGTTGCCGGCGGCGAAGATCGCCCAGTTCTTCGGCATCTCGTATTCGCCCAGCCGCCGGTCGAGGATCAGCTGATAGGCGGCGGCCGAGACGCTGGGCGGGGCGGCGTTGATCTCGTCGAGAAAGAGGATGCCCGGTTCGCTGCAGGTGCTCTCGGGCAGCATCTCCGGCACCGACCACTTCACCCGGTCATCCGAGGTCTTGAAGGGGATGCCGCGCAGGTCGGTGGGCTCCATCTGTGACAGCCGGATGTCCACCAGCCTCGCCCCATGACGCCGGGCGATGCCGGCGATGATTTGGGACTTGCCCACGCCGGGCGGCCCCCAGAGCATGACGGGGGTGTGGATGCCTTGGGCGCAGCTCAGGAATTCCTGGTCGAGGATGGTTTCGATGTGAGATGGACGCATGAGCGATCAGTAGTCGTGCAATGGGTTGGCGGTTGCCCCCAGCGCCGCCTCCATGCGTGCCGCGACCAGGGCCGCATTCAGGGCCGCGCGGTCGAGCACCCGTGGCAGCAGCCGGTGGACGCGGGCGAGCCAGGCGGGCTGCTGGCAGGCCTCAGCCTCCAGCCAGGCCCGGCTCGCGTCGCTCAGACCCGGCAGCAGGAGGAGCAGGGGGGCTAGCCACGTATGATAATCCCTAATAACCGACTGTTCCAGTAGGTTATTCCACTCCGCCCGGACCAGCAGCTCGGGAAAGGCCGCCGGTGGCAGCCTGCGTTGCTGCCAGTCGGCCGGCAGACGCAGCCCGGCACGTCCCTCGCCGCTGCCATCGGGCTGGCGCAGGAACCATTGGGCGGCGGGGTAGGGTCGGGCGGCGTTGTTCACGGCACGCGCGAGCCATTCGCGATGCCGCTCGTGCGCCTGGCCGATGGCGGCCTCGCGCCGGGTGAGTGTCTCCGACCGAAAGCCGGTGTAGGAGAGGGCGAAGGGGTGCCATTCCGGGTCGACCGGCGCCGGACGAAAGCGGCTGGGCAGCTCACTCGCCAGCAGGGCGAGCGGCAGCCCATGGGCCTTGTCGAGTAGCCACAACTCCATGCGGTCGACCAACGCGAAGGGCAGCGGTGGGTGGGTCTCCAGGGCCAGGAGCAGTTCGCTCGGGATGCGGGCGCCGGTTCGAACCCCCTCGCCCTCGACCCACACCCCGACGGGGCGCAACCAGCCCTGGCTGTCCTCGGCGCGCAGGTGCCAGGTGTGGCCGTCGAAGGTGGTCGCCGTCGCCTCGGCCAGATCAAGCACGTGCACCACCCCGCGATAGGGGTTCAAGCGGCGATAGGCGTAGGCGCGCATGGGCGGTCTGCGGGCGGTCGACGGTCGCGGATGGGCGGGTGTATCGGTCTGGAGTTGCCAGTTGGACGCGGTTCTACGCGATCGGTTTAGCCACCGGCGTCGAGTTCGGCCAGACGTCGCTGCGCCTCGGCGATGAGCTGATCGACGACCTCGGCGCCCGGGCCGGAGAAGGCGTCGTAGAGGTCTTCCAGATCGTCGAGGATGCCCTGCAGTTCAGCAGCGTCGCGCGCCTTCTTCAGGCGCTCCAGGATTTTCAGCAGCCAGGGGTCCATGCGCTTTACGGGGTATCAGACCTTTTGTTAAGGTCAATCATCGACAGTTCCGCGTCAATCATGAATTTCTGCAGTCAATGCGGCGGTCCCCTGAGCCTCAAGGTCCCCGCCGGCGACAACCGGCCGCGCCACGTGTGTGAGCGCTGCGGCACGATTCATTACCAGAATCCCAAGATGGTGGTGGGCTGCATCCCGGAGTGGGGGGATCGCCTGCTGCTGTGCCGCCGCGCCATCGAACCGCGCTATGGTCTATGGACCCTGCCCGCCGGGTTCATGGAGAACGGCGAGACGGTGGCCGAATGCGCCGTGCGCGAGACGCTTGAGGAGGCCGGCGCGCGCGTCGAGCTGTTGGGGCTCTACAACCTCATCAACCTGCCGGACATCAACCAGGTCTATCTCATGTACCGCGCGCGCCTGCTCGACCTAGACTTCCATCCGGGCGCGGAGAGCCTGGAGACGGCCCTGTTCACGGAGGCGGAGATCCCCTGGGACAAGATCGCCTTCCGCACTATCCACATCACACTCGAACACTACTATGCCGATCGCCGCCGCGGACACTTCGACGTGCACGTCAACGACATCTACCACAGGCCCCGCTGAGGGATAGATCCGCGCCTCAGCGGCCCCTATTCGGGCGGCATCTGACCCCGGAAATGTGCGGCGGCGCCCATCGACTCGCACCCTGAGGGCTACTCGCGGCAACGATCGATTGCCTCAACCATCAACGGCTCGGGATATGGATAGATCCACACCGCCTGGGGGAGTCGGGCTAGGCCCTTCAGACCAACTCGACCGACGCGGCTGACCCTGCCCGATCGCGGGCAAGCCCGCTCCTACATGCCTCCCCCTGTAGGAGCGGCCTTGGCCGCGATTGAAGCAGCCACCCCTGCCCGATCGCGGGCAAGCCCGCTCCTACATGCCTCCCCGTAGGAGCGGCCTTGGCCGCGATCAACCGCGGTTTTTTAGGATCACGGTGTACAGGCAGCGGACCTGCTGCAGGGCATCGCCGTGGGAGTCCCCGATCTATCCGGTGCTGCCCTGTTCCGCGACGACACGCACACCCCCACCTGGCGGGTCTTCAAGAGCTAAGCGTTGGGACCGATAATGTCATGGGGACTCGTTATACTAGCTGGCCATGGCGAGGAAATTCATCCGACGCTTTCTGCCCCATCCCGACCGCATCCGCCAAAACCGGTCGCTGCGCTGGCTGGGGCCGGCCCTGCATGACCCCAACCTGTGGCGGCTGAACCGCCGTTCTGTGGCGGGCGCCGTTGCGGTGGGCGCCTTCTTCGCCTTCATCCTGCCCTTCGCCCAGTTCCTCGCCGCCGGCATCACGGCGATCTCGCTGCGCGTGAACCTGCCGGTGGCGGTGACCAGCACGCTGATCACCAATCCCCTGACCTTCGGCCCCTGGTACTACCTGGCCTACAAGATCGGCGCCCTGATCACTGGCACGCGGGTCGAGACCCAGGTGCCGCAGGCGGTGCAGCAGGCGGCCGGCGGCTGGTGGGACGGGGTGATGGCCGGTCTCGATCAGGTCCTGGCGATGGGCACCCCGCTCATCGTCGGGCTGGCCCTGCTGGCGGTGGTGAGCGCTGCCGCCGGCTATTTCCTGGTCCACCTGCTCTGGCGCATCCCCGCCTATCTGCGTCTGCGCCGCCTGCGTCGCAAAGGCGTGCGATTGGCATGATGCGTCACCTGCGCCCGATCCTCCTGGCCGCGGTACTGGCCTGTACCCCCGCGTTGGCGGCAGAGGCGCCCGACGACGCCGTTGCCGTCTCCGTCGCCCGCGAGGCCGACCACATTCTGCTCTCGGCCGAGTTTCGTGTGCCCGTTGACGTGCGCACCGCGTGGTCGGTGCTGACGGATTTCACCCACATGCCGGAGTTCCTGCCGGGCCTCAAGGAGAGCCAGGTCCTCGCCCAGAACGGACAGCGCCTGACTGTGCAGCAAAAGGGTGAGTCCACCGTCGGTCTCTTTTCCATGGAGTACGAGTCGCTGCGTGCGATCGAGCTCAAGCCCTACCAGTCCATCCGCTCGCGCACGCTCAAGGGCAGCCTGGGCAGCGTGGAGGGGGTTACCCGGCTCCTGCCGGAGGGCCAGGGCGTGACCCTGGTCGTCTACAGCGCCCAGGCACAGCCCGACTCCAGCCTGGCCGCCCTGGTCCCCTCACGCTACCTCAGGGAAGAGCTCAAGACCCAGTTCCAGGCGATGCGCGCCGAGATGCTGCGGCGGGCCCGGCTGCAGCTGGGCAAGTCCGTTGGCGCCGCCGCGGGCGGCTGATCGCGGGGGCCGGCCTCAAGCGCCGGTCGTTGACTGCCCTGCCGCCTGCCGCAAGGCCTCGGCCTCGGCGGGGCGCAAGTGGCGTCCGGGCCAAGGGATCAGCCCCGGCACCCGCGCCTGATAGCGGCGGTAGGCCTCGCCGTAGCGCTCGACCAGTTTGCGCTCCTCCAGGCGGCTGCCGACCAGCAGATAGAGCGTCAGGACCACCGCCGTGGTGAGCCAGGCGGCGTTGAGGTCGCGCGTCCAAAGCAGCAGCAGACCCAGGCTGTACCAGGGGTGGCGCACATAGCGGTGCAGGGGCGAGAGGACGAAGCCTTCGTGTTCACGGCCGTCGTGCCGGCGCCACTGAGTGAGGCCCAGGAATTCGCCCATGTCGTACCAGCGCAGGCTCCAGACGAAGCCCGCCACGGCGACGATGGCCGCCGGCCAGGCGATCCAGCCCGGCACGTCCCAAACCACCTCGCCCGGCATGCTGAGGGTGAGCGCGAGCGGCGGAATCAGGAGCAGGGTGGCGATGGCGTTGTAGGCGAGCCGATAGGCCGGGGCGAGGCGGGGCCAGTGCCGCGCGACCCAGGCCTTGACGGCGCTGCCGGCCAGCCAGGAGTGGACGAGGCCGTAGGCGAACCAGGCCAGGGCGATCAGCAGGATGTTCCTCATGCGGCCGGTCCCGTCCCGCTCATGCCCACGCCGTCGATCGTCTCGCCGCAGTCCGGGCAGCGGCCGTCGCGGATGCGGTTCTGCCGCACATGGAAGCCGTAGCGTTCGATGAGCAGATGCCTGCAGCGGGGGCAGTAGGTGTTCTCGCCGCCCTCGCCGGGGATGTTGCCCTCGTAGACGTATTTGAGGCCGGCCTTGAGGCCGATCTCGCGGGCACGGCGCAGGCTGGAGACCTCGGTGATGGGGCGGTCGAGCATGTGCCAGGCGGGGTAGAAGCGCGAGACGTGCCAGGGGATGGCGGGCGAGACGCTACAGATGAACTCGGCGATGGCGGTGAGTTCGGCCTCCGAGTCGTTGAGGCCGGGCACCACCAGGGTGGTCACCTCCACCCAGACACCCAGGGCGTGGTAGAGGCGGATCGCCTCCAGGATGGGGGCCAGGCGCGCGCGGCTCACGCGCCGGTAGCTCTCCTCGGAGAAGAACTTGAGGTCCACGTTGGCGGCGTCGAGCACCGTGGCGATCTCGCGCAGGGGCTCCGGATTGATGTAACCATTGGTCACGAAATTGTTCTTGAGCCCCCGCTCGCGTGCCAGGACCGCCGTGTCGTAGGCGAGCTCGTAGAAGATGGTGGGTTCGGTGAAGGTGTAGGACACGGACTGGCAGCCCGAGGCGAGCGCCGCCGCGACGATGGTCTCGGGGGTGACGTATTCGCCGGGGACCTCGCCCTGCAGCGCCTCCAGCCGCGGGCAGACCGCCCGGTCGGCGGCGCCGCTGGCCACGTGTTTGGGCAGGTGCTCCTTGGGCCACTGGGAGATCTCCCAGTTCTGACAGTAGGCGCAGCGCAGGCTGCAGCCGACGGTGGAGATCGAATAGGCATAGGAGCCGGGCAGGAAGTGGAAGAAGGGCTTCTTCTCGATCGGGTTCACCTCGCGGGCGATGACCCGGTCATAGACCAGGGTGTAGAGCCGGCCGCCGCGGTTGTAGCGCACGCCACAGGCGCCCCGGCCGCCCTCGGGGATGTGGCAGTCGTGCGGGCACAGGGTGCACACTACCGAGCCGTCGGGTCGGGCTTCATAGAAACGGGCCTCAAACAATCGGGCCATGAGTGCCTCCGCTGTTCATCCTATGCCATCGCAGTGGTCGAGGAAATCCCGTAATCGCTGCGTGGATGTTGGTCATAGCCGAAATCCCCCCTACGCCGCATTCCTCTCACCGCTTCGCCTGGTGTCACCTAACACGGCATCTCGGTCGTTGCGAGACCCAGCAGACGCCTGACCTCGGCCGGGCTTCGTGCGCTGCATAAGGCGTCCGCCAGGGCCGCGGCTGCGTGTGTATCGGTCTGCCGCACGCGCTGGGCCAGCCAGGGGAGCATGACCGGATCGACCGAAAAGGCGCGGTAACCCAGACCGATCAGGACCGGCAGCACGCCCGGCAATTGGGCGAGCAGGCCGTTGACCTGCACGCGGCTGAGCGCATCGCCGGCCTGCTCGGCGACCAGGCGCAGGAAGCGGTAGATGATGGGGGAATAGGGGTCGAGGTAGCCGCACAGCTCGGGCCGGTAGCGGTCGGCGGCGAACAGGCATTGCATGAGGTCGTTCATCCCCAAGGCGGCGAAATCCGCCCGTTCGAGGAATTCCCGCACCGCCAGCGCCGCCGCCGGGGTTTCCAGCATGCTGCCGAGGGGGACGACGTCGGGCAGGTGCTGACGGATCTCGGCCTGGAGCCGCTCAAACTCACCGACCGAGACCAGGTAGGGCAGCAGGACGCGCAGCGGATAGCGGTCCACCAGGGCGGCCAGGGCCTCGAGCTGGGCGAGATAGACGCTGCGCACGGGCTCGACCGCATAGAGCCGGGCCCCCTGCAGCCCCAGGGTGCCGCCCAGGCCGGGGGCGTCCGGCAGCCAGGGCGGCCGCTTGTCGCCGGCGATGTCGATCAGGCGGAAGGTGACGCTGAGCGGCGCCGCCGCCGCGCACACCGCGGCGCAGGCCTCGGTCAGGAAGGCCCTGTCCGGTTGCCGCCCGTCGGCCGGGTACAGGTACTCGGAGCGGGCCAGACCGATGGCCGCGGCGCCGGCGGTGCGGGCAGCGGCGGCGCCGCGCGCGTCGGTGACGCTGCAGCGCAGCTCGATGGCCACACCGTCGCGGGTCCGCACGGGCCGCCCCGGTGCCGGGCCGGTGGGCGGTGGCGCGACGGCAGGGCTCTCCGCGGCCGGGCTCAGCCGTCCGGTCTGACCGTCGAGGCTGAGGGCCAGGCCGGATGACAGATCTCTCGCCGCTTGCGCGGCCAACAGCACCGTGGGGATGCCCTGGCTCAGCAGGCGCAGGGTGGGATGTGCGTAGAGGGCTCCCCCGACCAGGATCACCCCGGCCGGGCGGACCTTGAGCCGCGTGAGCTCGGCCTGGGTCAGCACGACGATGGACTGCGCGTTCGCGCCGTCGGCGCCGATGCAGACGCGCCCGCGCGCATGGCCGGGCACGAAGGGGAGGGCCTGGATGGGCAGCAAGGCGCTCGTTTTTCGGCGAAGGATGTTCTCAGTGTAGTCTGCGGCTATGATGAAGTGAGGCTGCTCACGGAGTCGAGACGATGATCAAGAACGTGCGCACGCGCCGCACCCTGTCGCTGGCCCTGATCGTCCTGGGGGGTGTGCTGCTGTTCCTGGCGCCGGAGGACATCTGGATTGGCGCCGTCCTGGTGGGCCTGGGCATCGCCCTGGAGGTCGTCGGCATCGCGCTGGGACACGGCCGCGCCTGAGCCGGTCGACCTGGACTCGCCCAGGCACTCAGGCGAGGGCGAGTTCCAGGATGTCCTGCAGCACCCGCCGCGGCAGGCGCAGGCCGTGCTCAGCGGCCAGGCGGCGCTCGATCTCGGCCACATCCGCCGGGCGCGGGGACATGGTGCGGATGAAGCTGCCTACATCCTCCGCCACCGCCCAGGGGTAGATGATCCAGCGCCACTTCACCACCTTCTGGGCGTAGAAGTCGGGCCTGTAGGGGGAGACCACCTTGTGGTGCAGCACGGCGGTGCGCGTCTCCAGGGGCGGGCCATGGGCGGCGAGGTGGTCCAGGGCGACGCTGAAGGTGTCGCCGCTGTCGGTGACGTCGTCCACCAGCAGCACGCGCCGGCCGCCGAGGTCGCAGGGCAGGGGGTAGCGCACGATGGCCCGCCGGCCCTTGTGTGTGGTGTGGTAGTGCTCGATCTTGAAGCTCGCGAGGTCCAGCACGTCGAGGAAGTCGGACAGGATGCGGGCGGGCATGTAACCGCCGCGGCCGATGGCCACGATGGTGTCCGGCCGGTAGCCGGCGGCGTGGATACGCCGTGCCAGGTGGCGCGCCAGGGCGTGGAAGCGCCTCCAGCTCACCAGTTCGCAGCGTTTGCCTTCCTCCATGGGTCTGCGCTCAATCCGCCCGTATGTCCAGGCGGTAGTCCGCCGTGGCGTCCTGCGCCAGCATGCGAGTGAGCCAGGGGAGCGTCGCGGCGAGGGTGGCGGCCAGGGTCCAGGGGGGGTTGACCACGAACAACCCACAGCCGTGCATACCGAAGCCCTCCGCCGCCGGCGCCCGCACGCTCAGGCTCACATCGAGCCAGCGGATCCCCGGCAGGCGTCTGAGGCGCTGCGGCAGCTCGCGCGCCTCGTGCCGCGGCAAAAGGGGGTACCAGACGGCATAGATGCCGGTGGCGAAGCGCTCCAGACCGGCCTTCAGGGCCTGCACGACCGCGCGGTAGTCGGTCTTCACCTCGTAGGCGGGGTCGATCAGGGTCAATCCGCGCCGCGAGGGCGGCGGCAGGACGGCCTTCAGGCCCGCGAACCCGTCGGCGGCCTCGATGCGCACCCGCTTGACCAGCTCAGCGAAGGTCTGTTTCAGCAGCCGCCCGTCCGTCGGGTGGAGCTCGAACAGGCACAGCCGGTCCTGTCGTCGCATCAGCCGGCTGGCGATCCAGGGCGAGCCGGGATAGAGCCGCAGCCGATCGTCCGGGTTGAGCCCGCGCACGAGTTCGACATAGCGGGTCACGGCCTCGGGCAGATCGGGACGCGCCCAAAGGCGGCCGATGCCGGTCTCGTATTCGGCGTTCTGGCGGGCGTAATCGGAGCCCAGGTCATAGACGCCGGCCCCCGCGTGGGTGTCGACATACCACCAGGGTTTGTCCTTCAGATTCAGGTGGTCCAGGACATGGACCAGGATCAGGTGCTTGAGCACGTCGGCATGGTTGCCGGCGTGGAAGGCATGACGATAGCTGAGCATGGGCCCGATGGTACAACGGGCGGCGGCAGGCGGCTCGCCCGGCGAGGGCTACTGGCGGATCACGTCGGTCACCCACCGGTCGCCCTTTTTCTCCAGCCGGTAGCTGAAGCGGGGCGGGTTGGTGAGATAGCTCAGGAACATGAAGCCCAGGGCGAGCGCGGCCCAGCCGCCGATGACCTCGAGTTTGAAGATGAGCTGCCCCTGCGCGTCCAGACCAATGTAGTAGTGGTGGATCTCCGACAGCAGGGCGAGGAAGCCGCCGAAATCAAAGCCGGCGGCGATGAAGGCGATCCACACCCCCACGGCCACGGGACACATGAAGACGGCTGCGAACAGCCGGGCCAGATAGTCGCGCACGTCCTGCATCGCCCTCTCCTCGGTTGCGGCTGACACCGTGTTTCATTGGTCTGTCGCCGCGGGGACGGGTTCCGCGGCGCGAGCAGTTGAAAATGTAATGAAGACGACAGGGTTATTACAAGTCCGGCCCGAGTCCACGCCTGCCTGGCGTTTGTTCAGGCCACGCCGGCGCCCGTGCGCGACAGGCGGATCAGGGCGTATTCCATGCTATCGGCCAGCGCCCGCCAGCTCGCCTCGATGATGTTGGTGCTGGCGCCGACGGTGGTCCAGGCCTCGGCCCCGCTCTGGAAATCGACCAGCACGCGGGTGGCGGCGGCCGTACCGCTGGCGCTGTTGAGGATGCGCACCTTGTAGTCGGTCAGCCGCACTGTGCGCAGCACCGGATAGGCCTCGGCCAGGGCGGTCTGTAGCGCCGTAGCGAGGGCGTTGACCGGGCCGTTGCCCTCCGCGGCGGTGAGCTTCACCGTGTCGCCGAGCTTCACCTTGACCATCCCCTCGGCGAGCAGACCCCGGCCCTGGCGGTGTTCGGTGAGGACGAAATAGTCCACCAGCTCGAAGGGACGCTGGTAGTCCGGTCGCAGGCGGTGCAGCATCAGCTCGACGCTGGCCTCGGCCGCCTCGAAGGTGAAGCCCTCGTGCTCCAGGTGCTTGATCTGCGCCAGCACCCGCTGCATACCCTCGCGGTCGAGGTCCATACCCATGGCCCGGGCCTGGAACTGGATATTGCCGCGGCCGGAAAGCTCCGAGATCACCGAGCGCATCGCATTGCCCACCAGGGCGGGGTCGATGTGCTGATAGGTGTCGGGGTGCTTGAGGATAGCCGCCACGTGGATGCCGCCCTTGTGTGCGAAGGCGGAGTGGCCGGTGTAGGGGTGGTGGTCGTCGTGCTTGAGGTTCGCCACCTCGGCCACGAAGCGCGACAGGGCGGTGAGCTCGCGCAGCCGCTCCGGCGGCAGCACGGCCAGCCCCATCTTCAATTGCAGGTTGGGTAGGATGGTCACCAGATCCGCATTGCCCACCCGTTCGCCATAGCCGTTCACCGTGCCCTGCACCAGCCCGCAGCCGGTGCGCACGGCGGTGAGCGAGTTTGCCACGGCGCAGCCGCTGTCGTTGTGGCAGTGCACGCCCAGGCGCGCCGCGGGCAGGCGGCGCGCCACCTCGCGGGTGATCTCCTCCACCTGCCAGGGCAGCTTGCCACCGTTGGTCTCGCACAGGGTGAGCCACTCGGCCCCGCCTCCAGCGCCGCGCGCAGGGTGGCCAGGGCATAGGCGGGGTCGGCGAGGAAGCCGTCATAGAAATGCTCGGCATCAAACACCACCTCGCGCCCCTGTTGCTTCATCCAGGCCACACTGTCGCGGATCATCGCCAGGTTCTCCTCCGGCGTGGTGGCGAGCACCTCGCGCACGTGATAGTCCCAGCTCTTGCCCACCAGCGTGACCACGGGGGTGCCGGCGGCGACGAGGGCCTGCAGGTTGGCATCCTGCTCGCAGCGGCTGTCCTTGCGACGCGTGCTGCCGAAGGCGGCCAGCTTGGCGGGACCCAGTCGCAGCCGCGCCGCGCGCTCGAAGAAGGCGGCGTCCTTGGGGTTGGAGCCCGGCCAGCCGCATTCGATGTAATGCATCCCGAAATCGGCCAGGCGCTTGGCGATGGTCAGCTTGTCCTCCAGTGACAGGGACAGGTCCTCGCGCTGGGTGCCGTCGCGCAGGGTGGTGTCGTAGAGCAGGATGGCGGCCATGATGCAGCGTCGCTCGGGTCAGGCAGGCATTATCCCGCGCCGGCGGGTGAATATCGCCATGGAACTGCTAATTTGAATATTAGGGTTTGCTGAACGAACCAGGCCGCACGGCCCCACCACCATGAAGGAGACACCATGCCACGCCTGCCATCCCGTCTCGCCCTGGCCACAGCCCTGGTATCTGCCCAGCTCGTCAGCGCTGCCCCCCTCAATGGTACGGACAACCGCATCCCGATCAACGTCACCAGCCAGGAGCGCAGCCATCTCCTGGCCGAGATGCGCAGCTTCCTGCAGGGGCTGCACAACATCTTCCACGCCCTCGCGCGCAATGACATGAAGGCGGTGGCGGTCGAGGCCAGGCCCCTGGGCAAGGTGCTGCACCACATGCCGCCGGGTATGCGCGAACGGGTGCCGCTGGCCTATGTCGAGATGGGTTGGGGCCTGCACGAGGTGTTCGACGTCATCGCCCGCGACGCCGAGGCCAAGGCGGACCCCACTCTGACCCTGGGCCAGCTCGCTGAGGCACTGTCCTACTGCTCCGGCTGCCACGACACCTACCGCCTGCAGGTCGTCCCCGCCCGCGGCACGCGCTAGACCATCGCCGGATTCAGGTCGGGTCTGCGTCGGGGGTGAAGCTGAGCGAGACCGAGTTGAGGCAGTAGCGCAGACCGGTGGGGGGCGGCCCGTCATCGAAGACGTGGCCCAGGTGGCCGTCGCAGCGGGCGCAGCGGATCTCGGTGCGCACCATGCCGTGGCTCAGGTCGCGCAGGTAGCGGATGTGGTCGGGGTGGTAGGGGGTGTGGAAGCTGGGCCAGCCGGTGCCCGACTCGAACTTGGCCTCGGAGCGGAAGAGGGGTAGCCCGCATAGCCGGCAGCTGAACACCCCGGCCCGCTTTTCCTTCAGCAGACCGCCGCAGAAGGGCGGTTCCGTGCCCTGGTGCAGGATGACCCGGCGCTCCTCCGCCGTGAGATCCTGCGCCAAGGCGTCGCGCTCGGCGGCCGTGAGCGGTGTGAGGTCGTATTCCGAGGGGGGATGGGACGGGGTGTTCATGCCAGCTCCTTGGGCAGCGGAAAACTCACCTTCTCGACGATGCCCGCCTGGGTGCTGACGTGTTCGGCACCCAGGGCCTTGAGCCGGTCGATGACGCCCTGCACCAGCACCTCCGGGGCGGAGGCGCCGGCGGTGACGCCGATGTGTCGGCACCCGGCGATCCACTCGGGGCGGAGCTCTTCGGCGCTGTCCACCATGTAGGCGGGGGTGCCGAGGTTTTGCGCCACCTCGCGCAGCCGATTGGAGTTGGAGCTGTTGGGCGAGCCGACGACGATGATCACGTCGCACGCGCGCGCGAGCTGCTTGACCGCGTCCTGCCGGTTCTGCGTGGCATAGCAGATGTCGTCCTTCTTGGGCCCGATGATGGCCGGGAAGCGCTCGCGCAAGGCCTCGACCACACGCGCGGCATCGTCCACCGACAGGGTGGTCTGGGTGACATAGGCCAGCCGCGCGGGGTTGTTGACCTCGAGCTGCGCGACATCCTCCGGGCTCTCGACCAGGTAAATGCCGCCTTCGACCTGCCCCATGGTGCCCTCGACCTCCGGGTGGCCCTTGTGGCCGATCATGACGATCTCGTAGCCTTGGTCGTGCAGGCGCCTGACCTCGACATGCACCTTGGTGACCAGGGGACAGGTGGCGTCGAACACCTTAAGCCCCAGCGCCTCGGCCTGCTGCCTGACCGACTGCGGCACGCCGTGCGCGCTGTAGACCAGGGTGGCACCGGCAGGCACGTCGGCGAGATCCTCGATGAAGATCGCCCCCTTGGCCTTGAGCGAGTCCACCACATAGCGGTTGTGCACCACCTCGTGGCGCACGTAGATGGGGGAGCCGAAGCGTTCCAGGGCGCGCTCGACGATGGCGATGGCACGGTCGACCCCGGCGCAGAAACCGCGCGGGCTGGCAAGCAGGATGTCGGGCATGTTCAGGCTTCTATGGCGAGGACCTCGACCTCGAATTCTACCGGCAGGCCGGCCAGGGGATGGTTGAAGTCCACCTGCACGTCAGTCTCGTTCACCTCGAGGATGGTTCCGCTCAAGGTCTGGCCGTTGGGCAGGCTGAAGTCCACTGTATGGCCGACCACGAGGTCGAGGCAGGGGTCGAAATCGGTGCGCGGCAGCCGGTGCACCAGGGCCGCGTCGCGTGCGCCGAAGGCCTCGCCCGGGCCCAGGCTCAGGGTCGTGTGCGTGCCCACCGGCAGACCCAGCAGGTGCACCTCCAGGCGCGGGTCGATCTCGCCAGCGCCGACCACGAAGGTCTCCGGATCGGCGCCGAAGGTGCTCACCACCTCCCGGCCGGCGCAGCTCAAACGGTAGTGCAGGGTGAGGCGGTCGCCCAGGCGCACCGCGCGCGCAGCGGGGTCGGCTCCCCCCTCGGTCTGCGTGTGTGGGAGACAAGCCTGGCCTGATGCCTGTTCTTTCATTCGGGACGGCTTATCTGGTTGGCGATGACAACGGCGGGACCGCTCGGAGCGACGAGAGTCGCGACTGTCGTCGCTCCTACAGCCACATGCTTGGCTTGGTTATTGAGGATGAGCGGGGCGAAGAGATGAACTGGCCTCATGGATCACCCGTGTCTTTACGGCGCTGCGTATCGGCCCCCTTGCCCCACAGCCCGTCCCAGATGAGCAGGCCCGCCCCCAGCGTGATGGCAGAGTCGGCCAGGTTGAAGGCCGGCCAGTGCCAGCCGGCGAAGTGAAAGTCGAGGAAGTCGACGACATGGCCGTAGGCCAGTCGGTCGACGAGGTTGCCCAAGGCCCCGCCCAGGATCAGGGCGAGTCCGATGGCGAACACGGCGCGACCGCGCGTGCCGGCCAGCAGCCAGAGGATCACCCCGCTGGCGATCGAGGCCACCGCGAGGAAGAACCAGCGCTGCCAGCCGGACTGGTCGGCGAACAGGGAGAAGGCCGCGCCGGTGTTGTGCACGTGAACCAGGTTGAAGAAGGGGGTGACGGCGATGACCTCCTGATAAGGCGTTAGGGAGGCCATGACCAGCTGCTTGGTCGCCTGATCCAGCACCAACACCAGGGCAGAGAGCCAGAGCCACCACAGCCCCGCCCGCTGATCTCCGATTCCTAATCCCCGATCCCCATCAGGCATGCGTCCGTGCCTCGCCCGCGCCGTGGAGGTTGCTCAGACAACGGCCGCACAGGCCGGGGTGCTGCGGGTCGGCGCCGACATCGGCGCGGTAGTGCCAGCAGCGTTCGCACTTGGCATGCGGGCTCGGGGCCGCCTCCAGGCGGGTCTCGCCGCTGGCGCGCTCGACCCGGGCGCTGGAGGTGATCAGGACGAAACGCAGGTCATCGCCCAGGCTCGCGAGGAGCGCGTAGTCCTCGCCGTCGGCGTAATAGGTCACCTCGCCCTGCAGCGAGGCGCCAATCTGGCCGGCGACCCGAAGTTCCTCCAGGCGCTTGGTGGCCAGCGCTCGCAGCTCGCGCAGGCGTCGCCAGCGCCGCAGCAGTTCCTCTTCGCCCTCTTGCTCGGGCAGTGTGTGCCACAGCTCCAGGAACACGCTCTCGCTCTTGCCGATGAGCGCCCAGATCTCCTCGGCGGTGAAGGAGAGCACGGGGGCGATCAAGCGGGTGAGGGTCTGCAGGATGTGCCACAGCGCGGTCTGTGCCGCCCGCCGCGCGCGCGAGGCGGCCGCCGTGGTGTAGAGCCGGTCCTTGAGCACGTCGAGATAAAAGGCGCCCAGGTCCTCGGAGCAGAAGTTGTGCAGCCGCTGGATAGCGGTGTGGAAGCTGTAGGCGCGGTAATCGGCCAGGGTCTCCGCCTGCAGCCGCCGGGTGAGCGCCAGGGCGTAACGGTCGATGGTCAGCCACTCATTGACCGGCAGCGCGTCGCGCGCCGGGTCGAAATCCGCCGTGTTGGCGAGCAGGAAGCGCAGGGTGTTGCGCATGCGGCGATAGGCCTCGACCACGCGCTTCAAGATCTCGTCGGAGATGGACAGCTCGCCGGAATAATCCGTGCTCGCCACCCACAGGCGCAGGATCTCCGCGCCCAGGCTGTCGGCCACCTTCTGCGGGGCGATCACGTTGCCGCGCGACTTGGACATCTTGTGGCCTTGGCCGTCCACGACGAAGCCATGCGTGAGCAGCGCCGCGTAGGGGGCGTGGCCGTCGGTGGCGCAACCGGTCAGGAGCGAGGATTGGAACCAGCCGCGGTGCTGATCCGAGCCCTCCAGGTATAGGTCGGCGGGGTGCTTGAGCCCCTCGCGTTCCTTGAGCAGACAGGCGTGGGTCACCCCCGAGTCGAACCACACGTCCAGGGTGTCGCTGACCTTTTCGTACTCGGCAGATTCTGCACCTAGCAGTTCGGCCGGGTCCAGGCTGAACCAGGCCTCGATGCCCGACTTCTCCACCCGCTGCGCCACCGCCTCGATCAGTTCCTGCGTGCGCGGGTGCAGCGCGCCCGTCGCCTTGTGCACGAACAGGGGGATGGGCACGCCCCAGAACCGCTGCCGCGACACGCACCAGTCCGGGCGGTTTTGCATCATCGCCGTAAGCCGCGCCCGCCCCCATTCCGGATAGAAGCGCGTCTCGGCCACCGCCTCCAGCGCCAGCTCGCGCAGGGTCTTCTGATTCCTGATCCCTGATCCCTGTTCCCTGAGATCCATGCCGATGAACCACTGCCGCGTGGCGCGGAAGATGATCGGCGTCTTGTGCCGCCAGCAGTGCGGGTAGCTGTGCCGGACGCGGTCCTGGGCGAGCAGGTAGCCGCGCCTCTGCAGTTCCTCGATGACCCGAGGGTTCGCCTCCCAGATGCTCATCCCGCCGAACAACGGGGTTTCGGCGTAGAAACGGCCGTCACCGCCCACCGGGTTGTCCACCTTGAGGCCGTAGCGCATGCCCACCACGTAGTCGTCGTGACCGTGGCCTGGGGCGATGTGCACCAGCCCGACACCGGTGTCCAGGCTCACGAAATCGGCCAGGATCAACGGCACCAGCCGGTCATAAAACGGGTGCTGCAGCTTGAGCCCCTCCAGCGCCCGGCCGGGGACCTGGGCCATGACCTCCACCGTCTCGAAGCCGTAGCGCCGGATGGCCGCCTCGGCCAGGTCGCGCGCCAGGATCAGCACCCCGCGCGGGGTGCGTACCAGGTCGTAGACGAAGTCGGGATGCACGGCCACGGCCTGGTTGGCGGGCAGGGTCCAGGGCGTGGTGGTCCAGATCACCGCATAGGCCGGGCAGTCGCCGCTGGCATCGAGCCCCAGACGGCGGCCCAGGTCGGCACAGTCGGCCACCGGGAAGGCCACGTCGATGGCCGGCGAGGTCTTGTCCTCGTACTCCACCTCGGCCTCCGCCAGGGCCGAGCCGCAGTCCACGCACCAATGCACCGGCTTCGCGCCCAGGTTGAGATAGCCGTTCGCCTGGATCTTGCCCAGCTCGCGCATGATGTCCGCCTCGAAGCGGTAGTCCATGGTGAGGTAAGGGCGGTCCCAGTCGCCCAGCACCCCCAGGCGGATGAAGTCGGCGCGCTGGCGTTCGACCTGGCTCGCGGCGTATTCGCGGCACAGCTCGCGAAAGCGCGCCGGCGGGATGTCCTTGCCGTGCTGCTTCTCCACCACCAGCTCGATCGGCAGCCCGTGGCAGTCCCAGCCCGGCACATAGGGCGCATCGTAGCCGTCCAGGGTCTTGGCCTTGACGATGATGTCCTTGAGGATCTTGTTCACCGCATGGCCGATGTGGATGTCGCCGTTGGCGTAGGGCGGGCCGTCGTGCAGGACGAACTTGTGCCGGCCGGCCGCGGCGGCGCGGATCTTGTCGTAGAGCCGCTTCTCCTGCCATTGCCGGATCCAGCCCGGTTCCCGCTTGGCCAGGTCGCCGCGCATGGGGAAGGGCGTGTCGGGGAGGTTCAGGGTCGATCGGTAGTCGGGCATTTTTGTCTAAGGCGCGGGTGAGCCATCGACGCCCTCCCCCTCGAGGGGGGAAGGCTGGGATGGGGGTGAGAGGTCGATCGGGCGATGCGTCGTCGGGCGGCTGGGCGTCCAGAGCCGGTCGGTGCCGGCCAGTCCGCGCATGGGCATGGCCGTGCTGACGTCCCAGCAGCCCACGTGCGTATCAGACATTCAACAACTCCCGCGCCTGCGCGGCGTCGCGCTCGATCTGCGCGATCAGGGCCTCGATGCTGGCGAAGCGTGCCTCGTCCCTGAGCTTGTGCAGGAACTCGACGCGCAGATGCGCACGGTAGATGTCGCGATCGAAGTTGAACAGGTGCACCTCCAGGGTGGGTTTGCCGTTGGCATGTACCGTCGGGCGTGTGCCCAGGCTGGCCACCCCCGGCCAGTCCGGACGCTCCAGACCCTGCACGCGAACAGCGAAGATACCGGTCAGCGGCGGCCGGTTGTGCTTGAGCTGGATGTTGGCCGTGGGCCACCCGAGTCTGCGGCCCAGCCGGTCACCGCCGATCACGCGACCGGAGATGGAATAGGGGCGGCCCAGGAGCTGGGCGGCGGTGGCCATGTCGCCGGCCGCCAGGGCCTCGCGCACGGCCGTGCTGGAGGCGCGCTGGCCCGCCGCCTCGACGGTGGGCAGCGCCTCGGCCTGGTAGCCGTATTTCGCGCCCAGGCGGGCGAGCAGGGCAAAGTCCCCCGCGCGCCGGGCGCCGAAGCGGAAGTCGTCGCCCACCAGGACATAGCGCGCCTTGAGCCCCTCGACCAGGACGCGCGCCACGAAGTCCTCGGCGCTCAGCTGGGCGAAGCTGCGGGTGAAGCGGCAGACGTGCACGTGCGCCACGCCCAGGGCGCGCAGGATCTCCAGTTTCTCGCGCAGGCTGGTCAGCCGTGTGGGTGCCGCCTCGGGGCTGAAGACCTCGCGCGGATGCGGCTCGAAGGTCAGCACGGTGGGCAGCCCGCCCACCGCCGCCGCCTGGGCCGTCAGCCGTGCCAGCATGGCCTGGTGGCCCAGATGCACGCCATCGAAGTTGCCGATGGTCACTGCATTCGGGCGCTGCGCACGCGGCCAGCCGTGGGTGATGAGCATAGCGCTTATCTGCTTGAAAAACTTGCTAGTTTAGTCCTGCGGCCGGGGGGCGTCTACGCCGCACGGCGGCGGAAGTCGGCCAACCGCAGACCGAGTAGCCACAGCGTCAAAAAGTAGAGCCCCGCGCCACATGCGACAAGGACCGAAAGATGCAGGACGCGTTCCACTGCGCGATAGGCGAGCCAGGTCTCGCTCGCGCCCATGGCAAAAAAGAGGAACAGCCCCATCACGAGCAGGGCCGTGCCCAGTTTGGCCAGGAAGGCGGTCCAGCCGGGTTGCGGCCGATAGATGCCCTGACCGCGCAGCTTGTGGAAAAGGACCGCGGCATTGAGGCAGGCGCCCAGGCCGATGGCGAGCGCCAGCCCGGCGTGCTTGAGCGGCCAGATGAACATCAGGTTCATCGCCTGGGTGGCGAGCAGGGTGAGGATGGCGATCTTCACCGGCGTGCGGATGTCCTGCCGGGCGTAGAAGCCCGGGGCCAGCACCTTGACCAGGATCAGGCCAAGCAGACCCACGCTGTAGGCCACCAGGGCCTGCCGCGTCATCTCAACGTCGTGCGGAGTGAATTCGCCGTAGTGGAACAAGGTCGTGATCAGCGGCACGGCCAGTACCCCCAGCCCCACCGCGGCCGGGGCGGCCAGCAACAGGGTCATGCGAAGCCCCCAGTCGAGCAGCTTGGAATACTCGCCGGGGTCGTCATCGGCGTAGTGTTTGGCCAGCGAGGGCAGCAGGATGGTCCCCAAGGCCACCCCCAGCATGCCGGTGGGAAACTCCATCAGCCGATCCGCGTAGTACAGCCAGGACACGCTGCCCGTGGTCAGGAAGGAGGCGAACAGGGTGTTGATCAGCAGCGAGACCTGGGCGATCGACACCCCCAGGGCGGCCGGGGCCATCAGCTTCAAGATACGGCGCACCCCTTCGTCACGCGGGTTGAAGTCCCAGCGCGGCAGCAGACCGAGGCGCTTGAGCCCGGCGAACTGGAAGGTCAGTTGCAGGATCCCCCCCAGAAAGGCCCCCCAGGCGAGCGCCAGCACGGGCGGGTCGAACCAGGGCGCTGCGAACAGCGCCGCGACGATCATCGCCACGTTGAGCAGCACCGGCGTGAAGGCCGGCAGCATGAAGCGGCTGTAGGTGTTGAGGATGCCCGCCGCCAGGGCGGTGAGCGAGATGAACAGGATGTAGGGGAAGACGATGCGGGTGAGCTCCACCGTCAGCGCGAACTTCTCCGGCCGGCTGAGGAAACCCGGCGCGGAGACGAGCACGATGATCGGCGCGCCGATCACCCCCAGCAGGGCGACCACCGCGAGCGCCACGAACAGAACGCTCGCCACCCGGTTGACCAGGACGTGGGTCTGCGCCTCGCCGCGCCGGTTCTTGTACTCGGCCAGCACCGGCACGAAGGCCTGGGAGAAGGCCCCCTCCGCGAACAGCCGCCGCAGCAGGTTGGGCAGTTTGAAGGCGACGAAGAAGGCGTCGGTCATCGCCCCGGCGCCGAAGGCCCGCGCGATGATGGCATCGCGGGCGAAGCCCAGGATGCGCGACAGCAGGGTCATGGAGCTGACCGAGGCGAGGGCCCTGAGCAGGTTCATCCGTAGACCTCGGTCATATTCCTAGCGCCCGGCACACAGGGACACACAGCCTTTCGCGTCGGCGATTGCAACAGGTTTCTCTGACAGGCCATTCACGGCACCGGCATGACGCCCATGCCCGTCACCCGCGCAGCCTTGCTCAAGCGGTTGTCGAAGCTGGCAAACACCACCTCGGCCACTGTGGCCTCGCGCAGGGTACTGGCCGCCGCCAGCTGCACGCTGTCGTAGGCGCGCAGGGCAAAGACCTCGGCATATTCGCATGCGCGTGCCACCACGGTCTCGGTCAATTCCAGGATGAAATAGTGTGGCCAGTCGTTCGCCAGGGCCTCGCGGGCCTGTTCCAGTGAAGGGGCATCGGCTGGCACATCTCGGGCACGGCGGGCGAACGCCGCGCAGGCCTCGGCCCAGGCGATCCGGCAGACGGCCGCGAGCTCACAGGCCGAGACCCATTCATGCACCTGCGGGCTGCCTGTCTCCGAGACATAAAGCTTGACCAGGGCTGAGGTGTCCAGGTACAGAATCATGCGGTTTCTGCCCACATCCAGTAGCCCGAATGCTGGCCTCGACATACGGACAACGTATGGCAAGCCTCTGTAGGAGGGACTTCTGTCGCGACACCGACAGCATGCGCTGCCACAGTACCGATGGACGAAACCGGCTCAGACGGCAAACCGCGCCGGTGGCCTCTCATCGCTTCCGCCTCAAAGCGCTGTGGGGTTGGGGAAGAGGGCAAAGGCGGGCGACCTCGCCGTTTTGGGGAGTCCACGCAAGCTCGTTGTGATCAGCCGCGTTCTTCCTGCACGATGCGTGACAGCGGCACACCAGTGGCAGCGAGCTCGATATGCGCGCCACGCGGCTTGCCGCCACTCCAGCGAGCCGCGCCGGTGGCGATGAGCGTCTCCAGGGACGCACCCCCCGTCTGCGGCACCCCAATCACCCGCGCCACCGCACGGCGATGTGCGGTGATCACCAGGGTTTCTCCCTCACGCGCGAGGGCCAGGTAGCGCGACAAGTGGGCTTTGAAGTCCCGAACGGAGACGTCCATTTGTAACCACAATCCAGGCTTATTTTGTCGAAATGTAGTCTCGTTTTGGGTGCGGGTCAAGGAACGCCCATTTGCTCGGGGGTTGGTCATGAACGCCATACAGCACACAAGCCAGGGCCTTGTCAGCCGACCCCGGCCTGTTTAATATGCACATTTTATCTGACGCATCCCAAGGAGTTGATCTATGGCCAACAGTGCCCAGGCGAGGAAGCGCGCCCGGCAAAGCGCCAAGCAGCGTCTGCACAACATGGCGCTGCGCTCGGAATACCGCACCGCGGTGAAAAAGGTCCGCAAGGCCGTCGCCGCCGGCGACAAGGCCGCCGCCCAGGCCATCTTCCAGGCCTCCATGCGCGTGATCGACAGCATCGCCGACAAGAAGATCGTGCACAAGAACAAGGCGGCGCGCCACAAGAGCCGCCTGTCCGCCGCCATCAAGGCCATGGCCTGACGCCGCGCAGGGCTGCTCAGCCCTGTCGCGGGTAGTCAACCCCAGCCCATCTGGGGGACACAGATCCAGAACGCCAGCACCCGATGCACCCTTACCCTTGAGGGGGGAAGGCCTGCCCCCGACCCGATCCGGGGGCCGGGGTGGGGGTGATACGGTGGATGCGAACGGTAGTTCGTTCGCATCCACCGCCATGCCGGGAATGGGACACTAAACATCGGGCCAGCGCAGCCCAACCCGTTCCCCGCGTCGATGCCCGCGTCAAGCACGACTGCGGGGTGAGCGCCGCCCCTCCACCACCACTAGCTCGTTGTCGCGGGCGAAATCCATCAGGAACTTGAACACCATCGGGTCCTGTGCCTGCAGCCGCTTGTTCACGACCACGCAGACCAAACCGTCCCGGCTCACCGGGAAGACGTCCGGCGAGTAGCGGGTCCTGTGGTCGGGGCCCGTCGTCGCGAACAGGCCGCAAAGGCGCTCGGCCCAGTCGCTGGGCCGGAACTTGCGGCCCTGTTGGGTCTCGCCGCGGATGACGTACTCCTCGCAATCGGACATGCGTGCGTGCTGTCTTTGTTGTTCACGGCCGGCATGATGCCACAGCCGACCCACGCAGTCGCAGCCCGGAAGCTATAATCCAATGCCACACAAACGACCGGACACTCACCATGAACCTCGACCGGGTCAACTCGGGCCGCGACGTGCCCAACGACATCAACGTCATCATCGAAATCCCCGCCCACTCCGACCCCGTCAAATACGAGGTCGATCACGAGACCGGCGCCCTGTTCGTCGATCGCTTCATGAGCACGGCCATGCACTACCCGTGCAATTACGGCTACATCCCGCACACCCTGTCCAAAGACGGCGACCCCTGCGACGTCCTGGTGGTGACCCCCATCCCGCTCATCTCCGGTTCGGTCATCCGCTGCCGCCCTGTCGCCCTGCTGCGCATGACCGACGAGTCCGGCGACGACGCCAAGGTCCTGGCCGTGCCGGTGGACAAGCTCACCCGCTGCTGGGCGAATGTACGCGGCCCCGAGGACATGCCCGCCGACCTCTTGAACCGCATTGCCCACTTCTTCGAGCACTACAAGGATCTGGAGGAGGGCAAGTGGGTCCGCGTGGTCGGCTGGGAGGGGGCCGAGGCGGCGAAGAAGGAGATCCTCGACAGCGTCGCCATGTACAACAACGCCCCCGAAAAACCGATGTTCTGATCAGGAATCAGGGGTCAGGCATCAGGAATCAGATGATCGCGGCGAAGCCGCGCAAACCTTTCTGATTCCTGATCCCTGATTCCCGATTCCGGCCATGTTGATCTGCATCCTCTCCGACTCGCACGACAACCGGCGGCTGCTGGAGCACGCCGTCGAGGACGCCAAGGCGCGCGGCGCCGAGGCCGTGCTGCACTGCGGCGACGTGGTGGCGCCCACCACCCTGCGGGTGCTGAAAAAATTCGCCCTGCCGGTGCACGTCATTCACGGCAACAACACCGGCGACCTCTACGCCCTCAACAAGCTCGCCCACGAGCCGGACAGCGTCGTGCGCTACCACGGCCAGGATGCCGTGGTGCACCTGGACGGTCGCAGCATCTTCATGGTCCACTATCCCCACTACGCCGCCGCCATGGCGCTGACCGGCGACTACGATCTCGTCTGCTGCGGCCACGACCACCGCGCCAGCGTGCGCAAAGTGGAAAACGTCAAGGGCGGCACCACCTTTCTCATCAACCCCGGCACGGTCGGCGGTGTCGGCGCCCGCCCCACCTACATCCTCGCCGACCTCGCCGCCCAGCGCTTCGAGGTGTTCGAGGTTCCCACCGCACCCGGCGAGGCGTGCAATGCGCTGCCGGTGAGCGTGCACGTCTGAGGCTCCGGGCCAGGGCAGCCGTCCACCCGCGCCGTCATACCGGCGAAGGCCGGATGCCCAAATCCCTCGTCTGGCGCAGGGTGTGCGCATAACGCTGACAGCCCGCCTGTCGCCCACACGATAACGCCACGAGCATGAGCTTTGCAGCGGCTTGAAGTCACCGCGGTCGATGGATCAGAGGCGATCGCCATGAGTTCATCCAGCATGGACGTGCGTTAGGAACGGACGGTCGTCTGGGCAACGGTTTGTGTCCGACCGTTTGTCCTGACCAGTGCTGTCGTATATGCTATCAATGATGATACGGCTCGTCCTCGACACCAACGTCTTCGTGGCGGCCTTACGCTCTGGAGGTGGCGCCTCGCGGGAGGTGCTGAGGCGTTGCCTGTTGGGCAGGTATCGACCGCTGTTTGGCAATGGGCTGTGGTTGAGTATTGCGATGTGCTGGGTCGGGGGATGGTGGGTACGGCTTTAGCATCCGAGGAATGCGAAGCGGTGTTGGCCGCATTGGCCTCCAGTGCTGAGTGGGTGCCGACTTATTACCTATGGCGTCCGAACTTGCCCGATGAAGGTGACAACCACCTGGTGGAGCTGGCCTTGGCGGGTGGGGCGGCCGGGATCGTGACGCATAACGTGCGTGACCTCAGCCGCGGAGAATTGCGGCTGGGAGACTTGCCGGTGGTAACGCCTGCGCAGTGTTTGGAGATTTGGCCATGACGACGATGACCATCCGCTTGCCCGATGATACGGCAAAGCGCCTGAAGCTGCTCGCCAAAAGCCGCGGCCTATCGGTCAACAAGCTGATCGAGGAGCTTTCGGCCCGTGCGCTGGCGAGCTGGGATACCGAGAACCACTTCCGCGCCCTGGCGGCGCGCGGCAATGTCGAACACGCGCTGGCGATCCTGGAGCGACTCGACGAGCAGGAACGGGTAGAGACTGCAGACTGACCGCCGAATGAATACAGGGCGTTACCCTGTGCCCATAACGTACCTGAGCCTTGGGGTGCTAAGCTTGCTACTCCACGTTTCGAGGTATTCGAGGTCCACACCGCCCCGCTGAAGGGTGTAACGCGCTGCCGATGTGCGTACATGTCTGGGGCTCAAGACCCAGGTCGGTCGTCTAACCCTCCACGTCATTCCAGCGAAAGCTGGAATCCAGAATTTTAGCGGGAAGCGCAGGTACCCCGTGCGTGGCTGCGATTCGGACAACTGGCGCATGACGTGACGCCTGAAAGCCTGTGTCAGGTCCCGCCTGATTATGAACACTTTTTTTGAACAGATCGGGTCGTTCAGCATACCAGTTTTTGAGGGCCTCTTGAGGTGTGATATGGCCGAGCGCCTTCTTGGGTCAGGACTGGTTGTATAAGGCGGCGTAGCGCTGTAAGGTCTGCTCCAGATGTTCACCGGACTGAAAGCGGGTGGTGGCCAGCACCTCGCTGATACGCCCGTTGAAGCGCTCGACCATGCCGCGGGTACTGCGACTGCTCTGGGACGGATCAGACGGTGTTCGATACCATGGGCCTGGCAGACCTGATCGAAGGGGTGTTTGCCGGTTGGGATACGCTCGCCGTTGGCGGCGAAGCGGTCGGTAAACGCCTTGCCGTTGTCGCTTCGCTGAAACTCGCCTTCGGCTCGTTTTAGCTCCGCTGAAACTCGCCTTCGGCTCGTTTTCTGTGAGGACCTTCTTGATCTTGAAAGAGGCCCGATCGATGAGTCGTTGCAGGAAGCCATTGGCCTGATGCGCCGACTTGTCGGGCAGGCGTTCCTGGTAGACCCAGCAGGTAGCCCGCTCACAGGCCACGAACAAGTACTGGCGCTTGGGTCCATCCGGCATCTGCGTAAGGATTCACGTCGATGTGGACGAAGCCGGGCACTTGAGTGCCTGATAGTCTTGGCTGTGCTTGGGCGTGTCGTCCTCGGCTAGCAGGGCTTTGAGGTTCTCGACCTTGTGCCGGCGCAGGCAGCCGCAGGGCCGAGCGGGAGGCTTGTGTCAATGAACTCACGGGTGATGACCCGCAGGTCATCCAAGGGCAACGGCGGGCTACGGCGCAGCTCGACGACTATTGGCCTGCCTCAAGCCGGGGTCAGAGTGGTGAGCAGGTTGTGCGGTCGGTGGGATCGGTCGCAGACGTCCTCGCGGTATTTCCACTTCCGCACCGTGCTGCGGGAAATGCCATACAGGGTCGCAAGCTTGCGCTCTGAGAGCGTGCTGCTTAAGCAGCTTAAGCGCGGATGGCAGGTGTGGTGCGTGCCTTTTTGTGCAGACGTACGAGCATGACAGTACCCTCTTTGACATTCGGTTGCCCCTACGGCGCCGGCGCGATTGAGTCCGTAAACTGCTGTAAATCGGGTGTGGAGGTAGCCACCGCTTCGAATCGGTAAATTGACGGTGTCGAATCGTTGATCAACCGATAGGAGGAAGCGATGGCTGGGATTGATGTTAGCGTAAGTAGGGAATTGCTGCCGGGCTTGCTGGGCAGCCAGGATGGGTTGGCCAAGCTGGTGGAGGCGGTGCTGAACCAGATTTTGGAGGCACAGATGACAGAAGCGCTGGGCGCGGAGCGCC
>JAKADY010000057.1 GCA_021826065.1 Pseudomonadota bacterium
TTCGATAGGGGTGACCAGTTGCCGCTCGGAGCGGAGGCAGTCAGAGGGTCTAGATGAGGCTTGCACGCAGCAGCCGTTCGGGCGGAATCGAACTGCGGCCGGTCTTCGCGTACAAGGCGTCGAACTTAAGGCTCATACTCGTCAGGATGCCATCTACCACCGCTTAAAGCCCGTGCAAGGGATGGTCCTGGGGGATACGCTCTTCCAGGCTGCGCTATAAACGGGCTGGCTTGGGTGACGTCGGCTCCACGCATGGCTGTCAGCTCAGGTTGGGGATGGGGATATTTTCTCATGCTCGCTGGCCAGATGGCGCGGCGGCGGGGAGTTTTTCAACATCCTGTTAAGCCACTACACTCGCCGCTCAGGCCGTATCCGCGGCGAGCAATTCGAGACAACCCCGGATATGCGGCAGCTTCGCTTGTGCCTCGGCATGACAGGCCCACAACCGGCCCTTGAGCCCATGGCGCCCGAGCTTGTGGTCGCTGATCCGCCCCTCGCGCAGGGCCGTCGAACAGGCCCAGTCGGGCAGCACGCAGACCCCTTGTTCCAGTGCGGCGAGCTCGATGAGCAGGGTGGTGGATTCCACCGGCCGCACGCGCATCGGCTCCACCCCGGCGGGCCAGAGGAAACGGGTGAAGACGTCCAATCGCGCGCGCTCGACGGGATAGGTGAGCAGGGTCTGGCCGGCCAGATCTGCGGGCTCGACCCAGGGTCGGGCGCCCAGTGCATGGTCGCGGGCGGTCACCAGGAGCAGCTCATAGTCGAATAGGGGCTGCCAGGCCAGGCCGGGCAGGTCCCGCCTGTCGGGGGTGAGCACCACATCCAGGGTGCCTGCCAATAGACGCGGTAGGGCGTCCAGGCCGGCGACGAGCTGAACGTCCAGTTCCACCTGCGGCCAACGTGCGTGGTAACGCGCCAATCGGGGCAGGAGCCAATCCAGGCAGCTATGGCATTCGCTGGCGATGGCGAGCCGCCCCGCCTCGCCCCGCGCCAGGCGGCGCAACTCTGTCTCGAGCCGCTCGATCTCCGGGATGACCTGGCGCGCCACGGCCAGCACCTGCCGCCCTGCCGGCGTCGGCCGCAACGGTCGACTGCTGCGGTCGAAGAGGCTGAGACCGAGCCGCGTCTCCAGCTCGCGCAACTGGTGCGACAGCGCCGACTGGGTGAGGTTGAGCCGCTCGGCGGCCAGGCTGAGCCGACCGCTTTCGGCCACGGCGAGCAGGGTGTTGAGGTGGCGCAGCTCTATCATGAATGGATTTCAATATTCCATGATAAATATTCGATCCTCTCATGATCCACGTTCGGCATACTCCTCGCAACTTAAGACAGGAGATATTCGCATGCCGATCGTACATACCTTGGGGATGCCCCGCATGGGGGCCCGGCGCGAACTGAAGTGGGCCCTGGAGTCCTATTGGAAGGGCGAACTGCCGGCGGATGCCTTGCTCGGCCGCGCGCGCGAGATCCGCGCTGCGCACTGGCGCCTGCAGTCGGAGGCGGGCCTTGCCTTCGTCACCGTGGGGGATTTTTCCCTCTACGACCACGTGCTCGACATGGCCTGCCGCCTGGGTGTCGTGCCCGAGCGCTATGGGCGCGCCCCGGAGGAGATCGACCTCGACACCTATTTCCGCCAGGCGCGCGGCCGCGCCCGTCCCGACGATGCCCAGGCCACCGCCGCCTTGGAGATGACCAAATGGTTCGACACCAACTACCACTACCTGGTGCCCGAACTGACCCCGGCGCAGCCCTTCCGCTTAGCACGCGGTGATCTGTTTGAACAGGTCGCCGAGGCCCAGGCCCTGGGATATACGCCCAAGGCCGTGGTGCTGGGGCCGTTGAGCTTCCTGTGGTTGGCCAAGCTCAAAGGCACGGGCGAAAAACTCGCGCTGCTCGATGGCCTGCTGCCCGTCTATGGCGAGATCCTCGCCCGCCTGGCCCGCCAGGGGGTGGAATGGGTGCAGATGGACGAACCCATCCTCGCCCTGGATCTCGACGCCCGCTGGCGCCAGGCCATGGAGTCGGCCTACCACCGCCTGCACAATCAGGGCGTGAAGCTCCTGGTCGCCAGCTATTTCGCCCCCTTGGCCGACAACCTGCTCACCGCGGTGCAACTGCCCGTGGCCGGCCTGCATGTGGACGCCGTGAGCGCCCCTGAGGAGCTCGGCCGCGTGGCCGACTGGCTGCCGGCGCACAAGGTGCTCTCGGCCGGGATCGTCGATGGGCGCAACGTCTGGCGGACCGATCTCGACCGCGCGCTTGACCGGCTGGAGCCGCTCTACCAGAGATTCGGCGAGCGGCTGTGGTTGGCGCCCTCTTGCTCCCTGTTGCACGTGCCGCTCGACTTCGATCTGGAGGAAGGGCTCGACGCAGAGATCAAGTCCTGGCTCGCCTTTGGCCGTCAAAAACTCGCCGAACTGCACACGCTTGCGCGTGCCCTCGCCGAGGGACGCGGCGCAGTGGCCGCCGAGTTGGAGGAAAATCGCCAGGCGTTGGCTCGCCGCCGCGCCTCGCCGCGTGTGGTCGACCCCGCCGTGCGCGCGCGTGTGGCGGCCGTCCAGCCGCAAGACCTGGCGCGTACCCACCCCTATGCCCAGCGCGCCGTGGCGCAACGCGCCTGGCTGCAACTGCCGCCCTTCCCGACCACCACCATCGGTTCATTCCCGCAGACCGCCGAGATCCGCGCCGCGCGGCGCGACTACAAGGCTGGACTCATCGATCAGGCCGCCTATCAGGCACGCATGCGCGAGGCCATCCGGCATGCGGTTGGCGTGCAGGAGCGTCTGGGGCTGGACGTGCTGGTGCATGGCGAGGCCGAGCGCAACGACATGGTGGAGTACTTCGGCGAGCTGCTCGCCGGCTATGCCTTCACCGAGCACGGCTGGGTGCAGTCCTATGGCTCGCGCTGTGTCAAGCCGCCGATCATCTACGGCGATGTGAGCCGCCCCGCGCCCATGACCGTGGACTGGATCACCTATGCCCAGTCGCTCACCGCGAAACCGATGAAGGGCATGCTCACCGGCCCCATCACCATGCTCAAGTGGTCCTTCGTGCGCGACGACCTGCCCACCCGTGAGGTGGCCCTGCAGATCGCCCTTGCCCTGCGCGACGAGATCCGCGACCTGGAGGCCGCCGGCATCCGCATCATCCAGGTCGATGAGCCGGCCTTCCGCGAGGCCCTGCCTTTACGCCTGGCCGAACGGCCGGCCTATCTGGCCTGGGCGGTCGAAGCCTTCCGCCTGGCCACCGCCGGGGTCAAGGACGCGACCCAGATCCACACCCACATGTGTTATTCCGAGTTCAACGACATCATCGAGGCCATCGCCCGGCTCGATGCCGACGTGATCACCATCGAGACGGCACGCTCCGACATGGCGCTGCTGGAGGCCTTCGCCGATTACGCCTATCCGAACGAGATCGGCCCGGGCGTCTATGACATCCATTCGCCCAACGTGCCGAGCGTCGAGGCCATGACGGCGCTGCTCAACAAGGCGGCCGAGCGCATCCCGCGCGAGCGCCTGTGGGTCAATCCTGACTGCGGGCTGAAGACGCGCGGCTGGCCCGAGGTCGAGGCGGCGTTGGCGAACATGGTTGCGGCGGCGCGGCAGTTGCGTCAACAAGCCACGGCGTCGGCCCAGCCACCCACGCCGAATCCGGCTCAGTAACGCTGCATCAGCACCAGGGCGTCGCCTTCGCGCTGCAGGCTGACCCGGTTGAGGAAGCTCATACCCAAGAGCGGCAGCGTCAGGGCGGCGTCGTCCACGACCACGGCCTCGACCAGGTTGGCGCTGATGTCGCCCAATTTGAGGTGGTTGATCACCACGCGCTGGGCGCGGGCCTGGCCGTTGGCGGTGTTGATCATCACCGGGACGGCGTTGGCCAGGCTCACCCCGGCCTGGCGGGCGAGGCTGGCGGGCAGGGCCACCAGGCTGGCGCCCGTGTCCACCATGAAGCGCACCGGCAGGCCGTTCACCATCCCGTTGGCGATGAAGTGGCCACGACCGTCGGCGGTCAATACCGCACGCGGGGCGGCGCTGGGTGCCGCGGCGTTGACCCCCTGACCGATGGCGAGCGTGTGGCGCCGGTTGTCGAGCATGACCTCGACGCCGTCCGGACCCACCGCGAGCAGGCGCATCCCACCCACGGTCTCGCCGGGACGCATCACCCGCGGTGCGCTGCCGTTCACGCTGATCAGGGCCTTATCGCCCATCACCCCGCTCACGCTGACGCTGGTCGCCGCCGCTGCCATCGCGACGCCAACCAGGCATAATGCCAGCAATGCTTTAAACATACCGCCACCTCCCTGATGCGCCCCATCGCCGTCTTCCGCCACGCCCCCAGCGAGGGTCCGGGCCATTTTGCCACATACCTGGAACAACGCGGCCACCCCTGGCAGCTCATCCGCATCGATGCGGGCGACGCCGTGCCGGCCGAGCCGTCCGCCTTTGCCGGTCTGGTCTTCATGGGCGGGCCGATGAGCGTCAACGACGACCTGCCCTGGATACCGGCCGTACTCCATCTCATCCAGCAGGCGGTGGCGCAGGACATTCCGGTCCTAGGCCATTGCCTGGGCGGCCAGCTCATGGCCAAGGCCTTGGACGGCACTGTCACGCGTAACTCGGTCAAGGAGATCGGCTGGGGCCGGGTGCGCCGCGTGACAAGCCCGGCAGCGGATCGCTGGCTGGGCGAGATCACCGAATTCCAGGCCTTCCACTGGCATGGCGAAACCTTCTCCATCCCCGCCGGGGCGACCCGAATCCTGGAGAGCGCCCACTGCGCCAACCAGGGCTTCGTCCTGGGCAAACACCTGGCGCTGCAGTGCCATGTGGAGATGACCGAGGCGATGATCCGCGAGTGGTGCGCCATCGGTGCCGACGAGATCGCTGCCGCCGACAGCCCCGCCGTGCAGACCCCCGAGCAGATCCTGGCCGCCACCCCCGCGCTGCTCGCCCCCCTGCAGACGGTTGCCGAGCGTCTCTATGCACGCTGGCTGGAAGGGCTCGGCCGGTGAGCGACACCCCCAGGATCACCCTGCCGCATCTGCGCGCGCTGATCGGGCTGCGCGTGCGCTATGAGGGGCGCCCCTGGGTCGTGGTGGAGGTGGTGGAGTCCCCGCCCAGCCTGGTGCTCGAGGCCGACGGCGCCGCCTCTGTCATCCAGGCCGACATGCATGGCCGCCCCTGGGACTTTGCCAACGAGACCCGTATGATCAACGTCCTGACCGCGGACGAGACCGGGCTGAGCGACGAGCTGCTCAGCCTGGAGATCATCGAGGACTGAACCTTGCCCAACAGCCTTCCCCAACCGGACCATGATCGTCCTCACCGGTGACATCGGCGGCACCAACACCCGGCTCGCCCTGGCCGACGTGGCCATCAACCGCGTGCGGCTGCGCGAGGTGGAACGCTTCCGCAATGCCGAAGCGCACACCCTGGACGACCTGCTACGACGTTTTCTGGAAGGCAAGTCGCGGCCGCAGGCGGCCTGTCTGGCCGTGGCCGGCCCCACCGACGGACGTCGGGTCAAGCTCACCAACCTCGACTGGGTGATCGACAGCGAGGTCATCGCCGCCGACACCGGCATCGCCAAGGTGCGCCTGATCAACGACTTCGCGGCGGTGGGCTATGGCCTCGCGGTCCTGGAGGAACGCGGCCGCGTCGTGCTGCAACCGGGCGAGCCGGTCGAGCAAGCGCCCCGCCTTGCACTCGGCGCCGGCACCGGCCTGGGTGTGGTGCAGACGGCCTGGTTCGAGGGCCGCTACCGGACTATCGCCTCCGAGGGCGGACACATCTCCTTCGCCCCCGCGGACCCGCAGCAGGACCGCCTGCTCGCCTTCCTGCGTGCGATCCACGGCCGCGTCTCGGTCGAGCGCATCCTCTCCGGCCCCGGCATCGCCCAGCTCTACCGCTTCTGCTGGAAGGATGCCGAGTTGCCCAACCCCGCCCCGACGCGTAGTGCAGAGCAGATCACGGACGCCGCCTTGTCAGGGGAGGATCCCGTGGCGGTCACCGCCCTGCGGCTCTTCTGCCGTATCCTCGGCCAGACCGCGGGCGACCTCGCCCTGATCGCCCAATGCCTTGGCGGCGTCTATCTGGCCGGCGGCATCGCCCCCAAGATCCTGCCCATCCTGGAGCAGGAAGACTTCCTCGCCGGATTTCGCGACAAGGGTCGCTTCTCCGCCTGGATGCAGCGCGTGCCGGTCTACGTGGTGCTGGATGAGGACGTGGGGCTCAAGGGGGCGGCGCTGGCGGCGGTGGCCTGAGCCAGGGGACTGTATCGATCGGTCTCAGATCGCCGCCTCACCGGTCTCGCCGGTGCGGATGCGGATGACCTGCTCGACCGGGGTGACGAAGATCTTGCCGTCGCCGATCTTGCCGGTGCGGGCGGATTTGAGGATGGCCTCGATGGCCGCTTCGACCAGACTGTCGGCCACCACCAGTTCGATCTTGACCTTGGGCAGGAAGTCCACCACATACTCGGCGCCGCGGTACAGTTCGGTGTGTCCCTTCTGCCGCCCGAAGCCCTTGACCTCGGTGACGGTGAGCCCCGCCACGCCGACGGCGGACAGCGCCTCGCGCACTTCGTCCAGTTTGAAGGGTTTGATGATGGCCTCGATCTTCTTCATGGGTCCTCCTCGTCAGAAAGGGGCGCGGTAGCGGTTAGTGATGGGGTAGCGCCGGTCGCGGCCAAAGGCCCGCTTGGTCACGCGCACGCCCGGCGCGGACTGGCGGCGTTTGTACTCCGAGGTGTCGATGAGGCGCACGACCTTGCGCACCACGTCCTCGGGAAAGCCGGCGGCGACGATCTCGCGCGGCGACTGGTCGAGCTCCATGTAGCGCTCCATGATGGCGTCGAGGTCCTCGTAGGGCGGTAGCGAGTCCTGGTCGGTCTGGTTGGGCTTGAGCTCCGCGCTGGGGGCGCGGACGATGGTGCGGGTGGGGATCACGCTGTCACGCTGGTTGCGCCAGCAGGCGAGCCGATAGACCAGGGTCTTGGCCACATCCTTGAGCACGGCGAAACCCCCGGCCATGTCGCCGTAGAGGGTGGCGTAGCCGGCCGCCATCTCGCTCTTGTTGCCGGTGGTGAGCACCAGTTTGCCGAACTTGTTCGACAGGGCCATCAGCAGCACCCCTCGGATACGTGCCTGGATGTTCTCTTCGGTGACGTCGTAGGGCAGGTTGTCGAAGGCGTCGGCCAGCGCGGCAAGGAAGCTGTCATACATGGGCTTGATGGGGATGACGCGGTAGGTCACCCCGAGCCGGCGGGCCAGGGCCTCGGCGTCCTCGCGGCTCATGTCGGCGGTGTATTGCGAGGGCATCATGACCGCCTCGACCCGCTGGGGGCTCAGGGCGTCGACGGCGATGGTGAGGGTGAGGGCCGAGTCGATCCCGCCCGAGAGGCCAACGATGGCGCCAGGAAAACCGTTCTTGCCGACATAGTCGCGCACGCCCAGGACGAGGGCCTGGTAGACGCTCTCCTCCAGCCCCGGCAGCGGCTGGATCTCGCCCCGGGCGGCACCGTCACGGTATTCCAGAAGGGATAGTCCCTCGGTGAAGAAGGGAAGCTGGGCGGTGACCGTGCCCTGGGCATCCAGGGCGAAGCTGCCGCCGTCGAAGACTAGTTCGTCCTGCCCGCCCACCAGGTTGACGTAGACCACGGGCAGCCCAGCCTCGGCGATGCGGCTGCGCGCAACTTCGTAACGCTCGGCCGGCTTGCCCTTGTGGAAGGGCGAGGCGTTGAGCACCAACAGGAGCTGGGCGCCGGCCGCCCGCGCCTGCGCGACCGGCTCGGGGTGCCAGAGGTCCTCGCAGATGAGCAGACCGCAGGCGAGCCCGGCGCACTCGAACACGGTGGGGGTCTCGCCCGGCGTGAAGGTGCGCAGTTCGTCGAACACCGAGTGGTTGGGCAGCCGCTGCTTGCGATGGACCGCCATGACCTGCCCGTCGCGCAGCACGCTGGCGGCGTTGTAGCGGCTGGCCCCCTCCCGCAACGGGTGGCCCAAGACGACGGCAAGCCCCAGCGGCAACCGCGCGGCCAGATCGTCGAGCACACGCGCGTTCTCGGCGTAGAAATCCTCGCGCAGCGCCAGATCCTCGGGGGGGTAGCCGCACAGCGCGAGCTCGGGGGCGACGAGCAGCGCGGCACCGGCGGCATGGGCCTCGCGGGCCAACTCGAGGATACGCGCGGCGTTGCCCTCGAGATCACCGACCGTGGGGTTGAACTGGGCCAGGGCGAGCTTCATCCGCCTATCTTGCCTAAGCCCGTCGCCGCGGACAAGGCAATGGGTTTTGGGCTAGACTACCCGCAAAAAAAACATGGAGACGCCCATCCTCTTCGCCCCGCTGATCGCCCTGGCCGCCTATTTCGTGCGCGGTGTGGCCGGCTTCGGCTCCGCCCTGGTGGCCTCGCCGCTGCTGGCTCTGTCTTTGCCGCTTACCGTGGTGGTGCCGCTGGTGGTGATCCTGGACAATGGCGGGTCCATCCTGCAGGCCTGGCGGCACCGGCGGCTCATCGCCTGGGGGGACCTGCTGCCGCTGTTGCCGTTCGCCACCGCCGGGGTGGTGCTGTCGCTTTATCTGCACAGACAGCTCGATCACGACCGGCTCAAGCTCGCCCTGGGCCTGTTCGTCATCGGCTTCGCCCTCTATCAGCTCCTGCCGCTGCCGCAGACGCGGGTCTCGCGCCGCTGGGCGGCGCCGGCGGGACTGCTGGGCGGTTTTGTCGGTGGACTGTTCGGCACGGGGGGTCCCTTCTACGTCATGTACTACCGGCTGCGGCAGTTGGACAAGACGGTGTTTCTGGCCAGCCTGGCCATGTTGTTCGTGCTCGACGGGGGCTTGCGCATCGCCGGCTTTGCCCTGGGCGGACACTACACCGCCCAGCATGCCCTGATGCTCGCCGTCATGGCGCCGGCCGCCTGGCTGGGCCTGCGCCTGGGCGGGCGGGTGCACCTGGGGCTGAGCCGCGAGCAGTTCACCCGCGTGTTGAGCGGGCTGCTGCTTTTCAGCGGCAGCCTGCTCGTCTGGAGGAGCCTATGATCCGCCTGCTGCTGACCCTGCTCGCGCTCTGCGCCGCGCCGCCGCTCGCCGCCTGGCAGTCGGGCGGCCCCTACCCGTTCGGCGTGCTCAACCACCGCTCGCCGACGCTGACCGCCGAGTATTGGAATCCCATCCTCGCCTGGGTGTCGGCGCGCGCCGGCGTGCCGCTGACGCTCAGGATCGGCCGCACGGCCAACGAGACCACCGACATGGCGGCACGCGGCGAGCTGGCCTTCGTCTACAGCAACCATATGTTCACGCCCGAGCGTGACCGGCTGGGCTTTACGGTCATCGCCCGCCAGGAGGGCGGCGGCATCCGCGGCCAGGTGGTGGTGCCCGCATCATCCCCGGTGCAAAAATTGACCGATCTGACCGGGCAACGTATCGCCTTCGCCAACCCATATGGCTTCACAGGCTATTTCCTGCCCTATGATGCCCTGCTCAAGGCCGGAGTGGAGGTCGAACCGGTCTTCGCCGGCACGCAGGAGGCGGCCATGGGGCTGCTGCGCCATGGCAAGGTCGCCGCCGCCGGGGTCAACGACCAGGTCATGGCCGATTACGCGCGACGGGAGGGCTTCGCCTACCGCGTGCTGTGGCAGTCCGAGCCTTATTACGACCTGGCGGTGATGGCGCACCCGGCGGTGCCGGAGGCGGTGCGCGAGGCCGTGCGGCAGGCGCTGCTCGCCCTCAGGGAAGACCCCGAGGGGCAGCGCATCCTGCGTGAGGCGGCGGCGAAACTCAAGCTGCCGGCGCCGCGCGGCTTCGTCGCCGCGAACGACCGCGACTACGACGGCTACCGGCGCTTCTTCCGCGCCACCCGCGTGCCGCTCGCCGGGCAATGAGGCCACTCATCGCCCGCCTGTCCCTGCGCACCCGGCTCATCGCCGCGCTTCTCGCCGTGCTGATGGTCGCCCTGGCCATCGGCGGCGCCTACACGCTCGAGGCCGCGCGGGCGGTGGGCGCCGGCGCCCTGCGGCAGATAGCCGAACGCGAGGCCCAGGTGCTGGCGCTCACGCTCACAGAGCCGCTGATCCTGGCCGACTACACCAGCGCGGAGGAACAACTGCGCCGGGCCGTGGCGAGCGGCAATCTGGCCTGGGCGAGGCTGGCCGACAACGGTCATGTCCTTGCCACCCAGGCCGTCCCGTCGGCGGCGAGCCGGCCGGCGTGGTTCGCCCGTCTGCTCGGCCTCGAGGTCACCCCGGCACAGCGGCCCATCGTCGTCGGCGGGCGGTCTTATGGCCGCGTCGAGGTGGGCATCCCGCCCACGCCGGTCGAGGAGAGCCTGTGGCAGCTGCTCTCGCGCATCACGGTCAGCGCGCTCGGTGCCGGCCTGTTGCTGGCGCTGCTGATGTCCTGGATCATGCGCACCAACCTGCAAGGGTTGCAGCATCTCGCCCGCCGGGGCGAGGACTTCGCCGCCGGCGGTGGCGGCGGGCCACTCCATCTGCCCCGCCATGCACCGCCCGAGCTGGTCGCCACCGCCAAGGCGCTGGATGCCGCCTATGCCCGCATCCAGGCGCAAATGGAACAGATCGCGTCCGAGAAGGAGCGCTGGCGGGTGACCCTGGAATCGCTGGACGAGGCTGTCATTGTCACCGATGGGGATGGCGCGGTGCGTTTCATGAACCCGGCGGCGGAGCGGCTGACCGGCTGGGTGGAATCCGAGGCGCTGGCTCGGCCCGCGGAGACCGTCGTCGACCTGGTCTTCGAGGGGCAAAGGCAGCCGCCCTCCCACCCGCTGCGCGAGGTGCTGCGCCGCGACACCCCGGTCTCACTTGGCGGCGATGTATTCCTGCGCGCGCGTGACGGTGTCATGACGCCGGTTGGCGATTCGGCCGCGCCCATCCATGCCGCCGATGGCGGCCTGTGCGGCGCGGTGATGGTGCTGCGCAACGAGAGCGAGCGCCGCGCGATGCTGGCCGAGCTGCGCAAGCTCGCCTTCCACGACCCCCTCACCGGGCTGCCCAACCGTCGCGCCGTGGAGGGACGCATCGAACGCGCCCTGCACCAGCTGGCCGAGCAACCGACGCGACACCACGCCTTCGGCTATATCGACCTGGACCAATTCAAGCTGGTCAACGACACCTGCGGGCACGCCGCCGGCGACGAGCTGCTCAGCGAGATCGCGGGGGTGATGCGCGCCACGCTGCCGCCGCCAACGGCAGGTGGTGATGCGCCGGTCCTGGGACGGCTGGGCGGCGACGAATTCGGGCTGCTGCTGTTCGACACCGACCTGGTGACGGCTGCCGAGCTCGCCGAGCGGCTAATCGCCGCCATCCGCGCGCACACCTACCGCCATGGCGGGCGCAGCTTCAACCTGGGGGCGAGCGTCGGCCTCATCCAAGTGGCCGCCGGCGAGGAGGCCCAGCATATCCTGGCGCGCGCCGATGCCGCCTGTTATCTCGCCAAGCGCAAGGGGCGCAACCGGGTGGAGGTGTGGCAGCCGGAACACCCGGTCTTGCAGATCCAGTCCGAGGAGATGGAATGGATCGGCCGCCTGGAGCGCTACTTCGAGGAGAAACGTTTCCAGCTCTGGCGGCAGCGCATCGCCCCGGTCGCCGAACCCGCGCAGGATGGCTATTACGAGGTGCTGCTGCGCTATGTGGATGAGCAAGGCGAGGTGCGCACGCCGCAGATCGTGTTGTCCGCCGCCGAGCGCTATGGCCTGGCACCCAGTCTGGACCGCTGGGTCATCCGCCGTCTGGCCGAGTATCTCGCTGCGGCAACCCACGACACCGCCCGCTATGCCGTCAACCTCTCGGCCCAGAGCCTGTCGGATGCCCTGTTCGTCGAATTCCTGAAAGACCTCTTCGAGCGCACGGGTATTTCACCGGGCCGCATCCAGTTCGAGCTGACGGAGACGGCGGTGGTGCAGGACATCGCCGCGGCGCGCCGCTTCATGGAGGCGATGCGGGGGTTGGGCTGTGGCCTGGCCCTGGACGACTTCGGTGCGGGCATGTCCTCGTTCGCCTATCTCAAAGAGCTGCCCGCCGACACGCTCAAGATCGACGGCGCCTTCGTGCGTCAGGTCGATGCCGAGCCGCTCGATTACGTGATCGTCAACGCCATGGCCCAGATCGGGCGCGACCTGGGGCTAAAGACGGTGGCCGAGTTCGTCGAAACTGCCAGCATCCTGGAGAAGCTCGGCGAGATCGGCGTGGACTACGCCCAGGGCTATCACATCCACCGACCCGAGCCCTTTACAGAGGACGGAGGACAGAGGACTGAGGACAGACTTCTGAGGACTGATGACTGAAGACCGAGGACTGTCGCGCCCGTCGGCTGCCGGCGGCAGCGTTCCAGGTTATCAGCGCCCTCCATCCTTCAGTCTTCAGTCCTCCGTCCTCTGTCCTCTGTCACCTGAGATAGGCCTCCGCCGCATAGCGCCGCAACATGCGGTGGCTGTTGAAGTAGGCGGCGTTCTTGCTGATGGCGCCCTTCATGACCTGGACCCAGCCGGCCCGGTTTTCGTACCACAGCGGCAGGACCACCCGCTCCAGCTTGTCGTAGAGGCTGGCCGCATCGTTGCCGTTGGCACTGGGGTTATCGTCGCCGATGGCCCAGCCGGTCACCCCCTCGATGCAGCCCTCCACCCACCAGCCGTCCAGGACGGACAGCTGCGGCACACCGTTGAAGGCCGCCTTCATGCCGCTGGTGCCGGAGGCCTCGAGGGGCCGTAGCGGCGTGTTGAGCCAGACGTCCGAGCCGGCGACCATGGTGAGCGCCAGCGCCATGTCGTAGTCGGGCAGGAAGGCCATGGGGATCTCGCCGGCCAAGGACTGGATATGCCCGTGCAAGGCCTGGATCAGGAGCTTGCCCCCCTCGTCGCGCGGGTGCGCCTTGCCCGCCATCACCACCTGGAAAGCGTAGCGGCGCGCGATCGCCCTGAGCCGGGCGAGGTCGGAGAACAAGAGGTCCGGCCGTTTGTAGGCGGTCATGCGGCGGGCGAAGCCGATGATGGGCCGCTCGGGGTCGAGGCGCACGTTGGTGAGCTGGCCGACGCGCACGATGAGGTCCTGCTTGGCCTGGACATGGGCCTCCCACAGCCGGTCGTCGGGGATGCGGTCGGCGCGCGAGAGCAGCTCCGGTTCGTGACACCAGCCCGGCACGTAGTGATCGTAGAGTGCGCCCAGGTGCAGGCTGGTCCAGGTGGAGGAATGCACGCCGTTGGTGACCGCGTGCACGGCATAGCCGGGGAACATGCGCCGTGAGGTCTCGGCATGGCGTTTGGCCACGCCGTTGACGTATTCGGAGAGGTTCAACGCCAGGCGCGTCATGTTGAGACGGTCGGCGCCGGCCAGATGCTTGAGGGTGTCGAGCTCCGGCAGATCGCCCGTGATGCGGGTCACCAGGTCGTAGGGGAACTGATCGTGCCCCGCCTCCACCGGCGTGTGGGTGGTGAAGGTGCATAGATCGCGCACGCGCGGGATGTCGTAGGGGATCTCGCCGGGGCGTAGGTCCTCCGCCGCGTAGGCGAAGCGACGCAGCAGGGCCAGGGTGAGGAAGGCGGAGTGGCCCTCGTTCATATGGTAGCCGAGGATGTTGAAGCCCAGCGCCTGCAGCATGGCCACCCCGCCCAGTCCGAGGACGAGCTCCTGCTTGATGCGGTAGACCTCGTCGCCGCCGTAGAGGTAGTGGGTGATCTCGCGGTCCTGCGGGTGGTTGACCGGCATGTCGGTGTCGAGCAGCAGCACCGGAGATCGG
>JAKADY010000011.1 GCA_021826065.1 Pseudomonadota bacterium
CCGGCTGGCAAGGCGCGACGACGCCGCAGGGTGGGCTGCCTGCAAGGAGGAGCAACGCAGCCAGACGGGCGTACAAGACCGAAGGCGGGCGCGGAGCGTGTTCACCCTCTGGGAGCGGATGACCGGAGGCAAAATCTCATGCATCATCGAGCTGTTACGAAGCCATAAGAGCGGTCAACTGCGGTTTTTAGGATTATAGCCGATTCGCATCCGCGCCCCCGCTACTCACCCCATGTTTTCCAACCGTGCCAGCATCCCCGCCGCACTGCAAAGCTTCAAGCTGGAAGGGCGTATGCTCTGCTACAACAGCTTCGTGCCCAAGCTCTACAACTGGTGCCTGTCACTGGGCTTCACGCCGGGCAAGATCATGCCCTCCCGCGCCTTCTGTTCGGATGAGAGCCAGGGCTTTCCCATCATCCTGCTAGCCAAGCACTTCGGCGCCTTTCCCTTCAACCACGGCCGCGTGGGCGGCATCGTCTCGGTGGAGCGGCACGCACCCCACGCCGACCACGGCAAGGACCTGGTCCTGCTCCAGGCCAGCCATGTCGGCTATGACCCCGATACCGGCGAGTTCGGGGTCTATCGCCGGCTGCACACCGAGCACGGCGGCAACACCTGCGCCTGCGGCAAGATCGGCCGCATCGTCGAGCAATACGCCAAGGATTACACCTACGCCTGTGAGAGCGTGCGCCTGCTGCGCCACGAGGGCCAGCCGGCGGTGCTCATCGACTATCTGCTGATCGCCCATCCGCAAAAGCAGGGGCTTTACCTCGTCGCGCAGAACCTGGTTCAGGATGCCGAGCGGGGTCTGCCCCGCCCGCTCGCCACCCGCAGCACCGGCTATGTCTATCGCGCCGCCGATAGCCTGGTCGCCCGCCTGGGCGAGGCGACCTGGCCGGAGACGGGCAGCATCGCCATCGGCCAACACCTCAGTGCGGAGGACTTCTACTTCCAGCGCGAGGGCAGCTGGCCCGACCCCTTCCAGGACCAGCTGGAGCAGAATCTGCTCGCCCCCATGCCCTGGATCCTGACCTCCAAACACCCGCTGCTCACCGCCGCCTGCGCCAACACCTTAGCCGAGTTCGAACGCACCTACCGCAGTTTGCTGCAGTCACCGGCCATGCGTGGCAAGAACCTGGTCTTCGTGGGCGGGCTCAACATCGACATCTCGCCGCACCTGGGCGACGACTTCCCGCTGACCAAGTTCGTGCCCTGGGCCGCCTTCGTGCAGTATGCCGATGGCCGTCAGGAGATCCTGGAGCAGGACGACTTGTACCAATGCCTGAGCGCCATGCCCCGGGACAACCCGGCCCAGATCGATCTCGAGCGCTCCATCGCGGCCATGTCGGCAAAGGAAGAGGTGCAGGTGCGGATCTAAGGCAGGCGCGTTCGGCCCGGGGTCGATGCATCACACCCGTGCCGTGCCAAGTCTGGCGGCGATGCCGCCGCACCCTCACAGCGCCCTGAATCGCCCTCTCCCGCCGCGGCAACGGGTCATTCGCCGTCCGCAGCGGAGCCATTGCGCCGACCGACGCCGGCCGTGACCTAGCCCCGTTCCCGCCCCGCCGCGACGTCGGCCCCGTCCTCGCCCGCCGGCGCGGTCTTCCCGCTGGGTTGCCATTCCACCCCATGCCGCTTCAGGTATTCGCGGATGAGCTGACGCACCACCTGCGAGGGCGTCATGTCCTGTTGTGCGCAAAGCTGTTCGAAGGCCTTCTTCTTGGCGGGGTCCAGCAGCACGGTTAAGCGGGCCGTCTTGCGTTCCATGGTCGTCTGATATTATCATGCCATGATAATGCTATGCTCATAGCATATGCATATCCTGTCAATATCCCCTTGGTATCCGCCGGCCGGCGCGCCCCATGTCCAGAATCCCCATCACCCGTCGCAGGCACTCGCAGGTGCGCCGGGTAGCGCACGTCCCGTCTGCAGGCCATGCCTGAGACCACGCTCCTGGACTGGGCCTGGGCCGTCGTCTTGTATTGGCTCGGGCTGGCCGCTGCAAGCCTGGCGCTGCAGACGCAGGCCGGCCTCACGCGCTGGGTCGTTTTTCCGCTCGGCATCCTTGGGGCTGCTGCCATGGCGGTCCTGGGGGCGCTGGCCCTGGCTTCGCCGCCGACCCAGTTCATCCTGCCGATCGGCCTGCCAGAGCTGCCCTTCCACCTGCGCCTGGATGCCCTGTCCGGATTCTTCCTGATCCTGCTGGGGGTGGCCTCGTCCGGGGTGGGGATCTACGCCATCGGTTATTTCCGGCACATGGCCGCCGGCCCGCTCGCCGTTTTGAGCCTTTGGTACCACCTGTTCCTCGCCGGCATGGCCCTGGTGCTGCTGGCAGACGACGCCTACGCCTTCATGGTGGCCTGGGAGCTGATGGCGCTGGCGTCCTATTTCCTGGTGACCACAGACCACAAGATCCCCGACATCCGCCGCGCCGGTTTCCTCTACCTGCTCATCGCCCATGTCGGGGCGGTCGCCCTGCTGCTCGCCTTCGGCGTGCTGCACGGCAGCGATCCGGCGCGCATGGCCGCCTACAGCTTCGACGCCATGCGGGAAAACACCCTGAACCCCGCCTGGGCCTCAGTCACCTTCCTGCTCGCCCTGTTCGGCTTCGGTGCCAAGGCGGGGCTGGTCCCCTTGCACGTCTGGCTGCCGGAGGCCCACCCAGCGGCCCCCTCCCCGGTTTCCGCCCTGATGAGCGGGGTCATGCTGAAGACCGCGATCTACGGGCTGCTGCGCGTCAGTCTGGACCTCATCGGCGCGCCGCCGGCCTGGTGGGGTACCGTGGCCCTCTCCCTGGGGCTCGTCACCGCCCTCTATGGCGTGATCTTCGCCGCCGTGCAGTCGGACATGAAGCGGCTGCTGGCCTGGTCCTCCATCGAGAACATCGGCTTCATCATCGCCGCCTTCGGCCTCACCCTGATCTTTCACGCCGATGGCAAGGGGGCCCTGGCGGCACTGACCCTGACCGCCCTGCTCTATCACGCCCTCAACCACGCCCTGTTCAAGAGCCTGTTGTTCGTCGGCACCGGCTCGGTACTGCATGCCACCGGCGAGCGGCGCATGGGGCGCCTGGGGGGGCTGATCCGCTTCATGCCCTGGACGGCCTGGCTCATGCTGCTGGGGGCCCTGGCCATCGCCGGGTTACCACCACTCAACGGTTTCGTCTCCGAATGGCTGCTGCTGCAGGCCTTCCTGCTCACGCCCGGCCTCACCCAGCCCTATCTCAACATGGCCATCCCGGTGGCCGCCGCCGTGGTGGTGCTGGCCGCCGCCCTAGCCGCCTATGTCATGGTGAAGTTCTACGGCGTCATCTTCCTCGGCCAGCCGCGCGATCCTGAACTCAATGAGGCGCACGAGGCCGGCTGGCCGGAGCGGCTGAGTATGCTGGGGCTGGCGGCGGGCTGTGTGGTCCTGGGGCTCGTACCCTCGCAGATGATCGGCTGGCTCAACCCCGTGGTGGAGGCGCTGCTCCAGCAGACCCTGCCCAACGACGGCAACTGGCTCATGGTCGCGCCGCTGTCCGCGCAGCGCGCGAGTTACGCCCCGCTCGTGTTCCTCGCCGTCGTCAGTGCCATCACCCTGCTGGTCTTCTTCGGCGTGAAATACGTCTACCACGGCCGGGTGCGCCGCGCCGCCCCCTGGGACTGCGGCTACCCGGAGCTCGACGCGCGCATGCAGGACAGCGCCGAGGGTTTCGGCCAACCCATACGTCTGATCTTCAGCGCCTTCATGCGGGTCGAGCGCATCACCCCCGACCCCTTCGATCGCCAACCCCAATACCGTGGCGACAGCCGCGACAAGGTCTGGCTGTGGCTCTACCAGCCCATCGCCGCCGCGGCGGCCTGGCTCTCGGCGCAGGCGAGCCGGCTGCAGCACGGTCGTATCCAGTGGTATCTGATCTACAGCTTCGCCACCCTGATCTTCCTGCTCGTCTTCGTCACCCGTTAGCCCCATGACCACCGGTATCGCGCTCCAGATCGGCCAGACCCTGCTGGCCCTCGTGCTCGCGCCCATGCTGATGGGCTGGGTCAACGTCTGCCGCGCCTGGCTGCAGGGCCGCGTCGCGCCGCCCCTGCTGCAGCCCTACTACAACCTGCGCAAGCTCTTCCACAAGGACGCCGTGCTGGCGCACGACGCCACCCGCCTGTTCCGCTTCGCCCCCTATATCATCTTCGCCTGCATGGTGCTGGCCGCCGGCATCGTCCCCACCCTGGCGAACGATCTGCCGTTCTCGCCGGCGGCGGACGTGATCGCCCTGGTCGGCCTGTTCGCCCTGGCCCGGGTCTTCCAGGCCCTGGCGGCGCTGGACATCGGCACCGCCTTCGGGAGCCTGGGGGCGCGACGCGAGATGCTGATCGCCTTCCTGGCCGAGCCGGCGCTGCTGATGGTCTTCTTCACCGCCAGCCTCATCTCCCAGTCCACCGAACTGCCCCACATCGTGGACCGCCTGGCCCACCAGGAATTCGCGCTCTATCCCAGCCTCGCCTTCGCGGCGGTGGCCTTTTGGATGGTCTCCACCGCCGAGAACGCCCGCATCCCGGTGGACAACCCCACCACCCATCTGGAGCTGACCATGATCCACGAGGCGATGGTGCTGGAATACTCCGCCCGGCACCTGGCCATGATCGAGTGGGCGGTGGCCTTGAAGCTCTTCACCTACTCCACCCTGGGTATCGCGCTCTTCCTGCCATGGGGCATCGCACCGGCGGGGGACCTCAACGCCCTGCCGCTCGCCCTGCTGGCGCTTGCCCTCAAGCTGGCGATAGGAGGGGCGGCGCTCGCCCTGCTGGAGACGGTCAACGCCAAGATGCGCCTGTTCCGCGCCCCCGAATTCCTTGGCACCGCCTTCCTGCTGGCGGTGCTTGGGATGCTCACGCACTTCCTGCTGGAGGTCTGAGGTGAGCCTGACCTACCACCTGCAAGTCGTCAACCTGCTGGCCGCGCTGCTGCTGCTGATCGCCTTCGCCATGCTGTCGCAGCGCCGCATCGTCGGGTTGATCACCCTGTTCGCCTGGCAGGGGGCAGCGCTGGCGACCTCGACCGCCATCGTCGCCTGGTCCACCGGTCAGCATCACCTCTACTACTCCGCCGCCCTGACCCTGGGCCTCAAGGTGGTCCTCGTGCCCTGGTACTTCTTCCGGTTGATCCGCCAGCTCGACGTGGACCGGGAGGTGGAGCCGATGATCAACATCCCCACCACCATGCTGATCGGCATCATTCTGGTGATCTTCGCCTTCAACCTGGCCCTGCCCATCTCGCAGATGGCCGGCACGGTGACGCGCTCCACCCTGGGGATTGCGCTGGCCAGCGTGCTGCTCGCCTTCCTCATGATGATCACGCGCAGCAAGGCCATCCCCCAGGTGATCGGCTTCCTGGCCATGGAAAACGGCCTGTTCTTCGCCGCCACCAGCGCCACCTACGGCATGCCCCTGGTGGTGGAGCTCGGCGTGGCCCTGGACGTGCTGGTGGCCGTGTTCGTGCTGGGTATCTTCTTCTTCCACATCCGCGAGACCTTCGACTCGATGGATCTCAAGCACATGGAGCGACTGCGGGAGAAATGAGCCCGGTCGGCATCTCCTCTTTGCCGCGCAACGCGCTTGCCAGCGCCGCACTCGGGAGGACGGCGTAGATGGAAATGTATTGGTTGCTGGGCTTGCCGCTCGCCGGCGGTATCACCCTGGCCTTCTGGGGCCATCGCGCGCATGCCCCGGAGATCAACGCCGCCTTCAGCCTGGCCACCCTCATCGCCGCCGGGTGGCTGACCGCCCACATCGTGGCGGAAGGCCCGGTGCTGATCGGCGGCGATGGCTGGTTCTACATCGATGCCTTCAACGTCTTTCTGGTGGCGCTCACCGCCTTCGTCGCCTTCACCACGGCGCTCTTCTCGCGCCCCTACATGCGCATCGAACAGGCGCACGGCCGGGTGAACGCAGCACGGCTGCGCCTGTACCACGCCAGCTATCAACTGTTCATCGGCACCATGCTGCTGGCGCTGACCACCAACAACATGGGCATCCTCTGGGTGGCCATGGAGGCGGCCACCCTCACCACCGTGCTGCTGGTATCGCTCTACCGCACACCGGCCGCCCTGGAGGCCGCATGGAAATACTTCATCCTCTGCGGCGTTGGCATCGCGCTGGCCCTGTTCGGCACCATCCTGCTCTATTTCGCGGCGGAACAGGTGCTGGGCGCTGGCGGCGGGGCACTGTCCTGGACGCACCTCAATGCGGTGAAGACCCGGCTGGAACCCGTCGTGCTGCAGCTGGCCTTCGTCTTCCTGCTGGTGGGCTACGGCACCAAGGTGGGCCTGGTGCCCTTGCACAGCTGGCTGCCCGACGCCCATGGCGAGGGGCCCACCCCCATCTCCGCCGTGCTCTCGGGTCTGTTGCTCAACGTGGCCCTCTATGCGGTGATGCGTTCCAAGGTCCTGGTGGACGGGGCGCTGGGCGGCGCCAGCCTGGCCGGTGCCCTGATGATGGGGTTCGGGCTGCTGTCGGTGCTCGTCGCCGCCCTGCTCATCCGGCGACAGACCGACGTCAAGCGGATGTTCGCCTATTCCTCCATCGAGCACATGGGGTTGATCACCTTTGCCTTCGGCATGGGTGGGATGGTGGCCTCCTTTGCGGCGCTGTTGCACATGACCGTGCACTCGCTGACCAAGTCGGCCATCTTCTACGCCGTGGGTCATGCCACGCAAAAGGCTGGCACGCAGGTGATGGAGGACATCCGTGGCCTGATCAAGACCAATCCCACCATCGGTTGGGGCCTGATCCTCGGCACCATCGCCATCCTGGGCGTGCCACCATTCGGCGTGTTCGCCAGCGAGTTCCTCATCATCACCACCACCATGCACCAGCACCCCTGGGCCACCCCGGTGCTGCTCACGGCACTGGGCGTGGCCTTCGCTGCCATGTTCGGGCGCGTGCAGCCCATGGTCTTCGGCGAGACCACCCTGCCGCGGCTGCCGCATCAGCCGGCCCTGCTGCCGGTGTTCGTCCACCTGGCGCTGGTGCTGATGTTGGGCCTGTTCATTCCGGGCTATCTCGCCCACTGGTATCGTCAGGCGGCGTGCCTGCTCGGCGGCTGAGGGTCAGGCGACATGGACACGCACATCGGCGACATCGAACTCACCCTCACCCCGCAGGGCGGCAGCGCCGTCTGGCGCTTCGGCCTCGCACCTGAGCGGCTGCCGGCCTTCGCCCGCGCCATCCAAGAGGAAGGCGGGCAGTTGTTGGCCCTGTGGGGTAGCGACGACCGCCATCTCGGGCGCGGCTTCGGCCTGCATATGGTATTCCTATCGAGCCAAGGGCTCGTCTGGACCCAGGCCGATCTGCCCGCCGCAGCCCCGGAGTATCCCGACCTCGCCGCCATCTTCCCCCAGGCCGAGCGCATGCAACGCGCCGCCTATGACCTGCTGGGGCTGCGCGCCAGCGGCGCGGTGGATGGCCGCAAATGGCTGCGCCACACCGCCTGGGGGGAAGACGAATACCCCCTGCGCAAGGACGCCCCGAGTCAGCCCCCTCCCGCCTCACCTACCCAGGCGGACGCCTACCCATTCATCCGCGTGGCCGGCGATGGCGTACACGAGATCCCGGTCGGTCCCATCCATGCCGGCGTGATCGAACCAGGGCACTTCCGCTTCTCTGTCGTCGGCGACAAGGTGCTTCGGCTGGAGGAACGGCTGGGCTACACCCACAAGGGCATCGAGAAGCGCTTCGAGGGGATGGATTTGTCGCTGGGCGCGCGGCTGGCCGGGCGCGTGTCCGGTGACAGCCACTCAGCCTACACCTGGGCCTACTGCATGGCCGTGGAGGCGGCGCTGGGGTTCACGGTGCCCGAGCGGGCGCTGTGGCTGCGGGCCCTGCTCCTGGAGATGGAGCGCGTGGCCAACCACCTGGGCGACCTGGGCTATCTCGGCAACGACGTGGCCTTAAGCTTCGGTTTCGCCCAGTTCTGGCGGCTCAAGGAGGATTGGCTGCGCCTGGCACAGCGACTGTTCGGCCACCGCTATGCCTTCGACTGCATCGTCCCCGGCGGCGTAACGACCGACCTCGGCGAGGCGGACGCCCTACTGGACCTGGTGCGGCGGCTGAGGACCGAGGTCGCGGAGCTCAAGGCGGTCTACGACGAGCATGCCGGTGTGCAGGACCGTTTCGCCCACACCGGCCGGGTCGACCCGGCCATGGCCGCGCGTTTGGGGGTCATCGGCCTGGCGGGCCGGGCGAGCGCCCAGGCCTGGGACCTGCGCGTGCAATTCCCCCACCCGCCCTACGACCGGCTGGAGGTCAACATGGCCACCGACCGACGCGGTGACGTGCTGGCCCGGGTCGAGGTGCGCTTTGCCGAGGTGTTCGAGTCGCTGCGCCTGATCGAGGCCATCGTGCAGCGGCTGCCCGCCGACCCCCTGCAGGCGGAGGTGCCGCACGCGGACGGCGTGCGCGAGGGCTTGGGCTATGTGGAGGGCTGGCGCGGCCCCGTCCTGGTGGCGGTGCGCATCGGCATGGATGGCCGGCTCGACCGCGTACACCCGCATGACCCGTCATGGCAGAACTGGCCGGCGCTGGAGGTCGGTATCCTGGGCAACATCGTCCCGGATTTCCCGCTCATCAACAAGTCCTTCAATCTGTCTTACAGCGGTCACGACCTCTAGCCATGGCCACGCACCTCATCCTGCGAAAGATCCTCAAGACCGGCCGGGTGACCGAACCGGCGCCGCCGGCCAATGCGGCCTACCGCGTGCGCCTGCAGGCGCTGCAGGCAGAGCTGTACGAGGTCTTCGGCCGGGCGCTGACCATCCGCCACGTCGATGCCGGCTCATGCAACGGCTGCGAGCTGGAGATCCACGCCCTCAACGGCCCGCACTACAACCTCGAGGGTTTGGGCATCAAGTTCGCCGCCAGCCCGCGCCACGCCGACGTGCTGCTGGTCACCGGGCCGGTGTCGCGCCACCTGGAGACGGCCCTCAAGCGGACCTACGAGGCCACACCGGAACCGAAATGGGTGGTGGCGATGGGCGACTGCGCCTGCACGGGTGGCATCTTCGGCGAGAGCTACGCGAGCCGCGGGCGGGTGGCGAATGTCATCCCGGTCGACGTGGAGATCCCGGGCTGCCCGCCCGACCCGGTGCGCCTGCTCGAAGGCATCCTGGCCGCGGTCAAGATCGACCGCAGCCATGGCGCGTCCTAGCCGGCGAGCAGGGGCAGCAGTAGACGCGCGGCGACCGGTCCCTCGGCGCCGTGCGGCAGGCGCACCACCCGGGCGTTGATCCAGCGTTTCAGATCGGTGGCATTGTCCAAGAGCGGCTCACCCTGTGGGCTGATCTCACTCAGCACGACCCCCGTCAGTTTCAGCCCACGCCGCTCAATCGCCTCGGCGCTGGCCAGCACCTGGTGGATCGCACCCAGGCGGTCCGCGGCCACCAGCAGCACAGGCAGTCCCAAGGCCAGGGCGAGGTCGGCATTGAGCCCGTCCTGCGCGATCGGCGAGAGGAAGCCGCCCGCCCCCTCCACGAGCAGGAAGTCCTCGGCGCCGAGGCCAGCGCGGCAATGCGCGACGAGGTCGCTGAGGCGATAGCCCACACCCTCCAGCCGGGCGGCCCGCTCGGGCGAGAGCGCGGCCATCAGGCGGTAGCGGCAGACGGCCTCGAGTGGCTCGCCGGTGACGGCGGCGTAGGCCAGGGCATCCTGAGGTCGCAGTTCGCCGTTCACACGGGGACAACCCGATTCCACTGGCTTGCGCGCCCGCACGCGCCACCCCTGGGCCACGAGTGCCGCCGCCAAGGCGGTGCCGACATGGGTCTTGCCCACGCCGGTGTCGGCCCCGGTGATGAACAGTCCGCGCATGGATCAACGCACTCAAGTTCCTGCGAACGGCGAGGATGGCATGGGTGGAAGCGGTCGCCGTGTCATGAGCCAGGCCAGGGCCCAGACGCAGCCCGCAGCAGCGATCAGGTGCTTGAGCGTATGCCCGGAGACGAACCCGGTGGCCTCGAAGATCGGGCGGTCCAGCCACTCCACCAGCAGGGCCAGGGCATAGCAGGCGTAGACCACGGCCACGGCCATCGAACCGGTGTAACGCGCCGGGCGGCGCCAGACAAGCCAGCCCACCAGCAGCACCGGCCAGAACTGCACATAGCCCCAGGGACGCAGATCGCCGCGTCCGGCGAGCTCTGTGGCATACCAGTAGAGCACACTGCCCAGGCCGAGGATGAGCAGGACGGGCAGCAGACGCAGGGTGAGGCGCACGTCCAGCCGTTCCGCTAGGTGAATGGCCAACCAGCCCATGAAGGTCACCGCCATCGCCAGCCGATCCAGCATGAGTCCCCGGTCGTCGGGGGCGAGATGATAATAGGCCGAGGCGGGTCCCAGCAGCGTGAGTCCGGTGAAAAAGACGGCCCAGGGCCAGCGCTCGCGCTGGTCGTGGAAACGACCCACACGTCCGCGCGCGAGCGCGGCGAGCCCGGCCAGCCCCGTGAGGCTGAAGGGCAGGTTTGAGGCCACATCGGCGAAGTTGGCCACGCCCAGCCAGGCCCGCCGGTCGGCGAAGTCGTGATACTCCGGCCATTGGGCGACGGGCGGCACGGCCAGCGTCACCGCAGCGGCCACCGCCAGGCTCATGGCAAGGGCCTCGCGCTCAAGGCGCACGGTGTCCGCGGGGATCACGGATTGCACCAGTCGCAGGCGCCCGGATCGGCCGCGACCGCCGCCAGCGCTCGCGTCTCGCGCCGGTCGCAGCGGGGGCAGGCCCAGACCTCGGCGCGGGCCTCGCGGGTGGGCGCGCCGCAGTCGGCACAGGGCAGCCCTGGCAGCCGCTCGACCGGCCAGTAGCCGGGTGCGCCGCAGTCGGGGCAGCGTGACAGCAGTTTGTCGCGCAGGTCCTCCGCCGCCCGGCGGATCAGCCCCCGACGGGTGGGGTGGGCATGCGCACGCAGGTCGTGTTCGAGGCAGACCAGCCCGTTGTCGGCCTCGGCGCGGGCGTGGGCGAAGGCCCGCTCGAGTGCCGCCCAACTGTCGAGCCCCTTGACGATGCGGGGGGCTTCCGGGTGGGCCGGGCGCACCACCAGATGGTGCTCGGGAAATCCCGCCTCGGCGGCGAAGCGCTGCGCCTCGAGCCAGTCGCCGGTCAGCCTGTGGGCGAAGCGGGTGGGTCCCTGGGCCAGGCCCACCACCTCGATGCCGTGCAGGTCGTCGACCAGCAGGACCATCTCGGTGTTCCAGGGCGCCGCGCCCAGATAGGGGTCGGCGCCAAAGGCCCCCTCGCTGGCCAGCCCCAGCGGCAGGCCGGCGATCTCCATGCCGATCAGCGCCTTGCGGCGCGCCGCCTCGCGCTGGCTGCCTGCGCGCGGGATGTCGCGCGTGAAACTACCCAACCGGTCGGTGTCGAAGCCGCCGACGCGCTGCACCCGGCAGCCCAGCGCGGCATCGAGCACCGCAGCGAGGATCATCTCCTTGCCGTGCTGGGTGAGCAGGGCGATCTCGCGGCCGTGATAGGGGTGGCCGGGGTTGGGCGGCGGTTTCATGCGCTAGGCTCTTGCGGCATGGACAGCGGCGCGGGTAGCTGACCGGGATTCAGCGCATCAGCAGCAGGGCGATGACCACCGCCGCCACCACGGCCCAGCCCAGGGTGTCCACATAACGGTGCAAGGCCGCTTCCATGCGCGCCCCGCCCAGCCGCATGAGCCCCGCCACCAGGTAGAAACGGGCACCGCGGCCGATGACCGAGGCGAGGACGAAGGGCAACAGGGCCATGGACAGCACGCCGGCGGCAATGGTGAAGACCTTGTAGGGGATGGGCGAGAAACCGGCGACGAAGACCGCCCAGAAACCATAGCGTTCGAACCAGTCCACCGCCAGCCGGTAACCCTCGGCATAGCGCGGCCGCGCCTCGATCCAGGGGGCGATCAGTTCGAAAGCGAAGTGGCCGATGGCATAGCCCGCCAGCCCGCCGGCCACCGAGGCCAGGGTGGTGATGAGGGCCAGCCGCCAGGCGCGGTCCGGCCGCGCCAGCGCCATCGGCGCCAGCATGACGTCCGGCGGGATGGGGAAGAAGGACGACTCGGCGAAGGAGAGCCCACCCAGATACCAGGGCGCACGCGGGTGGCGCGACCATTGCATGACACGCCGGTACAGCGGGGAAAAGAGCCTCACGGTCGGGCACCCTGCACCATGGCCATGACCTTGGCGGCCGTGAGCCCCTGCGCCGTCGACTCGATCTGCGGCAGGTAGTTGGCCTGCAGAGACTTGGCGGGCCCGAGCAGGTCCTGGAAGGTCTGTCTCAACAGCGCCGTGCTCATCTGCCGGCCGCCGCCGTAATAGCGCTTGGCCACCTGGCCCAGGGCGTAGGTGGTGGCGAAGGAGAAGGCCATGCCGGTGGCCACCCCGCCCACCTTGCCGAGGGTCTTGCCACCCGCGCGGCCCAAGAGCCCCCCGAGCAGCTTGCGGCCGAATTGCTCCAGGTACTGGGAGGTGAGCCCCACCCCGGCGGTGGCCAGGAATTCACGGATGTGGCCCTGGTCCAGCGTCACCCCGTGCGCCTTGCCGATCTCGTACACCATCTTGATCTGCAGCGGGATGATGGCGAGCGAGGCCCAGGACTGCGGCAGCAGTTCCAAGGCGCCGGTCAGGATGGCGTAGTTGAGGATGGAACGGTCGAGCTCGGCCTCGGGCACGTGGGGCACCGCCGCGACCACCGGTCCGGGGGCGGCGGCAGGGGCGGACTCTGGCGCGGCGTGGCTCGCGAGGCTGACGATGTCCTCGACCTCGCGCTCCACCCCCTGCGCCGCGCCCGTCTCCAGACCCAGCGCCGAGCGCAGCTCGTCGAGAAAGCGTCGTTCGGCAGCGTTGGTGGCGCCGTCGGCATCGCACACGCCGACCGCCATCTCGTAGGCGAGCAGGCGGTGTTCCGGCTCGCTGAGCCCGGCCACGGCCTGCTGCAGGCTCAGGCGCTTGAGCAGTACGTCCTGATAGAGGCGGGTGAGGTCGGGCGCGCCGGCATCGCCGGCCAGGGATTCGGCCATGGCGCGGATGTGTTCGCGTTCGCGCTCGTCCTTGGCGCCGTCAGCGAAGGCGGCGAAGAGGGCGATGGCGAGTAGGCTGCGTTGCTGCTCGGGGTTCATGGGCGTGCTCCTGGGTCGGACATGGGATACCCCTCGGATTCCTGGGCTCGGCTGGCGGTTGGGTCCGCTCCTGCCTGTGACAATGATCGTACGCTTACGTTACACGAAAATGCAGGCTCAGGCCGGCCCTGTCGCTCGATCAGCATGGCGTCGCCATAGCTGAAGAAGCGGTAGCGGCTCGCCACGGCGTGGGCATAGGCCTGGCGCATGAGCGCCACACCGCCGAAGGCATACACCAGCATGAGCAGGGTCGAGCGCGGCAGGTGGAAGTTGGTGATGAGCCGGTCGACCACACGGAAGCGGTAGCCGGGGGTGATGAAGAGATCGGTCTCGCCGCTGCCCGGCCGCACGCCGCCATCGTCCAGAGCCGCCGCCTCCAGGGTGCGCAGGCTGGTCGTGCCCACCGCCAGCACACGGCCGCCGCGTGCGCGCGCCGCCGCGACCGCGGCCGCGGTCTCGGGCGGTACCTCGTACCATTCGCTGTGCATGCGGTGCGCACGCACGTCTTCCACCCGCACGGGCTGGAAGGTGCCCGCGCCCACGTGCAGGGTGACCCGCGCCATCGCCACGCCCATGGCGCGCAGACGCTCGAGCATCGCCTGGTCGAAGTGCAGCCCCGCCGTGGGGGCGGCCACCGAACCGGGCGCGCGGGCATAGACGGTCTGATAGCGCTCGGCGTCCGCGTCCTCGGCCGGACGGTCGATATAGGGCGGCAACGGCACCTCGCCATGGCGCTCCAGCCACTCGAACACCGTCAGTGTCGGATCGAAGCGCAGCCGGAAGAACTCGCCCTCGCGCCCGAGCACCTCGGCCTCGAAGGCACCGGCCAGACGCAGCCGGCTGCCCGGCTTGGGCTTGTGGCTCACGCGTAGCTGCGCGAGTACCTCGTGTTCGCCGGTCACCCGTTCGATCAGCACCTCGACCCGGCCGCCGCTCGCCTTCTCACCGTGCAGACGCGCCTTGATCACCCGGCTGTCGTTGAACACCATGAGGTCCCCCGGCCGCATGAGCTGCGGCAGATCGGCGAACAGGCGGTCGGTGTAGGTCCCCGCCACGGCGTCCACGTGCAGCAGCCGGCTCGCACTGCGCTCCGGCAGGGGGTGGCGGGCGATGAGGTCCTCCGGCAGGTCGTAGTCGAACTCGTCGATGTGCATGGCCGAGGGCCGCATTACCTTGAAAATCGGCATAGCCGATCACATCGCCCCCTTCCCCCGCAAGCGGGGGAGGGGGTGGGGGAGAGGGAACCGTTCATGGACGGGGCGAGCGTTTTTTCATGGGCAAGAGCGGCCATGAACGGTCAGCTTGGCTTGTCCGGTCGGGCGGCCGAGCGGCGGTAGGGCGCCAGCAGTTCGTCCGTGAACTGGTGGATGAAGCGGCGGAACTGCCCCACCACCGGCATGTCGCCCTTGACGCTCAGGTAGACCAGATACCAGTGGCCGAGGATGGGCAGTGTCTCGACGTCGAGGACGCGGATCTCCTCGCCGAAGTGGAGGCCCGCCAGCATGGTCCGCGAGACGATGGACACGCCCACGCCGGTGGCGACCGCCTGCTCGATGGCGAAGTTGCTGCCGAGCTCCATGCGCGGGCGGATCTTGATGCCGTGTTGCGCCAGATGGCGCTCGATGGTGATGCGCGTGCCCGAGCCCGGCTCGCGCATCAGGAAGGGCTGGGCGCAGAACTCGGCCAGGGGGATGCGGCGCCGGCGCCGCGCGAGGGGATGCTGACGGGCGGCGATGGCCACCAGCTCGTTGGGCATGAAGGGCTCCACCGTCAGGTCCGGCCCCTCTGGCGGCACGCTGAAGATGTAGAGGTCGTCGAGGTTGTCGCGCATGCGCTTCAACAGCACGTCGCGCTGGGTCACGCTCAGGGTGGGCTCGATGGCCGGGTGCTGTTGCAGGAAGTGGCCGAGGATGCGCGGGGCGAAGAACTTGGCCGAGGTCGCCACCCCCAGCCGTAGCCTCCCCCCCTCCAGCCCCTTGAGCGCCTGTAGCCGCGCCTGCATCTGCTCCAGCCCGTCGAGCATGATGCGCGCGCCGGCCAGCACGATCTCGCCCGCCTCGGTCAGATGCAGCTTCTTGCGGTGGGTGTAGAACAGCGGGCTGCCGACGATGTCCTGCAGCTGCGCCATCTGCATGGACACCGTGGGCTGGGTCAGGTGCAGTTCGCGCGCGACCTGGCTGAAGTTGCCGCAGCGGGCGAGGCGCTCGAAGACCTGCAGTTGGCGCAGTGTGGGGTAGGCCATTAGATATAGGTTTATACCTATAGTCGGTATCGTAACAATTGATTTCAGCTTATACAAGCCGCGCCCTAAGATGACCCCCATGGCGCGGCATCCGGTCACGCATCGAGAGAGAGGAGCTTTCCATGAACCCAAGCCTGTCGAACTGGCTACCGTTTTTACGCTGGTTCCCCATGACCCCCGCCACCCTGCGCGCCGACCTGGTCGCCGGCGTCACCGTGGCCCTGGTGCTGGTGCCGCAGAGCATGGCCTATGCCCTGCTCGCCGGCCTGCCGGTGGTCTACGGCCTGTATGCCGCGCTGTTGCCGGTCATCGTCGGTGCGCTGTTCGGCAACTTCAACCTGCTGCATACCGGCCCGGTGGTGATGCTCTCGCTCATGTCGGCGGCAGCGGTCGCTCCCTTCGCCATCGCCGGCTCGGACGAGTTCATCGCCCTGTCCATCCTGCTCGCCCTCATGGTCGGCGTGCTGCGGCTGCTGATGGGCGTCTTCAAACTGGGCGGGATCGTCAACCTTGTGTCGCACCCGGTGCTCATCGGCTTCACCAACGCGGCAGCGCTCATCATCGGCCTGTCGCAACTGCGCTTCATCCTCAACATGCCCAACCCGGGCACCGGCAGTTTCGCCGGCGACGTCACCACCCTGCTCGCCCGTCTCGACCAGGCCTACTGGCCGGCCGTCGCCTTCGCCGCCGGTGCGGGCCTGATGATGTGGCTGCTCATGCGCTGGCTGCCCAAGCTGCCGGCGGTCCTGCTCGCGGTCGTGTTCGGCACCGCCCTGAGCGCCGCCATCGGCTATGAGCAGGTGGCCAATCCCGGTGTGGAGCGCATCGCCGACCCGGAGGTGCGCACCATGCTCACCACCTTTGCCGAGACGAACCAGACGTTGAAACAGCTCGCAGCCGAGGCCACCCGCCAGCGTGCCGCCCTGCGCGAGGCCGAGGCCGCGGGGGCGTCGGCCACGACCCTGACGGCCCTGCAGGCGGAGATCGAGGTGCTGGAGGTGCGCATCGAAAACCTCAAGAAGGAAAACAACGCGCGCCGGCTGGACCTGCACGCCCAACCCCTGGTCGCGGTCGATACGGCCGACGGGCTGACCTACTACCGCGCTGACCGCCTGCCTGCCGGGGCCACCCCGATTGACGGCACCTGGCGGTTCCAGGGACTGAAGGACGGCAAGGTCACGCTGGCCGCCGGCGGCGACGTGGTCGGCCAGATCCCGGCGGGGCTGCCCGAGTTCAAAGCGCCCACGCTCGATTGGAACATCATGCTGACGCTGCTGCCAGCGGCCTTCGTCATGGCCCTGATCGGCTTCATGGAGGCCACCTCGGTGTCCAAGGCCCTGGCCGCCAAGACGCATGAGCGCCTCGACACCAACAAGGAGCTGATCGGTCAGGGCTTGGCCAACATCGTCGGTGCCTTCTTCCAGAGCTACACGGTGAGCGGCTCGTTCTCGCGCTCGGCTGTGGCCGCACGCGCGGGCGCGAAAACCGGTCTGTACGCGGTGGTGAGCGCACTGGTGGTGCTGGTCGTGCTGCTCTTCCTCACGTCCTACCTCTACCACCTGCCGCAGGCGGTCCTGGCCACCATCGTCATGATGGCGGTATTCGGCCTGATCCGTGTGGCGCCGCTCAAGCAGGCCTGGCGGGTGCAGCGCAGCGACGCGGTGGCGGGCCTGATCACCTTCGTCGCCACCCTCGCCTTCGCCCCCGACATCGCCAACGGCATCCTGATCGGTATGGCGCTGACGGCCACCTTGTTTCTTTTGCGCACCATGAAGCCGCGTGCGGCGGTGCTCGGGCGCAAGGCCGACGGCAGCCTGGGCGGCACCGACAGCGGGGCGCTTGAGCCGCTCGGCCAAAACTTCGTCGCCATGCGCTTCGACCGCTCGCTCAACTACCTCAATGTGGCGGCCTTCGAGGACAGCGTGCTGGAGGTGCTGGCGCGACAGCCCCAGGTGCGCGGCATCCTGGTCATCGGCTCCGGCATCAACGAGCTCGACGCCAGCGGTGCGGACAAGGTGCGCGAGCTGGCCGAGCGCCTGCAACAACAGGGCGTGGTCCTAATGTTCAGCAGTCTAAAGGCACCGGTGGCCGATGCCTTCGGCCGCGCCGGCCTGATCGAGCTGCTCGGTCCGGACAACGTCTTCCCGAGCAAGGCCCAGGCCGTGGATGCCGCCCGGCGGCGCTTCGATCTCGCCCCCGCCTGAGCCGACCGCTCAGGGCCGGTCCCAGCCGGCCCTGTCGAAGGCCGCCGCCGCCCGCCTCAGGCGGTCCTGTATCACCAGCCATTCGGCCGTCGCGGGCGGCGCCTCCACCAAGATGACGTCGCAGCCGGCGGCGTCGAGCTCACGCAAGGCGGCATAGAGCTGCCGGGCGAAGTCCTGGACCTGATCCGGCATTACCCAGCGTTGTACACCGGCGGGCAAGCGCCGGGTCGTCTCGGCAAACCCCATTACCGCCACGCGCAGGCCCTGTTCGAGCAGGGCCGTGGCGCGTGCCGGCACGGCCGAGGGCGGCAGTAGCTCGAGCGGTGTGGTGGGCGCGTAGTGCGCCGCCAGTGTGCCCGGCGCGCGCACGCCACCGCCACGCAGGTCCACGGGCCGGCCGAGGATGGCGGCGATCTGCGCCGGGGTGACGGCGCCGGGCCTGAGCAGGGTGGGTGTGTCGCTGATGAGGCTGAGGACCGTGGACTCCACCCCCACCGGGCAGGGCCCTCCGTCGAGGATCAAGTCCACGGCATCGCCCAGCTCGGCGCGCACGTGCTCGGCGGTGGTGGGCGAGACGCGCCCAAAGCGATTGGCCGAGGGGGCGACCAGGGGGCCGGCGGCACGGATCAGGGCCAGCGCGAGCGGATGGTCGGGCACGCGTAGGGCCACGCTGTCCTGCCCCCCGGTCACCGCATCGAGCACGTGGGCCGCGCGCTCTAGCACAAGGGTGAGCGGCCCCGGCCAGAAGGCGCGGGCGAGCCGCCGGGCCGCATCGGGAGCGGCGCGGGCCCAGTCGTCCAGCCATTCGGCCGCGGCCAGGTGCACGATCAGCGGGTGGTCGGCCGGCCGTCCCTTGATGGCGAAGACGCGGCGCACCGCCGCCTCGTTGCGCGCGTCTGCACCCAGCCCGTACACGGTCTCGGTGGGAAAGGCCACCACGCCGCCGGAGCGCAGGATCGCGGCAGCCTGTTCGATCTGGCGTGCATCGACGCCGGGCGCGGCGGCGGTGGTCTGCGCGTTCACTTGTCGTACAACCCGTATTTCTTCAGCTTGCGCCATAGCGACACGCGGTCGATCCCAAGCATGCGCGCCGCCTCGCTGCGGTTGCCGCGCGCGGCCTGCAGGGCCTGCAGGATGTGCTCGCGCTCCTGTTCCTCCAGGGTCTTGGGGGTGGCGGCGAGCGGCGGGGTAAAGACCCGCACCGTCAGCCGGCCCAGATGCTGCGGCAGGTGCCGGACGTCGAGCACCTCGCCCTCGGCGAGCGCCACGGCGCGCTCGATGAAGTTCGACAGCTCGCGCACGTTGCCGGGATAGTCGTAGTCGGTGAGCCGCTGCATGGCCTCGGACGAGATCTCCTTGACGGGGCGGTCCATGGTGACCGCGAACTTGCGCAGCAGATAGTACGCCAGCAGCGGGATGTCGTCGCGCCGCTCGCGCAGGGGCGGCAGCGTCAGGGTCACCACGTTGAGCCGGAAATAGAGGTCGGCGCGCATGCGCCCGGCCTCCACGGCCTGTTGCAGATCGCGGTTGCTGGCGGCCAGCACGCGCACGTCGACCTTCACCGGCGCCACCGCCCCCACCCGCAGCACCTCACGCTCCTGCAGCACACGCAGCAGTTTCACCTGCACCGTCAGCGGCAGCTCCGCCACCTCGTCGAGGAACAGCGTGCCTCCGTCGGCCGCCTCGATCAGCCCCTTGCGGCGCGCCTGCGCCCCGGTGAAGGCCCCTTTCTCGTGGCCGAACAGCTCGGCCGCCGCCAGGTCCTCGCTCAGCGCCCCGCAGTTGAAGGCGATGAACGGCCCCTGGGCGCGTCGGCTGTGCTGGTGGATGTAGCGCGCCAGCAACTCCTTGCCGGTGCCGGATTCGCCATGGATCACCACGTTGGAGTCGGTGCCGGCCACGCGGCGGGCGGTCTCCAGCAGGCGCTGCATGGCGAGGTCCTGGGTGATGATGGCGTGCGGGTTCTTGAGCTGCTCGACGCGCAGCTTGAGTTCGCGGTTCTCGCGCTTCACCCGGGCGAACTCCAGGGCGGCGCGCACCACCTCGCGCGCCTCGGCGAGCCGGAAGGGCTTGGCCAGGTAGTGGAAGGCGCCTGCCTTCATCGCCTCGACGGCGGAGTCCAGCGTGGCGTGACCGGTGATCATGATGACCGGCACGTCCGGGTGCTCCACCCGCACCCGCCTGAGCACCTCCATGCCGTCGAGCCCCGGCATCTTCAGATCGGTCAGCACCAGGTCATAGTCGGCCTGCGCCAGGGCCTCCATCGCCGCGGTGCCGTCGCGGCAGGCGGTGACCTCGTAGCCCTCGCGCCTGAGGACGTGTCCGAGGTTGGCGAGCGCAATGGCCTCGTCGTCGATCAACAAGATGCGCGCAGCGGTCATGCGGCCGTGTCCTCCTGACGGGGCAACCAGACGGAAAAGCGGGTGCCGCCCGAGGGCGGGCAGTCGACCAGGATGCAGCCCTGGTGCTCCGCCACGATCTCCTCGACCAGGTAGAGGCCCAGGCCCGTCCCCTCGCCGGCGGTGCGGGTGGTGAAGAAGGGGTCGAAGATGTGTGGCAGTATCTCGGGCGGGATGCCCGGGCCGTCGTCCTCGACGGCGATGCGCACGGCGCCGCTGCTTTGCCGCAACACCACCGGATCGCCGGCCAGGTGCCCGGCCTCGGCCAGGTCGTCGTGCCAGGTGGCCGGCTGCGCGCTCACCGTGATGTGGCGGGCGCCGGCATCGGCGGCGTTCTTGATGAGGTTGATGAAGACCTGTTGCAGCCGCTCGCGATCCACCCGGACCTCGATGTCGGCGCTACTCCCCACGCAGACCTGCACACCGGCGGGCATTTGCCCGTGCACCAGGGCGAGCGCCGACTGGACCAGGGCGTCCAGGGGCACGACCTGCAGTTGCAGCTTGGGCTGCCGCACGCTGTCGAGCAGTCGCCGCACGATGCGCCGCGCCCGTTCGGTCTCGCTGTCGATCTGGGTCAGCCAAAGCCGGCGCAGCTCGACATCCGCCGCATCACCCTCCTCGATCAAAAGCTGCACCGAGGTGGAGATGTTCGCCAGTGGGTTGTTGAGCTCGTGCGCCACCCCGGAGACCAACACCCCCAGCGCGGCGGCCTTCTCGTTGCGCTTGACCTGGTCCTGCTGCTGACGCATGCGCTTCAACATCGCGTTGAAGGCCTCGACGAAGGCCTGGATCTCCTGGTCCTCAGAGGGCAGGGTGAGGGCGCGCGCGCGGCCCTCGTCGATCGCCACCAGCCCACTCTGCAGCGCCTGCAGCGGGCGCACGACGCGGCGCACCAGGAACAGTCCACCCGCCACCCCCAGGGCCACCACGCCGATAAAGGTGAGCAGCAGGGTCAGGCCCGCGCGGCGGGTGGCCTCAGTGAGCCGCGCACGCTCCCGCCGGGAGAGCGTCTGCGACAGTTCGCTCAACTCGTGCCCCTGGGCGCGCAGTCCCGGCTGCGCCGCCATCTGGGCCGCAGGGTCGAGCCGGTCATAGCGCTCCAGCGCCTGGCCATAGTCGTCGAGGAGACGCAGCATGCGCTGATAGACCGCCGCCCCGCTGACCTCGACCACCACCTCGCGCCCGGCGGCAAGCGCCGCGCGCGCCAGGGCCACCTGCTGCAGCAACTGATCGAGGCTCGTCCGGTCGCGGTAGAGAAACAGGTTCTTCTCGTCGCGCCGCATCTCCAGGATGGCCTCGCGCACGTCGGTCACGGAGCGGCCGGCCTCGATCTGCCGATCCAGTAGGTAGAGATCGGCGAACACCACGGCGGCGAAGAACAGCATGACCAGCTTCGAAAAGCCGTAGGCCTTGAGGATCTTGTTGCGCAGACTGGGCATGGCTCGGGTGGGGCGTGGGTTGTTGCATGTTACACCAACTGCAACATGGGGTGTAACGCTTTGCAACAGCGACTGTTGCAGATCGCCATCCAATTGTTCTATATATATGTTTTTTATGTATTTTATAAGTTGGCACACGCATTGCTTGATTGATGACACCTGAACCTGGAACCTGAAAGGACCTCGCCATGAAACTCACCCAAGACATCAAGCGCATGCTCAACGCCCTGGCCTATGCCAACGCCGGCGACTACCTGACGCCCAGTCAGAAATCGCGTGCCCTCTCGGGCACCCGGCCGGCAAAACCCGCCCCGACCGTCCAAACCAACACCGGGGCGCGTCCCCAGGTCGGGCTCTACCTGGGCAGCGAGCTCACGGCCGAGGCCATGCAGTACGTCGTGCAGACCTGCGCCCGGCTGCGCTATGGGCTCACCGTCCTGACCTTCCTGAGCGAGACCGAGGCCCAGGCCCTGCTCATGCCGCTCAGGCCCCTGCTCGACGCCGCGGGGATCGAGCTGCGTCTGGCCGTGCTCTCGGGCGAGCCGCCCACCGCCCTGGCCAGCGCCCTGCGCCGCCGCCCGGAGGTGGCCTTCCTGGTCTGCAACGAGGCGGGCTATCTCGGGCACGGCCTGATCAGCGGCAATCAGCGGCAGGTGGGCCTGCCAGTGCCGGTGGTCCTCATCGCCGCCCAGGCGTCCGTCGCCGAGGCCACGCCGACACAACAGGCCGCCCAGGTCCGCGCTGCCTGAGCAAAAGGCCGCGGACGCCCTGGAATAAGATCGTCTGGACAACGCCCCGTGTGCCCGGCACGGGGTCCATGCCCATGCTGACCCGCTTTTTTCCCTTCCTGCGTTGGTTTCCCCTGACCCCGGCCAACCTGCGCGGCGACCTGATCGCCGGCATCACCGTCGCCCTGATCCTGATCCCCCAGTCCATGGCCTACGCCACCCTGGCGGGTCTGCCCGTGGTCTATGGGCTCTATGCCGCATTTCTGCCCGTGATGGTGGCCTCGATGTGGGGCTCCTCGCGCTTCCTGCATACCGGCCCGGTCGCCCTGCTGTCGCTGATGTCCGCCGCCGCGATCGAACCGCTCGCGAGCCGCGGCAGCGAGGAATTCATCCAGTTCTCCATGACCCTGGCCCTGCTGGTCGGCATCATGCGGCTGGCCCTGGGGCTCTTTCGCATGGGGGTGCTGATCAACCTGGCCTCGCACCCGGTGATCAACGGTTTCACCAACGCCGCCGCCCTGATCATCGGCCTGTCGCTCCTCAACACCTTCGTCAACGTGCCCATGCCGCGTTCGGACATGTTCCTGCGCGACCTCTGGCACGTCATCGTGCAGCTGCCGCTCGCGCACTGGCCCACGCTCGCCTTCGGCATCGGCACCCTGCTCGTGTTGTGGCTGCTCAAAAAGCTCTCGCCCAAGCTGCCGGGCGTGCTGATCGTCGTCATCCTCGGCACTGTGGTGAGCGCCGCCATCGGCTTCGAGCGCACCGACCTCGTGCCTCTGGAACGCATCACCGATGTCCAGGCCCGCGCCGACTATGAGACCTATGCCCGGCTGGACGCCGCCCTGGCGGCGAACAAGAAGGCCCAGGGCGAGGTGCGCCACCGCATCGCCACCCTGGCCAAGAGTGCGGTGCACGACTACAGCCTCGAGGCCGAGCTGCTGCGTCTGAGCGGCGAGGAGGAGAGCCTCAAGAAACAGCTCTACGGCCAGCGGGTGGCCGTGCACCGGCATGCCCTGGTGCCCGTCACCGCAGCAGATGGGCAGCCGGTCTACCAGGCCGCCACAGAGGCCGGATTCTTCGATCCGGTGTGGCGCTTCGCCGGGGTCAAGGACGGCCAGATCCGGCTCTCGGGCGGCGGCCAGGTGGTCGGCCACATCCCGGCCGGCCTGCCCGGCTTCGCCATCCCCCCGCTCGACCTCGGCCTTATCAGCGGTCTGCTCGGCACCGCCTTCATCATGGCGCTGATCGGCTTCATGGAGGCCACCTCGATCTCGCGGGCGCTCGCCGCCCAGAGTCGCGAAAAGCTCGACCCCAACCAGGAGCTGATCGGCCAGGGCCTGGCCAACATCGTCGGCGCCTTCTTCCAGTCCTACACCGTGTCGGGCTCCTTCTCCCGTTCGGCCGTGGCGGCCAAGGCGGGCGCCCGCACCGGCTTCTACGCCATCGTCAGCGCCCTGGGGGTGGTCGCGGTCATGCTGTTCATGACCGAGTACTTCTACCACCTGCCGCAGCCAGTGCTGGCCGCCATCGTCATGAGCGCGGTGTTCGGCCTGATCGACTTCCGCACCCTGCGCCACGCCTGGAATGTGCGCCGGGGCGACGGTGTGGTGGGTCTCATCACCTTCCTCGCCACCCTGTACATGGCGCCCCAGCTCGCCAATGGGGTCCTCGTCGGGGTGGTGCTCACCATCCTGCTCTTCCTGCATGGGGTGATGCAACCGCGCAGCGAGGTGCTCGGCCGCACCCGCGACGGCACCCTGGCCGGGGCGGCCAGCCACGACCTGCCGCCCATCAGCGACAACTACGTGGTCCTGCGCTTCGACGCCTCGCTGGTGTTCATCAACGCCGCCTTCTTCGAGCAGGCGGTGATGCGCGCGCTCGCCCAATTCCCCAGGGCGCGCGCGGTGCTGGTGATCGGCAACGGCATCAACCAGATCGACGCCTCGGGCGAGGAGAAGCTGCGCACCCTGGTGGCCGACCTCAAGGCCGCCGGCGTCACCCTGATGTTCTCGGGCCTCAAGAAGCAGGTGCGCGAGGCCCTGGCGCGGGCCGCCCTGGACGAGGTCATCGGTCGCGAAAACCTCTTCCCCAACAAGGACCTGGCGCTCAAGACCCTGGCCGAGCGTTACGACCAGGCCGCACCCCCCGCGGCACCGCCGGGCTTGGCGCCGGCATGAGGCCGGCCGTGCCGCGGGTTCGCGCTGGCCCAGCGCCAGGGCTGGGACGCCTCAGGGCTGCGCTGCCGACGGGGCCGGGGCCCTGGCCTGCACCTCGGCCAGCGCCCGTTCGAGCGTCTCCAGACGGCGCTGGAGCGCCGTCATGCGCGCCTGCATGGCACCGACGTTGAAAAAGCTCAAGTTCTCCGCCGGGGCGTCCAGGGTGTTGCCGTAGGCCAGCCACGAGCCGTCGTAGACCTTGACGTTGGTGAATCCCAGCTCCTTGAGCACCCCGGCGGTCTGCGCGGCGCGCACGCCGCTCTGGCAATAGACGATCGTCTCCTTGTTGGGGTCGAGCCGCGCGTAGAGCTCACGCAGCTTGCCCGCCGGTTTCAGCGCCATGCCATCCTTGCTGTTGACCTGCCGGCGGGTGAGCTTGGACGGCGTGTCGGGATCGACCCAGTTCTGCTCATAAGGGATGTTGAGGGCCCCAGGGATGTGGCCGCCGCGTAACGCCCGCACGTCCTCTCCCTTGAATTCGGGCAGGGTGCGCACGTCGACGATCTGCACGTCCGGCCGCTTGAGGGCTGCCAGGACGTAATCCGTGCTGACGGCGACCTGCGGATTGACCGATAGATTGAGGTTCACGGGCGTCGGCTGCGGCGGCTGTGTGGACAGCGCCAGCCCGGCCGCCTTCCAGTCGTCGATGCCGCCGTGATAGACGCTCGCCCGCCGGCCGTTGAGATATTCGATGGTGTACAGACCGAAATATGGTACCGCGCTCCCCTTGTCGCCATAGATGACGATCTCACGCGCCGGGTCCAGGCCGACCGAGCCGAGCAAACGCGCCATCTGCTCGAGCGGGATGAAGTCCTCGTCCACCTCGCGGCGCAGGGTGCGGCTGATGTCGCCAATGTTGACCGCGCCGGGGATGTGCCCCTTGCGATAGTCCTCGGCGCTGCGCACGTCCCACAGAAGGGCGCCGCGGGCGATGGCCGCCTGCACGGCGGCGGTGTCGATGATGCGGACGCTCGCTGTGGCTTGCGCCGCTGGCCGGGCCTCGGCCAGCCCCGTCAACGGCAGGGCGCCTGCGCTCAGGCCCAGCATCATCACCAACAGGGTCCTTCTGACGGTATGTCTCATCTCCATCCTCCTTGCTCCAGACACAGGGACATCGCCACCACGCGGCCGGCCTGGGTGCCGGCGCGTGGGGCGGGCTCTAAGACTGCGCTGAACAGCTTTGTTGGGTGAATGATAGACGCCCATGCCGTCGCCTGCACGCAGCAGGACGATAGGTCAGGTGGCGCGGGCGCAGCGGTTGAGCAGGTTGATGGCGCGCACGGCGGCGCGCTGCGCCTCTTCAGCCTCGGCCTCGTTGCCCATCATGGTGAGCCGCCCGAAGTTGCCGAAGGGGCGCACGTCCACCAGGGTGATGTGGGCGGCCTTCTCCGCCTCGTTGGCGGCATAGACGGCATAGCCCGCCGGCTCGACCTCGAGGATGAACATGCTCTTGCCGGGCAGGATCATCGAGCCCTTCCGGAGCTGGCGGTTGATGAGCGTGGTGTGGTCGGGCGTCATGCCGCGGATGATCTCGTTCCAGGCGATGCGGCAGGCCATGCGGTCAGCCTCCTGGGCGCCGATCTGCTTGAGGATGATCTCGCCGGCGGAGAGCACCTCGCTCTGGTTGCGGTAGTGGATCTCCATCGAGCCGAAGGAGCGTTCCACCACCTGCTCGCCGAGGTGGACGTTGGTCTCTTTGAGCGCGATGTCGGTGAGCCGGTGCACCGCCATGCCGGGGGCCACCTCGATCCACAGACAGGCATCGCCCGGCACTGGCAGGAAGCCCTGCGAGGAGGTGCCGAGATAGGAGGCGAGCTGCGGTTGCAGCGCGTCCATGAAGACGAAGGTGCGCAGACTGATGTGCATGGTTGTTGCATCACCGCGCGGGGGCGGACGTCGGACCGGTAGGAGCGGCGAGAGCCGCGACCTGCGCACGATCGCTCAGGAGGGGGTCGCGGCTTTCGCCGATCCTACAGGACCGGCTGCGCATCGTGACCCTCATCGCGTCAGCCCCATATAGAGCATCGGTAACTTCTCCGGCAGCCGCTCCACGTGGTCGAGCACGGTGAAGTTCTTGACCCCGAAGATGCGCGACACATAGAGGTCGGCATGCGGGTCGAGCGACAGGGCATAGGTGACGATGCCGTCGCGCGTGAGCTCCTCCACCGCGCGTTTGGCGTCGAAGCGCAGGTATTGCGGGTCGCGCACGTCCTGGTCGGCCGGCTCGCCGTCGGTGATGATGAACAGGATCTTCTTGGCGTGCGGCTGCTGCTTGAGGAAGCTCCCGGCGTGGCGCAGGGCCGCCCCCATGCGCGTGGAGTAGCTGCCCTGCATGCCGGCCAGCCGTGCCTTGACGACATCGTTGTAGGGCTGGGCGAAGTCCTTGAAGCGGTAATAGTGCACGTCGTGCCGGCCGTCCGAGCAGAAGCCGTGGATGGCGAAGGGGTCGCCGATGCGGTGAAGCGCGTCGGCGAGCAGCACGGTGGCGGCGCGCGTGAGATCGAGGATGCTGTAGTCTTGGCCACGCACCTTGTCGTTGGAGGATTCTGACAGGTCGAGCAGCACCATCACCGCCAGGTCGCGCACGTGGCGCTTGAGCCGCATCATGATGCGCGTGTCGGGTTGTCGCCCCATGCGGATGTCGATCATGGCCCGCACGGCGGCGTTGATGTCCAGCTCGTCGCCGTCCTCCACCCGGCGGATGCGCTGCATGCCCTGCGGGATCATGGACTCGATCAAGAACTTGAGCCGCGAGATGACCGGTTTGTTGTCTTCGATGAGCTTCTCGATCACCGCCAGGTCGCCCAGGCGCGGCCGCCGCTCCAGCACGGTCACCCAGCTGGGGCGCTCCAGCTGGATCTGGTAGTCCCACTCGTGATAGTGCACCGGGTCGGCCACCGGCTCCTTGCCTTCCAGGGCGTTGATGGTCACCCCCTCCTGATCGAGGTAGAACTCAGTGGGCAGCACCCAGATCTCCTGGGCGTCGTCGCCGGCGAACTCGACGTCCACCTCGTTGACCATCTCCATGACGTTGACCTTCTTGCGCACCTGCTTGGGTGCCCAGGTCGCCTCCAAGGCCACTTCCTCGCTGTATTCCTCCGATTCCCAGACGGTGCGGTTGTCGTCGCGGTAGATGGCGCGCAGGCCATCGGTGCGCGGGTTGTACTCCGGCAGGGGGATCTGGCCTAGGTGATGGGCGAGTTCCACCCCGATGTTCCAGCTCAGCTGATTGCTCGTGAGGTCGGTCTCGGCGCGGAACAGCTCGACCCCCTTGCGCACCCAGGGGTGCGGGTCGGCGTCGTCCTGGGCGAGCAGGGCGCGCGCCAGGCGGTTGATGAGGTCGCCGACGGTCTTCGGCTCGCCATAGTCGGGCTGCGGGTGGAAGGCAAGCCACGCTGCACGCATGTTGGGGAACTGCCGGCAGGCGAGCTCCTCCACGCGGGCGTCCTCGATCGCCTCGATGATCGCCATCTGCGTGGTGTTGAGTTCCTGCATGGACAGCGGCGCATGGGTGAAGACCAGGTGGGCGGCGCAGTGGTTGGCCGCGGCGCGGTAGATCTCCAGGCCCGGGATCACCAGCTCGGGCGGCGTGGCCTCGCCAAAGGGGCGATAGTCGTCGTAGGCGTCGGCGATGTGGATCACATAGCGTTCGATGTAGGGCTTCAGTCCCTCGCGCGTCTCGTAGTCGCCGGCGGTCGGGCGCAGAAAGAAGTCGCGCCCCCACATGGCGCGCAGATAGATGTTGAGCCGGCGCTGCACATCGACGAAGAGGGTGCCCTTGCGCTCGGCCTGCAGCACCGACAGGGCGTCCGGGCTCTGCAGGGAGAAGTAGCGCACCTGGCCGTCGAAGTCGGTCTTGTAGGCCTGCGCCCCCCACTGCACCCAGCGGCGCAGGCCCCCCAGGGTGAGCTGGGTAAGCAGCCGGTCCAGGTTCTCCAACATGGGCCGCAAGCCGCGCGGGGCCTGCGCCAGCATGATGGACAGCACGTTGAGATAGTTGCGGAAGAGGTCGGGGTCGCCCAGGCGCTCGGCGGCGAGCGGGGCGGTCGCGGCGATCAGGGTCAGCACCTGGCCCGAGGTCTTCGAGGCCATGCTGAGCAGGAAGTTGACCAGGTCCGGCAGCACGTCCTCGCCGATCGCCCGCGCCACCTCCGGCATGGTCTGCAGGTAGGTGACCACGAGCTCCTCGCCGCGGCCCAGGCTGTGCAGGGCGACCGCCCCCTTGAGGTAGTTGTCCAGCCCGCGCGAGGAGAAGGCGCGCGCCGCCTCGTTCCAGGCCCCACGCAGCACCTCCAGGGCGCCGTGCGGTAGCTCAGCGGTGAGCGCCTGATAGTCCTCGAGTTTGATGGCCATCCGGGTTCAGGGTCCGGGTTTCAGGTTTCAGTCAATCCTCGCTGCGGTGCAGCGCGGCAAAACGACTGCATCCTGTAACCCGCAGCCCGTATCCTGAATCAAAAGTAGGTGGTCACGGCCGAGTCCAGCGCGTCGCGCATGTCGGGGTCGTCGGTGATCGGCCGCACCAGGGCCACGCGGCAGGCGGCCAGCGGGGCCACGCCCTTGGCGATGAGACTGCCGGCGTAGATCAGCATGCGCGTGGAAATGCCTTCGTCGAGGCCATGGCCCTTGAGGTTGCGGGCGCGTTCGCCGATGTGCACCAGCTTCTTCGCCGTCTCCAGGTCCACGCCGGACTCGTGCGCGACGATCTCCGCCTCTATCTCGAACTCCGGGTAGTTGAAGTCGAGGGCGCCAAAGCGCTGCTTGGTGGACTGCTTCAGGTCCTTCATCAGCGACTGATAGCCGGGGTTGTAGGAGATGACGAGCTGAAAGTCCGGATGTGCCTCCACGACCTCACCCTTCTTCTCCAGCGGCAGCATGCGCCGCGCGTCGGTGAGCGGGTGGATCACCACGGTGGTGTCCTGGCGCGCCTCGACCACCTCGTCGAGGTAGCAGATGGCGCCATGCCGGGCGGCGAGCGTGAGCGGTCCGTCCTGCCAGCGGGTGCCCTGGGCGTCGAGGAGAAAGCGCCCGACCAGATCGCTCGCGGTCATGTCCTCGTTGCAGGCCACGGTGATCAGCGGCTTGTTGAGGCGCCAGGCCATGTATTCGACGAAGCGGGTCTTGCCGCAGCCGGTGGGCCCCTTGAGCATGATGGGCATGCGCACCGAGTAGGCCGCCTCATAGAGCTGGACCTCATCCGCCACGGGGCGGTAATAGGGCTCGGTCTTGACCCGGTATTGTGCGAGCACGTCGGCACCGCCGCCGTCCGCGGCCGGACGTTGCTGCGCCGCCGCCTGACGCTGGGCGGCGGCGCGCGCCAGGGCCTCCTGGCGGGGGGAATAGGTCCGCATGTAGAAGTCGTTGCGCATGGTTCTGATCCTCGATCAATCCGGCCAGACGCGTGCCGGGAAGAGTGTGCTGCCGCTCTCCTCGACGAAGTTGGCCGAGCGCGCCGGGGCCTTGGGCTGCGTCTGCTGCGCCGCCGGCTTTGCCGTGGCGGGGGCCTTGCGGGTGCGCGTGCGGGCGACGGCCGGCTTGGCCGCAGTGGTTCGTCCCGCAGGCTGCTTGGCGGCGGCGGGCGGCTCAGCCGCCGGCTGGTCTGCGGCGGGCGCCTGGGTGGCCTTGGCGCGACGCACGTTGGCGGAGAGTTTGTCCTTGAGATTGCTCATGGTGCGATCACCTCTGTAATGATGGCTTCGATCTCGGCGGCCGCCTCGGCGCCCCGCCGGCCCATTTGATAGACAGACAGCCCTTCCAGCGCGGCGCCCCGGTAGGCAGCGCGGCGGCGGATGGCGGCCTTCAGCACGGGGATGCCGAATTCCGCCAGGGCCTCGTGCATGGCCGCCGACAGGGCGCTCTTGGGCTCGAGCTGGTTGAGCACCAGATAGGCGCGCAGCCGGGCGTTTTCCCGGCGCGCCTCGGCGATCTCCTGCGGCAGGCGCAGGCTCGCCCACAGGTCCACCGGCGAGGGCAGCACGGGGATCAACGCCAGGTCGCAGGCGCGCAGGGCCTGCAGCGTGGCGTGGCTCTCCAGCGAGGGCGGGCAGTCGAGCACCATGTGCCGGTAGTTCCGGTAGTTCTGGTGCAGGCTGCGCGCGTCCCACCGGCCCGTGATCCGCTTGACCGTGGCCGGAAAGGGCTCGGCCCCCAGGCTGGCCCATTGCAGCGAGGAGCCTTGCGGATCGAGGTCGATCACCACCGTCTCGCCCCGCCGGGCAAGTCCGGCCGCCAGGTTCATGGCCAGGGTGGTCTTGCCGGCCCCGCCCTTCTGGTTGACGATCGCGGTGACCTGGGTGGCCATTTCAGTACGCGCCGGGCCGCCCGAAGCGGACTGACAGCCCCCTCGTGGGGCGGCGAGCATCGCGAGCCGGGGGTCGTATCATCTTAGGACTCGCCGTCGCGCGCCGGCACGAACAGGGCGTTGATGCGCAACGCGAAGCGATGCTCCACCTCGGTGAGCGCCCCGCCCTCGACGGCCTCCAGCGTGACGTTGACGTAGGTCGTGCCGAAGTTGATGTTCTGCGGGTGTAGCCCCGTCTCCTCGGCCAGCGCGGCCAGGGCGTCGAGGAAGCGGCGCGTGTCGGCGTAGCGGGCGAACTCGAAGCGGCGAAACAGCGTCGGCGGTTTGCCGCGCGCCTCCCAGCCTTCGGGCAGATCGAGGGGCGCGGTCATGTCCCACCGCTCCCCGGCATTCGCACGACAGTCGCGCAAGCCGACTCTCGCTGCTCCCTTCCCCCGCAAACGGGGGAGGGGTTGGGGGTGAGGGGGACTGGCATGACTTTCATGCTTGGGGGTCTTTGCTCAAAGTCATGCCAGTCAGCCCCTCGAGCGCCTGCACGTGCGACTGCTCCTCGCGCAGGATGGACTCGAGCAGCGCCGCGCTGTCGGCATCGCGCATGCGCCGGGCATGCGCCAGCGCTTCCTGGTACAGGCGCACCGCATTGAGCTCGAGCTGGCGGTCGGCCTCGATGAGCGCCTCGGGGCTGCGGCCGAGCCGGGCCGGGGTCAGGTTGCCGGCCGAGGGTGCGACACCCAAAAGGATCAGCCGCTCCATCAGGCGTTCAGCGTGTTCCAGCTCCTCGATCGCCTCATGCCTGAACTTGGCCGCCAGGGCCGCGTCGCCCCACAGCCGCGCCAGAACACTTTGGGCGAGGTACTGCTGCACGGCGCCCATCTCGTGGTTGAGCGCGCGTGCCAGCCACCCCAGTGTGCGCGGGTCGACACTCATGCGCCGCTATGAGGCTCAGCTGCGCGTCGAGGTGATCTCGGCGTCGCGGCCGCCGCCGCCGGCATCGGGCGCGGTCGGCAGGATGCCCTCGACCTCGCTGTGCACGCGGGCGATGATGTGCGCGGCCACCAGGCCGTCGCCCACGCGTTCGCAGGCGTCGGCGCCGGCGCGCACCGCGGCGTTGACCGCCCCGGTCTCGCCGCGCACCAGCACGGTCACATAACCGCCGCCGACGAACTGACGGCCGATCAGACGCACCTCGGCCGCCTTGCACATGGCGTCGGCCGCCTCGATCGCGGGCACCAGGCCGCGCGTCTCGATCATGCCCAAGGCAATGCCTGTCACGTTAGCCATTATGGTTCTCCATCAGAGGGTTGGGCCACGCCCGTTCAGGCGGTGGGGGCGGTGGGCAGGATGCCTTCCACCTCGCTGTGCACACGGGCGATGATGTGCGCCGCCACCAGACCGTCACCCACGCGCTCGCAGGCGTCGGCACCGGCGCGCACGGCGGCGTTGACCGCCCCGGTCTCGCCGCGCACCAGCACGGTCACATAGCCGCCGCCGACGAACTGACGGCCGATCAGACGTACTTCGGCCGCCTTGCACATGGCGTCGGCCGCCTCGATCGCGGGCACCAGGCCGCGGGTTTCGATCATGCCCAGGGCAATACCACTCGTTGCCATCTTCTGTTCTCCTATCTCAGGTTGAGGAAATTACGTACCGCCTTTCAAGAAACTCGCCTGGCTGTCCCAAGAGTTTCTTGGCCTCCGTGGGGGGCGATTCTACGCGCAGCGTGGAATCGGGGGCCGTGCTCAGACAGTCGGGGCGGTCGGCAGGATGCCTTCCACCTCGCTGTGCACACGGGCGATGATGTGCGCGGCCACCAGACCGTCACCCACGCGCTCGCAGGCGTCGGCACCGGCGCGCACGGCAGCGTTGACCGCGCCGGTCTCGCCGCGCACCAGCACGGTCACATAGCCGCCGCCGACGAACTGACGGCCGATCAGACGCACCTCGGCGGCCTTGGTCATGGCGTCGGCCGCCTCGATCGCGGGGACCAGCCCCCGGGTCTCGATCATGCCCAGCGCAATACCCATACGTTCTGCCATTTCATGACTCCTTCTAGGAACAACGTTAATAACAAGTTCACGACCACTTGCATCGCCGGGGGATCGTGTCCCGAACTGCGTAAATCCGTCCATCAGGTCTGCGACACCGCTGCAAACGCGTGTAGGAGCGACGACAGTCGCGACTCGCGTCGCTCCTACAGGGGCTTGTCATGGGTCGTGGCTTCATTCTTCCCAATTGTCGATGATGCCGCAGATGGTCAGGTCGGTCGTGACCTTCGCATCGCGCATCGCCAGCCGCGCGGCGCTACCGCTGACGGTGAACACCCACTTGCCCGGCGGCACGCCCACCGGGTCGGTGGCCACCGACAAGGCGCCCTTCTGGTCCTCCAGCACCCGCAGCGACTCCACGCCCAGGCCCGGCACCCGCCGCGTGCAGACCAACTCGTCGATCACCCGCATGATCTCCATCAGGCCTTCTCTCCGCTGGCGGCGCCCGCTTCGCTGGCCGCCGGCTTGGTGGCCGGCGCGGCGGGGGCGTCGGGCTCCCAATGGTCGATGATGCCGACGATGGTCAGATCGGACGGGAAGTCCTTGCTGCCGGCGGCATCGCGCGCAGCACTCGAACCGACGCAGATCACCCAGTCACCCGGGATACAACCCACGGCATCGATCGCCACGCTGCGGGTACCGCCGATCTTCTCCTGCACGACCAGGAGGGGACGGTGCCCGAGCTGTTCGATGCGGTTGGTCGAAACCAGGGTCTTTTCCACGCGCATGATCTTCATGAGCTCACACCCGTTGCCGTTCGATTACCCTCAGGTCTATTCAATGCGCCGCCTCCACGGTTTCCGCTTCGATGAAGGCGCAGCGCTCACCGCCCGCGCGGTCGCTCACCGCCATCTGGCAGTGCAGCAGGCCGCGCGCGTACAAATCCGCATAACGCGCCTCGATCGCTGCCTTGACGCGACGGCAGCGGGCCACTGCCCGCTCACGCCCGCCCGGCACGCGCGAGGAGTAATGAAAGTGCACCAGCACCGGCACGGCCAGCCCGCGGCGGACGTTGAGCCCCGTGAAGATCTTGATGCCCACGTCCATGTCGGCCGCACCCTCCTCGACGGTGTCCAGGTGGGCGAAGTAGTACTGGTTGCGCAACTGCACCTCGCCCGGCGCCTCGCCCGCGCAGATGAACTCCTCATCGTGGCCGATCACGGCATAGCGGCCGGCGTGGTGCTGGATGACGTATTCGATCTGCGAGAGGTTGGCCTCCAGGAGCCTCAAGACCAGGGCACGCATGCCCGGCGCCATCTCGCCCTCGCCCTGCGCCCAGCCGTCGGCGCGCTCGGTCCGCGCCACAACCTGCGCGATGTGTTCACGCGCCGCTGCAGCGTCGAGACCCAGCGTCTCGCGGTAGAGCGCGGCGGTGTCGACGTAACGGTAGGGGTTGACCTCGCCGTTGGCATCGGGCAGATGCACGCGGATCGCATCCAGGTCGGTGTCGACGCCGATCAGCAGGATATCCGGGGCGGCCCCGCGCCCGAAGGTGTTGTCGATCGCCGCGCGCAATTCGTTGAGCCGCGCGAGCGCTGCCTCCACCGCGCGGTTGTCGTTGCTGCCATGCGCGGCGCAACCCTGATGGCCGGGGTCGGAGGTGCTGTAGTGGTAGACCGCCACCTTGAGATAGTTGGCCGTCTCGCCGTCGGGGATGCCGCCAGTCAGGCGGTCCAGCTCGCGCTGCGCCCAGTCGGCCACGTCGCCCTCGACATCGAACATCACGCCGGCATAGGCCTTGACGTACACATCCGGGTTGGGGGCGATGCGCAGGATGAAGGGCAGCAGCCCCTGCAGGCGCCCGTCCGCGCAGGGACTGACGTCCACCGTGTGGTAGCCGCAGGCGCGGATGAACTCGGGCGTGAGCACCATACGCTCGCGCCAGGGAGCCTGTTCGATCTCGGCCTGATCCACGCTCGCCTTGAAGGTGCGGAAGATGCAGTGGGCGTGCAAGGCCCGCATGTCCAGGCCGGTCACCCAGGCGTCCTCCAGCAGCGCCGTGGGCAGCTCGAAGCCCAGGCACTCGCGCGCCACATGCTGGGCGCGCTCGACGAAGTCGCGCTCGTGCTGCAGCGCCGAGACGACCTTGAGCGCATCGACGATGGTCGCGTATCGGCCGCGGATCTGCTGCTCGTAGGCGTACAGCCGCTGATTAAGCGCCTGGTCCACCAGGGCGTGCTCGCAGCGCTGCCCCGGCCCGATGACGCAGGCCGGGTTGGCCGGCAGCACCTCCGCCGCCGGCTGGAGGCCGGCGGCGCGCGCCGTGGCGCGTTGCAGGGCGGCGAGTCGCTTGCGGGTGTTCATGCCTCAGCCCTCAGCCGCGCGCCCCGCCCGAGTAGGTGACGATGGCGCCCTTGCTGGTGTTGCCGGAGGAGCCGGTGATGCGGCTCTCGGGCACCGGCGGGTGCTCGATCTCGCGCCACTCGCGGGCATTCACCCCTTCCCCGCGCGGGTGGCCACGCAGCGACGGGTTGCGCGCCAGGGCCGAGGCGCCCTCGGTGCCGGTGACCCGGCTTCGCGGATGCCAGGCGTCGCCGGTGATGCGCGGACCATCCTGGCGGCCCTCGCCAGTGACACGCCAGGCGGCGGCGATGCGCTCCTGCTCGGCCGCCTGCTGGCCCAGGGCCCCGATGTGGCGGAACTCGGGCGTACCGGTCACCAGGCCGGCGGCTTTGTTGACCGGGCCGGTGATGCGCTCGCTGGTGTAAGCGGTGCCGGTGACCTCGGCATAGCGGCGCTCCCAGGCCTCACGGGCAGGCGACTTGATGCTGAAGTCCATCGGCGCCGGCGGCCGCGGCGGCTCCTCCCAGGTGCGCGCCCGCGGCACGAAGCGGCCGCTCACGGGCGTGGTGGCGCACTGTGCGGGCAGGTTGTCGGCCCCGACATAGGGCGTGCCGGTCACCGGCTCGCAGGCGCCACGCTCGTCGCCGGTCATCCTACTGCCACCGGCACCGGGGCGGTCGCCGGTGACCACCGCCGCGGGTATGGTCGCCTTGCTCGGCAGGTGGGCGAGCTGGGCCTCGACTTCGGGCGTGGCGCAGAAGTTGGCGTACTGGCTGCGGCCGATGTAGGGCGTGCCCGAGATGGGGGCGCAGCCGCCGTATTCGTCGCCGGTGACCTTGCTGGAGCGGCCGACATGGCTGCCGGTGATCGGCTGGCCACGCCAGGTCTGATCGACCTGGACCTTGGCGATCGACTGGACCGGGGTGCTCACGGCGCAGACCTCAGGGTCGGCCACCGTGTAATCAATACCGGTGACGGGCTTGCACCCCCCTGGCTCGTCACCGGTCACCTTTGGGCTGCGCCCGACCTCCGTACCGGTCACGGTCTGACCGGCCAGCGTCTGCGCCGCACCCACCTTGCGCGGACCGCCCACCGTGCACAGGGGGCCGAAGTCGCGCGCGTTGAAGTATTGCGTGCCCGTGATGTTGCGGCAGGCACCCGGCTCGTCGCCGGTGACCTTGGCGGAACGGCCCACCTCGGTGCCGGTGACCGGCAGGTCCTTGCGCGAGGACATCACGCTCACCTTGCGCGGCACCGGCGGCGGCGCGGTGTGGCAGATCTCCTCGAACTGCTCGGTGGCCAGGTATTGGGTGCCGGTGATGCCGCGGCAGGCGCCCGGCTCGTCGCCGGTGATCTTGACGGTGTGGCCCACCGCCGTGCCGGTGACCGGCTTGCCGCCGGCCGTGTGGGTGACGATCACCTTGTCCGGGCCGGTGTCGGGCGCGGCCTGGGTGTAGCGGGTGCCAGTGATGGGACGATCGGCGCCCGGCTCGTCGCCCGTGACCTTGGGCGAGCGCCCCACCAGGGTGCCGGTCACGACCTTGCCCTTGTCGGTCTGGGTCACACCGATCTTGGGCGGCATCAGCGGCTGCGGCCGGGTGGCGCAGAACTCCTCGAAGCGCTCGGCGGAGAGGTATTCGGTGCCGGTGATGTTGCGGCAGCTGCCCGGCTCGTCGCCGGTGACCTTGGCGGAGCGGCCCACCTCGGTGCCGGTGACCTTGTGGCTACGCAGCGTCGTGCTCACCCCCACCTTCGCCGGCCCCGGCTCGGGGCGGGTCTTGCAGATCGTCTCGTATTGCTCGGCGCCGATGTATTCGGTGCCGGTGATGACGCGGCAGGAGCCCGGTTCGTTACCCGTGACCTTGGGGCTGCGCTCCACCATGGTGCCGGTCACCGTGTGGCCGGATAGCGTGTGGCCCTCCTCGACCTTGGGCGGCGCCGGGACCTCCAAGCGGGCGCGCACGCGGCCGGTGGGGCGCGTTCCGGTCTGGCTCACGCCGGTGCGGCCGGCCAGTGACTGCACCAGCCGCCGCTGCATGGCGATCTGGCGGCCGGTCGCCCCCTTGGCGATGGCCGCCTGCCAGTCCTGGCCCGGCAGGGTGGCGGCGATCTTGGTGGCCTGTGCCACGCGCTTGAGGCCGGCCTTGCCGTCCTGGGCCAGGGCGGCGCGGCGCGCGCGCGCGAGGGCCCGGCCGGTGGGGGCCTCGCTGGTGATGCGGGTATAGCCCGGTTGTTCGGTGTCCGCAGCCGTCCGCAGGCCGGTCTCGCTCGCCGTTGCGGTCTGGGCGCCGCCGCAACCGCCGGGGGCGCCGTTGCAACCACAGCCGCAGCCCTTGGCGGCAGCCGGCATCGCCTGCGCCGTGTCGGCCGCGACCGGGCTCTGACGGGTCGGGCGCACCCGTCCGGTCGGGCGGCTGGCAGCACTCTGCAAGGCCGCCTTGCCGGCGAGACTCAAGGCCTCACGCCGGGCCCGGCCCGGCTTGGCGCCGAGCGCGGCCCTGAGCTGGGCGACGAGGGCGGCATCGTTATGGCTGGCCGCCGGCTCGACTGCATAACTAGGGGCCGTCGCCTCGCGCGGGGCCTCCGCCACCGCCGGGGCGTTGTACATGGCCGGCGCCGGCCGGGCGACCGTGGTCTTGAAGACCCCGGTCTTGCCATGCCGGGCCATGGCCTGCCGGCGCCTCAGGGCCAGCTCGCGCCCGGACAGCGTGGCGCTGGCGGGTGCCGTGCTATCTGCGGCTTGTGTCATACCTACCTCGAACGTTGGGTGCGTGACTGCGGACACGGGGCCAAGGCCCGCGCATCCCGTGGGTTAACCTGACGCGGTGGGCGGCGGTGTTCATGCGCCGCCCGCACGGCGTTCAGCGATAGACCACGAAGGCCATGCCCTGGCTTTGTGCGTAGTTGTCGTAGGCGACGAAACGCACCATGTGGTCGGGGAATTCCCGGTGGCAGGCCTCGATTTCGGCCAGCACGGCGTCGACCGACTGCTCGCCGAACATGGGCAGCTTCCACATGTACCAGAAGCTGACACGGGCCGGGGTGCCACGCTCGGTGTGCTCGACCGCCGGGTTCCAGCCCTGGGCGATAGCGTAGGCGATCTGCTTGCGCACCTGCTCGGGGGTCATCTGCGGCAGGTAGGAGAAGGTCTCGTATTTCTTACCGGAACGATAGGCTTGCACGTTGGCCATTTGGGTTTCCTTTCAATTCGTTGGGTCGGTGCCATTCTGGACCCCGGACCAGGCCTGCGGCCTGTCCGGGGTGACCCGGTGCCTGCGGCGCCGGGTCACTTGTGGGCGACGTCCAGCTTGTCCACCACGTCGAACTCGAACTTGATCTCTTTCCAGGTCTCCATGGCGATCTTCAGTTCGGGCGAGTGCTGCGCGGCGGCGGTGAGGATCTCCTTGCCTTCCTTCTCCAGCTGACGGCCCTCGTTGCGCGCCTGCACGCAGGCCTCGAGCGCCACGCGGTTGGCATGGGCGCCGGCCGCGTTGCCCCAGGGGTGGCCCAGGGTGCCGCCGCCAAACTGCAACACGGAGTCGTCACCGAAGATGGTGACCAGGGCGGGCATGTGCCAGACGTGGATACCGCCGGAGGCGACGGCGAAGGCGCCGGGCATGGAGCCCCAGTCCTGGTCGAAGAAGATGCCGCGCGAGCGGTCTTCCGGCACGAAGGATTCGCGCAGCAGGTCGATCCAGCCGAGGGTGGCCTGGCGGTCACCCTCCAGCTTGCCCACCACGGTACCGGTGTGCAGGTGGTCGCCGCCGGACAGGCGCAGGATCTTGGTCAGCACGCGGAAGTGGATGCCGTGGTGCGGGTTGCGGTCGAGCACGGCGTGCATGGCGCGGTGGATGTGCAGCAGCAGGCCGTTCTCACGGCACCAGTTGGCCAGGCCCGTGTTGGCGCAGAAGCCGCCGGTGATGTAGTCGTGCATGATGATGGGCGCACCGATCTCCTTGGCGTACTCGGCGCGCTTGTACATCTCCTCAGGCGTCGGGGCGGTCACGTTCAGGTAGTGGCCCTTGCGCTCGCCGGTCTCCTGCTCGGCCTTGAGGATGGCCTCCATGACGAAGTCGAAGCGCTCGCGCCAGCGCATGAAGGGCTGGCTGTTGACGTTCTCGTCGTCCTTGGTGAAGTCCAGACCACCGCGCAGGCACTCGTACACGGCGCGGCCGTAGTTCTTGGCCGACAAACCCAGCTTGGGCTTGATGGTGCAGCCGAGCAGCGGACGGCCATACTTGTTCAGCTTGTCGCGCTCGACCTGGATGCCGTGCGGCGGGCCGCCGCAGGTCTTCACATAGGCGATGGGGAAGCGCACGTCCTCCAGGCGCAGCGCCCGGATGGCCTTGAAGCCGAAGACGTTGCCCACCAGGGAGGTGAACACGTTGACCACCGAGCCTTCCTCGAACAGGTCGATGGGGTAGGCGATGAAGGCGTAGAAGCAGCTGTCGTCGCCGGGCACGTCCTCGATGCGATAGGCGCGGCCCTTGTAGTAGTCGAGGTCGGTCAGCAGGTCGGTCCACACCGTGGTCCAGGTGCCGGTGGACGACTCGGCGGCCACCGCCGCAGCCGCCTCTTCGCGATCCACGCCCGGCTGCGGGGTGATCTTGAAGCACGCCAGGAGGTCGGTGTCCAACGGCTGGTAGTCGGGCATCCAGTAGGTCTGGCGATACTCCTTCACGCCAGCGCTGTAGGTTTTCACTGCCATGTGTTCACTCCTTCATGAGGATTGTGGTTAAACCCCTCGACGGGCACTCGCCCCCGGCTCGCATGCAACACCGAAGCCGCCCCATTGGGGGCCAAACGCGCTTGGGGCGTCCCGGCGAACAACCTGTGAGACTGACGATCTCGAGGTACGCGGGATGATGCGCAAAGGAAACCATTTATAACAGTCACGATTTTCTATCGATGTGATAGATTTACATCTATTGATAAGCACACCACCCATAAGAACCGCCCCGCCCTAGCGTTCCCCTGCGAACCATACAGTCCTCTGTCCTCAGCCTTCAGTCCTCCGGCACGCAGTCCTCTGTCTTCCGTCCCCAGTCCTCAGAATGCGCCACACCACCTTCCGCCAGCTCGAGATCTTCGAGGCCATCGCCCGCCTGGGCAGCTTCACGCGTGCCGCCGAGGAGCTGCACCTGACCCAGCCCACCGTGTCCATGCAGATGAAAAAGCTCACCGACGCGGTGAACGTCCCGCTCTGTGAGCAGGTGGGCAAGAAGATCTACCTCACCGAGGCCGGCCGGGCGCTCGCCCAGGCGGCGCGCGAGGTCTTCGCCATCCTCGACCGCTTCGAGATGTCGGTGGCCGAGCAGCAGGGTCTCAAGAAGGGGCGGCTCAAGCTCATGGTCATCACCACCGCGTCGTATTTCGCGCCGCGCCTGCTCGGCGAGTTCGCCAAGCGGTATCCCGGCATCGAGGTGGCGCTGTCGGTGACCAACCGCGAACGGGTGCTCGCCGCCATCGCCGACAACCTGCAGGATCTCTACTTTCTCGGGCAGCCCCCCGAAGGGATCGATGTGGTCGCCCAACCCTTCATGGAAAACCCACTGGTGGTGGTGGCCCCGCCGGAACACCCGCTCGCGGGCCAGCGCGCCATCCCGCTCGAGCGGCTGGTGGGCGAGCCCTGGCTCATGCGCGAGGCCGGCTCGGGCACGCGCAAGGCGGTCGAGCGGCGCTTCGCCGAGCTGGGCCTGCAACCCCAGGTGCGCATGGAATTGGGTGCTAACGAGGCGATCAAACAGGCCATCCTGGCCGGCCTGGGCATCTCGGTGTTGTCGCGCCACTCGCTGGCGCTGCACCCGCCCGGACAGTTTGCGATCCTCGACGTGCAGGGCTTCCCCATCCAGCGCCAGTGGTACGCCGTCTATCCGGCCGGCCGCCAACTCACGCCGGTCACCCGCACCTTCCTCGACTTCCTGCTCGCCTACGGGCGCAACTATGACGCCGGGCCTCGTTGACGCGGCCGCGGGCGCGCTCGCGCAGCTGCTGCCGCTTACCCAGCCGGCCGACGCCGCCCTGTCGCGCTTCTTCTCCAGCCGCCCCAAGCTGGGCAGCCGCGACCGCGCCTTCGTCGCCGAGGCCGTCTTCGGCGTCCTGCGCCACCTGCGCAGTCTCGAACACCTGGCCGCAGGGCGTGATGCGCGACGGCTGCTGCTCGCCTGGCTGGCCCGCCACGGCGGACACAACCTGCGCGAATTCGAGCCGCTGGGCGACGCCGAGGAACTCGCCTGGCTGCGGGGCGTGAAGGCCACCGACCTCACCGCGCTGCCGGCGCCCGTGCGGCTGGACCTGCCGGACTGGCTCTACACGCGCCTCGCCGAGCGCTATGGCGATGACCTGGCCGCCCTTGCCACCGCGCTCAACCGGCCCGCCCCGCTCGACCTGCGGGTGAACACGCTCAAGGCCGACCGCGCGGCGGCCATGGCGCGGCTGGCCGCCGACGGCATCCGTGTCGAACCCACGCCCTGGTCGCCGTGGGGGCTGCGCGTGCAGGGCAAGCCGGCCATCAACCGCCACCCCCTCTTCCTAGACGGCACCATCGAGGTCCAGGACGAGGGCAGCCAGCTGCTCGCCCTCATCACCGGGGCGCGGCGTGGCGAGAGGGTGTGCGACTTCTGCGCTGGGGCGGGCGGCAAGACCCTGGCCCTCGGGGCGATGATGAAGAACACCGGGCGACTGTACGCCTTCGATGTCTCGGAAAAACGCCTGGCCCGACTCAAGCCGCGGCTGGCCCGTTCCGGGCTGTCCAACGTGCACCCCGTCCACATCAGCGGTGAGACCGACGCGCGGGTGAAGCGCCTCAGCGCCAAGTTCGACCGCGTGCTGGTGGACGCGCCCTGCTCGGGGCTGGGCACGCTCCGGCGCAACCCCGACCTCAAATGGCGGCAGACCCCGCAGACGGTGGCCGAACTCACGGCCAAACAGGCCGCCATCCTCACCGCCGCCGCCGGCCTGGTGAAACCGGGCGGGCGGCTCGTCTACGCCACCTGCAGCCTGCTGCCGGAGGAAAACGAGGCCATCGTCGCCGCCTTTCTGGACGCACACTTCGAATATCGCCTACAGCCGGTCGGCCCCATCCTGGCCAGCCAGCACATCGACCTGGCGATGGCGGAGGTCCTGCGGCTGGACCCCGCCCGGCATGGCACGGACGCCTTCTATGCCGCGGTGCTGGAACGGACGTGACCCCTTGCTGCATCCGCGACGCGGACGCAGCGCCCATCGGCCAGCCGCGCAAAGGGCGGTAAACTCTCGACTCAGGCACTGCCGCATCCTGTCGGTCTGATCCCCATCGCCGTGTCCGCCGCCTCCCCCCTCACCGCCGAGCCGTCTCTGGACAGCCACACCCCCATGATGCAGCAGTATCTGCGCATCAAGGCGCAGTACCCGCACATGCTGCTGTTCTACCGCATGGGGGACTTCTACGAGCTGTTCTACGACGACGCCGAGCGGGCGGCGGCGCTGCTCGACATCACGCTGACCACGCGCGGGGCCTCGGCCGGCGAGCCGATCCGCATGGCGGGTGTGCCCTATCACGCGGTCGAGCAATACCTGGCGCGGCTGGTGCGGCTGGGTGAGTCGGTGGCCATCTGCGAGCAGATCGGCGACCCGAAGACCAGTAAGGGGCCGGTGGAGCGCCGCGTGGTGCGCATCGTCACGCCGGGGACGCTGACCGAGGAGGGCTTGCTGGAGGACCGGCGCGATGCCGTGCTGCTGGCCATCGCGCCGGTGCGGTCGGCGCTGGCGCTGGCCTGGCTCACCCTGGCGAGCGGCGACTTCCGCGCCGCCGAGATCGCCCCCGATCGGCTGGCGGCCGAGCTGGCACGGCTTGCCCCGGCCGAGGTGCTGCTGCCCGAGGACTGGCAGCACCCGGCCCTCGAAGGTTGCCGGGCCGCCTTCACCCGGCGGCCGGCCTGGCAGTTCGACGCCGAGCGCGGCCGCCGGCTGCTCAACGAACACTTCGGCACGCGCGCGCTCGACGCCTTCGGTGTGGAGGATCGTCCCGGTGTGCTGGCCGCGGCGGGGCTACTCATCGACTACGCCCGCCAGACCCAGCAGCAGGCCCTGCCGCACGTCGCCGGCCTGCGCCTGGAGCGCGACGACACCTATGTCGGCCTGGACGCCGCCGCCCGCCGCACCCTGGAGCTCACCGAGACCCTGCGCGGCGAGGCGGCGCCCACCCTGTTCTCCGAACTCGACCAGGCGGTGACCGCCATGGGCAGCCGGCTGCTGCGGCACTGGCTGCACCACCCGTTGCGCGACCGGCAGGTCTTGCGCGAGCGGCTGGCGGTGACCGGCGCCCTGCTGGAGGACGCCCGCCTGCGTGAGCAGGTGCGGGCCGCGCTCAAGGGCATGGCCGACATCGAGCGCATCACCGCCCGCATCGCCTTGAAGAGCGCGCGGCCGCGCGACCTCTCGGGCCTGCGCGATACGCTCGCGCGCCTGCCGGCCTTGAGCCGGGCGCTCGCCGAGGCCGGCGAGCCCCTGACCGGCTTCGCACCCCGGCTGCAGCCGCCGGAGGGGGTCTTCGAGCAGATCAGTCGCGCCCTGCTGCCCGAACCGGCCGCCCAGTTGCGCGAGGGCGGCGTCATCAACGATGGTTATGATGCCGAGCTGGACGAGCTGCGCCGGCTACAGTCGGGCTGCGGCGACTTCCTCCTGCAGCTGGAGGCGCGCGAGCGCGAACGCACTGGCATCGCCAACCTGCGCGTCGAGTACAACAAGGTCTCCGGCTTCTACATCGAGGTCACCCGCGCCCAGGCCGGCCGCGTGCCGGCCGACTACCATCGGCGGCAGACGCTCAAGAACGTCGAGCGTTATCTGACGCCGGAGCTCAAAGACTTCGAGAGCCGCTATCTCTCCGCCGCCGAACGGGCCCTGGCGCGCGAGCGCCTGCTCTACGAGGCCCTGCTCGACGCCCTCGCCCCGGCCATCCCACCGCTGCAGCGCCTGGCCGCGGCCGTGGCGGAACTCGACGTCCTCGCCGGCCAGGCGGCGCTCGCGCAGGCGCGGTCCTATGTGGCCCCGACCTACAGCGACGACTGGGGCATCCGCATCACGGCCGGGCGGCATCCCGTCGTCGAGACCCGCGTCGAGGCCTACATCCCCAACGACGTGGCGCTCACGCCCGGCCGGCGCATGCTCGTCATCACCGGCCCCAACATGGGCGGCAAGTCCACCTACATGCGCGCCACCGCTCTGATCGTGCTAATGGCCTGCTGCGGGCTCTACGTGCCGGCGCAGACCGCGGTGATCGGCCCCATCGACCAGATCTTCACCCGCATCGGCTCCTCCGACGACCTCGCCGGCGGGCGCTCCACCTTCATGGTGGAGATGACCGAGACGGCCAGCATCCTCAACCACGCCACCGAGCAAAGCCTGGTCCTGCTCGACGAGATCGGCCGCGGCACCTCCACCTTCGACGGCATCTCCATCGCCTGGGCGGTCGCGCGGCACCTCGCCGAGAAGACCCGCTGCCCCACCCTGTTCGCCACCCACTATTTCGAGCTCACCCAGCTCGCCCAGGAATACAAGACCATCGCCAACGTGCACCTGGACGCGGTGGAGGCCGCCGGCCAGCTCACCTTCCTGCACGCCGTACAGGACGGTCCCGCCAGCCAGAGCTATGGGCTGCAGGTTGCCCGCCTGGCCGGCGTGCCGGCCGCGGTGGTCAACGCCGCCCGGCGCAAGCTCGTCGAGCTGGAAAACCAGCAGGTGGCGGTGTCCGGCCAGGGCGACCTGTTCGCCGGGTTGCCTGCGCCCCCTGAGCCCACGACTCACCCCGTCCTGGAACGGCTGTCACACCTGGACCCGGACAGCCTCACCCCCCGCCAGGCGCTGGACCTCCTCTACGAACTCAAGCGCCTGTCCTCCCCCCTGATCCCTGATCCCTGATTCCTGAAATGCAGACCCTGCACCTCGACGCCAGCGAACTTAACCTCGACTTCGACGCCCGCCTCAAGCTGGCCAACGCCATCGCCCGGCAGCTGCTCGGCGAGGCCATGCTGCTGTCCTTCTACGACCGCGACCGCAATCTGGAGTCGCCCGCCGGCGTGTCCGAATGCCATGTCGGCTGCGCCACCCCGGGCTGGCAGGACTATGCCGAGAACCGCGGCGGCACGCTGATGGTGAACTTCGAGCACGGTCGCCATGTGTTCTGCTACCGGCCCATCTGAACGGATGGCAGCACCCGATTTCGCCGAATACCGTGAGCAGCTCGCCCGCCTGCCGGGCGGGACGGCGGCAGCCCTCAGGGATTTCCTCGGCCCCTGCCTGGCCGGGCCGGAGCAGTGCGACGGGCAGGGGCTGCCCCGCTGGCCCCTCAACGAGGGCGGCTGGCTGGGCCTGCAAACGGCGCCCGAAGGCGGGGTCCTCCGGCTGGTGCACGAGGACGCCGGGCAGGCGACGGAGATCGCCCGTTTCAGCGAGGACCTGTTGACGGCGGCCCAGGGCGACCCGGCCGTCTCGCCCCTGGTGCTGGCCCTGCTCGCCATCGCCGCCGGCGACGTGGACGACGGCCGCCGGCTCAAGCGGTGGCTGCCGCGGCTGGATGCGGCTGCGCGCGACCTCATGCTGATGACCCTCTGCCGGCTCTGTGGCTGAGGCCCCGGTCATCCTCTTCGGCGCCTGCGACCGCCACAACCTGGGCGACCTGCTCTTCCCGCACATCGCCGCCGCCCTGCTGGCGCCGCGCCCGGTCGTGGTCGCCGGACTGGCCGAGCGTGACCTGACCGCCTTCGGCGGCCACCGGGTCGCCGCGCTGGCCCGTCTGGCCGCACAGTGGGACAACTTATGTCCGGACGCCCCGGCCGAGCTGGTGCATGTGGGCGGCGAGCTCCTCACCTGCAGCCTCTACGAGGCGGCGGTGATGACCCTGCCGCCCGAGGCGGCGCCGGCGGCCATCGCCCGCTACGACCGTGACGCAACCGCGCGCCAGGCCTGGGCCGAGGCCCTGCTGGGGCTGCGCCAGCAGGTGGCCTATCTGGTACCCAAGGCCCTGTTCCGCCAGCCCGGCCGCTTCCTGCATTGCGCCCTGGGCGGCGTCGAGCTGCCGCGTCTGCCCGCGGCCATGCGCGCCGAGGTGCTGGACCGGCTGCGCGAGTCAGACGCTCTCACGGTGCGCGACCGTAACACCCAGGCCGCCCTGGCCGAGGCCGGCATCCAGGCCGAACTCATGCCCGACCCGGCCGTGCTCACGGCCGAGCTCTATGGCCCGCGCGTCGCCCGTCACGCCGAGGCTGGCGAAGCGGCGCAGGTGCGCGCGCGTTTCGCCCAAGGCTATGTCGCCGTGCAGTTCGCCGCCGAGTTTGGCGACGACGCCACACTTGCGCAGCTCGCCGACCAGCTCGACCGCATCGCCGCCACCACCGGCCTGGGTCTCGTCCTGTTCCGCGCCGGCGCGGCGCCCTGGCACGACGACCTTGCGGCCTACCGGCGGCTGCTCAGCCGCCTGCCGCAGCGGGAGGTCTGGCTGTTCGAGTCCCTTGACATCTGGGACGTCTGCGCCCTGCTCGCCCGGGCGCGGGCCTACGTCGGCAGCAGCCTGCACGGCCGCATCGTCGCCGCCTGCTACGGCGTGCCCGGCGTCACCCTCGTCAGAACGCTGGACCAGCCGTGCAAACAGGCCGCCTATCTGGCCACCTGGCATGCCACCGAGGACGCTGGCGTGGTCGGGCCCACCGGGCTCGCCGCCGCCCTCGCCCGGGCCATCGCGCTGCCTGCCGAAGCGCGCCTGACCGAGCAAAGGACTCGGCTCGAACAGTGCCGGCGCCAGATGCAGCGCCTGTATGCCCCCCGCCTGGTGTCCCCGCCTCAGGGCGTCCTGCACGGGTGAACCGCGTCACAGGCTGGCAACGCCCCGGGGGCTACAATCACAGTTGCGGCCTCACACGAGGCCGCTGCCAACTTCAATCGAGGAGACCGCCATGCGCACCCTAGCACTACTCAGCGCCGGCCTGCTGGCCACCCTGCCCGCCTGGGCCGAAGTCGAGACCTATCGCATCGATCCCGAGCACAGCTTCGCCAACTGGGAGGTGCGCCACATCGTCGCGCGGGTGAGCGGTAGCTTCTCCACGGTGAACGGCACCGTCGTGCTCGACCGCGACAACCTCGCGCGCAGCCGTGTCGAGGCCACCATCGACGTGGCCAGCCTCAACTCCGGCCATCGCAAGCGCGACGTCCACCTGTGGAGCGACGAATTCCTCGATGCACGCCGCTACCCCGAGATGCGCTTCGAGTCCACCTCGGTGCAGCCGAGCGGCCCCGACAAGGGGGTGATCAACGGTAACCTGACCCTGCGCGGTGTGACGCGGCCGGTGAAGCTCGCCTACCAGATCCTGGGCTTTGGCAACGACCCATGGGACGGCTACCGTGCCGGTCTCCTGGCCGTGACCCGTATCAACCGGTTGGAGTTCGGCGTGAGCAAGTTCCCGGAACCAGGCCCAATCGGCAACGATGTCGAGATCACCCTGCTGGTCGAGGGCATCAAGCTGGGCCCGGACGGCAAGCCCTTCAGCGTGAAAAAGGCGGCCGAGGAGAAGGCCGCGGCCGAGAAGGCCAAGGCGGCCACGCAGCCGCCCGCGCCGGCCAAGGAGGAGAGCCTGGAGGATCAGCTCAAGCGCCAGCTGCTGCGCGGCATCTTCAAGTAGGACGACGGCCCGCGTCATTCCGACGCCGGCCGATGCACCGGCAGGCGGGCGATCCGCCCCTCGATCTCCTCGATCATCCGGTTATAACCCGCCCCGCCCACGCCGCCATAGCGGCGCTCGAACTCGTACAAGGGCAAAAACTCCGGCAGATCGCCGATCTCCGGGATGTAGAGCGCACTGTCGCGGCTGTGGGCGAGGAGGTCCTGCACCCGCCGGGCCGCCTGCGCCGAGGCGGTGGCGCGCATGCCGAAGTGGCTGCCAGCCCGGTCGGCGGCCAGGTCGCTGAAGCTGAAGCCGCTGCCGCCACGGGTGTCGCGCACCTCCTTGTAGAGGCCGGCCTGGTCTGCCAGGGCCTCGCCCAGCACCGCTGCCAGGGCGGCGGAGAGGGTGAAGTGCTGGACATAGTCGCCGCGGCCCTCGAGGCTGAGCCCCGGCAGCCGCGCCGTGGTCCCGTCCGGCAGCCCCAGCCGGCGACCGTTCGCCGCCTCGGCCAGGGCGAGAAGCAGGGCGCGGTTCTCCGCCACCGGGTCACCCGCCCGCGAACGCGCCCGGGCCAGGGCGAAGAGCTCGCCCATGACGCGGGCGAAGTCGGGTGCGGGCCGTGTATGCGCCAATTCGCCGAGCCGTGCCCGGTAGGCTGCCATCTGGTCGGGATCGACCCCGGCCAACTGCCGGCCGGCGGTGTCGATGAGGGCGTGCACGCTCGCCGCGTCCCAGGCCAGGGTGAGCTGCAGCTCGCCCGCCGCAAGCCTCACCTCGCGCACCACCTCATCGATCAGCCGCAGTTGGGCAGCCAGGGGGCTCACCGCCAGCAGGCCCTCGACGAGGGGGCGGGCCAACAGGCCGGGCAGCGGCAGCACCCCCAGCAGCAACTGGTCGATCTCGAGGCGATCGGCCGCCGGGACCAGGCGCAGGCGCAGGTTGAGATAACGCCCCGCCGGCCTGGGACGTAGGGAGAGGTCCAGCACCAGGGCCTGGTCGCTCAGATGCACGCGGCCAAAGCCCAGCTGGCGGCTCACGAGCAGGTAGTTGAGACCCAGGTCGAGGTCCTGCGCCCTCAGGCGCAGGCGTCGCACGGGTTGCGCGGTGGGCCAGGCCGGGAAGAGCTGGCGATAGATGCGGCGGCCGCGTTCCAGATCAGCCGCGGTGGGCACGCCCGCGTGGGTGACGCGGGGTGCCTCGGTGAAGGCCGATCGCCAGACGGCATGGCCGCCGGCGACGAGCAGGCCCGTGAGGATTAAGGCCCAGGCCAGGCGCCGCAACATCTGCCTGATTGAGCGTCTATGCCTGGCCCCTCCCCCGCGGGGGAGGGAGAGGGGGAGCGGGTCGCGCTCAGTGCGGCTGCACGCCGGGACCGAAGAAGCGATAGCCCAGGCGCAGCTCGCGGCTCAGCTCGAAGCGTTTGCGCTCCGGGCCGCTGGCGAAGTCCTTCTCGATGCGGGCATAGGCCTGTTGTGTCCAGGCCTTGTCCTGCAGCAGGTCGGCCACGCCCTCCGCCCAGGCGAGCTTGTCGGCGGGGTTCTTGAGCAGTTCGCCACAGCGGTCCATGACCGGCACGATTTCCGAGGCGGGCAGCTCATAGACCTTCATGCGGCGGGCGAGCTGCAGACACTGGTCGGCGCTGGCGCAGCGCTCGACGGCGCGGGTGAACAAGGCCTGGGCGCGGGCCTCGTCGCCCATGTCGCGATAGAGCTTGCCCACGTGCGCCAGGGCGAAGTGGTCGCGTGCCCGCTTGGCCGCCTCGTCCAGCAGCCGGGCGGCCCACTCGCGGTCATCCAGCGCCTCCAGCACGGTCTCGGCCAGCTTGGTCCAGTCGTAGGGGTTGTCGCCCGCCTGGGCGGCACGCGCCTCCAGATAGGTGCGCGCCTGGGCGCGGCCGAACTCGGCGTCCTTGAGCTCGCGCGCGCACGTGAGCACGATCTCGCGGAACCAGACGAAATCGGCGGCCGAGGCGACGCTTTCCTCCAGGAGTTTGCCCAGCCACTGTTTGTCACCCAGGCGGTCCACGGCGAGGATCAGCGGTTTGAAGCGGCTGAAGTGGAAGCCGTCGGCGCGCATCAGCGCCTCGGCCGAGGCGAGCAGCTTGGCGGCGTAGGCGGCGTCCTCCAGCTCGGCCATCACCCGGTCGGCCAGGGCGATGAACTGCTTGACCGTGCTGGCCTTGGCCTCCTCGTTCTGGATCTCGACATACTTGGCCTGGTTGGCCTCGCGCTTGGCCAGGCGGTCCTTCAGCCGCGTCAGACGCTCGGTATCGCCGGCGGCGTGTTTCTCCGCCGCGGCGACGATCTTGCGCATGTCGTCCAGGTTGTTCACCACCTCCTCGGCACGGGTGAGCATGGCCGCCACACCGGCCGCGTCGCCGAGCGCGGCATAGGCGTCGGCGAGCTGCAGGAACTCGCCGGTGCTAGAGGCCACCGCGTTGCCCTTGGCGAGCACCTGGCGGGTGAATTCGGCGTTGCCCTTGGCCGACTCCAGCACCTGCATGAGCGCAGTGAAGTCGCGTGCCGACTCCAGCGCCTTGGCGTAGAGGCTGCCGGCGGCGGCCGGGTCGATCTCGGCCATGGCGCCGGACAGGGCGATCAAGTCGGCAGGGCTGCCATATTTTTCCGCCCCCTCGGCGATGATGGCCGCGGCGCGCGCCTTGTCGCCCAGGTCGGTGGCGATCGTCTTGGCCAGGCGGGCGTAATCGGCGGCGCGTCCGGCCTTGGCTTTGATCTTGTCGAAGATCTGGCCGGCCAGCTCGGCGGCCGCGTCCTTGAGCTCGCCGGTGACCACGCGGGCCAGGTCGTAGAGCGCCTCGGTGGCGGAGATCTCCTTGAGCGCGCCGGTCAAGGCCTTGACCGAGGCGGCGGCATCACCGGTGATAAGCCAGGTGCCGATGCCGGCGGCGACCTTTTCCTCGCCGCTCATGGCAAAGTCCTGCCCCTGGGTGAGCATCTCGGCCGCCTTGGCGTCGTCGCCCAGGGCCTTGTAGCCCAGGGCCAGGGCGATGAAATCGGCGGTGAACATCGCCCCGCTGGCGGTGTCGTCGAGAAACTTCTTCGCCCCGGCATCGCCCTTGAACTCGGGCCGGGACAGCAGTTCCTTGGCATAGCCGATGTCGGCCGGGGCATCGAAGGCCTCGCGGGCCAGGGCATATAGGTCTTCGGCGCCTTTGCACTGGGCGGCGCGCGGTTCCAGGGTGTCGCGGGTGGCCATGTCGATTCTCCTGCTCGATCGGGGAAAACCGGGATTTTAACGGCCCGCCCCGACCCGGGCGGTCAGCGATTTTTATCGCTGGATAAAAAAACCTGCGAGTCCTGTCTGCCCCGTCGTACCGTGAAAATCGGCGTAGCCGATCACGAAGCTCCCCTCTGCCGCAAGCGGGAGAGGGTTGGGGGTGAGGGACCGTTCATGACCGGCACAGCCGTATTCATCGGCAGGGGCGGCCGATCGGCCATGAACGGTTAGGCTCACAAGACATAGCGCGCCAGGTCCTCGCTCGCGGCCAGGCTGGCAAGGCGCTGGTCGACATAGGCCGCATCGATGACGATGGTCTCGCCGGAGCGCCGGTCGGCCTCGAAGGACAGATCGTCGAGCAGCCGCTCCATCACCGTGTACAACCGGCGTGCGCCGATGTTCTCGGTGCGCTCGTTGACCTGCCAGGCGATCTCGGCGATGCGGCGGATGGCCTCGGGGGTGAATTCCAGCCTGACCCCCTCGGTCGCGAGCAGCGCCTGGTACTGGTGCGTGAGGCAGGCGTCGGTCTGGGTCAGGATGCGCTCGAAGTCGGCCACGGTCAGACTCTGCAACTCCACCCGGATGGGGAAACGGCCCTGCAGCTCGGGGATGAGGTCCGAAGGTTTCGAGAGATGGAAGGCGCCGCTGGCGATGAACAGGATGTGGTCGGTCTTGACCATGCCGTACTTGGTGGACACCGTCGCCCCCTCCACCAGGGGCAGCAGGTCGCGCTGCACCCCCTGGCGCGACACGTCGGGCCCGTGGGTGTCGCCGCGCGCGGCGATCTTGTCGATCTCGTCGAGGAAGACGATGCCGTTTTGCTCCAGGTTGCGCATGGCCTCGGCCTTCAGCTCCTCCTCGTTGACGAGCTTGCCCGCCTCCTCGTCGGTGAGGATCTGCATCGCCTCGCGGATCTTGAGCTTCTTGCGGCGCGTGCGCCGCCCGCCCAGGTTCTGGAACACCCCCTGTAGCTGGGTGGTGAGCTCCTCCATGCCGGGCGGGGCGAAGATCTCCATGGTGGGGGCCGGGGCGGCGAGGTCCAGCTCGATCTCCTTGTCGTCGAGGCTGCCCTCGCGCAGCATCTTGCGGAATCGCTGCCGCGTGGCGCTGTCCTCGCGCGGCTTCTCCGCCTCGCCCCAGGCCTCGCGCGCCGGCGGCAGCAGGGCGTCGAGGATGCGCTCCTCGGCGGCCTCCTCGGCGCGGGTGCGCACCCGGCGGGTGGCGGCCTCGCGCGCCTGCTTGACGGCGATCTCCGCGAGATCGCGGATGATGCTGTCCACGTCTTTGCCGACATAGCCCACCTCGGTGAACTTGGTCGCCTCCACCTTGATGAAGGGGGCGCCGGCCAGCTTGGCCAGCCGCCGGGCGATCTCGGTCTTGCCCACGCCGGTCGGCCCGATCATCAGGATGTTCTTGGGCGTGATCTCCTGGCGCAGGTGCTCGGGCACACGGCTGCGGCGCCAGCGGTTGCGGAGCGCGATGGCGCAGGCGCGCTTGGCCTCGTCCTGGCCGACGATATACTTGTCCAACTCGTGGACGATCTCCTGGGGGGTCATCTGGGTCATGCTCATGCCGGCGAGATCGAGAGGTGATGGTGGTGACGACGGTCACCCGATTGGCGTAAAGTGACCGCGATCGCAAGTGTACGCCGAAAGCCCCGGCCATGCCGCTCAGGGCTCGGATCATGGAGGCTCCCATGCAACGCGCATTGTTGATCGGCCTGCTCACCGCCTTGGTGGCCGCGCCGACCTGGGCCCAGAGGCAAAGCGCCGCCGGCAACCTCGAACTGCACGCCGAGGCCGTCCCGAGCCGCACCCTCACGCCGGAGGCAGCCGCCAGCTACCGGGTCGAACCGGCGCCGGATCGCGGCGTGCTGCTCGTCACCGTGGTCAAGCGCGAGCGTGGCGGCACCGCCACGGTCCCCGCCCAGGTCTATGCCGGGGCCATGAGCCGCCGCAACCACGTCATCAGCATCCCGTTGCGCGAGGTGCGCGAGGACAAATCGGTGTTCTACGTGGGCGAATTCCGGCTGACCCCGCCGGACGAGCTGCGTTTCCTGATCAACGCCAATGTCCTCGGCACGCCGCTCAAGGCCGAGTTCAACCGGGCCTTCCCGGTGGATTAGACGGCCGGCCGCCAGAGCAGCTGGACGAGCCCCCAGACGCCGAAGGCGGCGACCAGAAGCCCCGCCGCGCGGCGCAGGCGCCGGTCGGCAGCGATCGAGCGCAGACGGTCGGCGGCCCAGCCCATGGCCAGCAGATTGGGCAGCGTGCCCAGCCCGAAGGCCAACATGAGGCCGGCGCCATCGACCGGGCCGCCGCTCGCCAGGGCCGAGACCAGCACGCTGTAGACCAGGCCGCAGGGCAGCCAGCCCCACAGCGCCCCGGCGACCACGGCCTGGCCGGCACTGCGCACCGGCAGAAGCCGCCCGAGTCGTGGCTGCAAGCGCGCCCAGAGCGCCCCACCGGCCCGCTCGATGACCAGGATGGCCCGGTTCAGCCCGGCCAGATAGAGCCCCAGCAGGATCAGCACCACCTGGGCCAGGAGGTAGAGGGCTTGTTGAAGCGGCAGTAGATGCTCTGACAGGAAGGCGGCCGAACCGACCAGGCCGGCCAGGACGCCTGCCAGGGTGTAGCTCAGGATGCGGCCCAGGTTGTAGCCCAGGTGCAGTCCGAAGGGCAGGCGCACCCCGCCGTGCCAGGACATGGCGGCGACGATGCCACCACACATGCCCACACAGTGGGCGCCGCCCAGGAAACCGACCAGGAAGGCCGCGACCAGAGAGAGCTCAGGCAAGGTGCGAAGGCAGCGGTGCCATGCCCTCAAGAGACTCGCCGGGCCATCCCGAGCGTTTCTTGGCCCCCGTGGGGGGGCGATTCGACGCGACGCGGCGAATCGGGGGCGGTGCTCATTCGCAGCGCATCCCGCTGGCCAGCCAGGCCTGGACCTCGCGGTGCCAGGCCGGCGAGCCACCCTCCGGCGTGGGGCGGGAACCGCCGGGGGTCATCCCCGAATCCAGGGCCCAGTGGATACGGCCGTCGTGCAGCAGGTGCTCGCGCAGCCGCCGCCCCCCATCGGTTGCTCCGGCGTTGCGCTTGATGAGCTCGCAGGTCTCGCGCGGTGGGAGCCCCGTCCAGTCCAGCCTCGCGAGGGTGGCCTGCCATTCGCCGCCCTTGAGGCCGGTGAGCTGCGGGTGGTGGCAGGTGTCGCACAGATAGCGGTTGCGGTGGGTGGAGTAGGACAGCCCCTGGCTGCGCGCGCTGTTGAACTGGTGGCAGGTCAGGCAGCGCGGGTGCTGAAACAGAGGATAGAGGGTCTCGGCGAAGCTCCCCCCCGGCGCCACTTTGGACGCCCACGACGCCGGCAGGATCACGGCGAGTATGGGCAACAGCAAGAACCGCCTCATATTCACTCCCTGGGTACGAATTGCGTGCGGTAGGCCGCATAGGTCGAGGTCATCGCCAGCGGCAGGAAGAGCAGCAGGCCCAACCCCAGCGGGATGATCAGGGCCAGCATCGCCAGCAGCGACAAGATCAGGCCGTAGAGCAGCATGGGCCGCCAGTTGACCAGACAGGCCCAGAGGCTCCAGTACAGGGCCTTGCCGGCCGGGAAGGCGTCGAACAGGGCCAAGGCCGGGGCGAACCAGGTCGCCATCAGCAGCGGGGTGAACAGCACCGCCCCGGTCAACAGGGCCGGCAGTGCCTGGTCGAGCACGGCCTGGGCCTCGGCGGGGTCCATCTCCTGCGGTCGGGCGGCGAGCTGCATCAGCCGCTCGATGGCGTCGCCGCCGACCAGGACCATCGCCTGGCCGACCAGGACGTGCGCGACCATGTAGACCACGCCGATCGCCAGCAGGGCCTGGCGGCCGCGGTGCCAGCCGGCGGCGACATGGATGAGGCCGGTCGGCTCGCCCCGCTCCACGGCACGGGCCGCGGCCATGTAGGCGGCGACCAGGAAGGGCGAGGCGAGCTCCAGCAGCAGCGGACCGGCCATGGGGATCAGGCTCAAGCCATAGGCGGCCAGGAAGAAGGCGGCGCTCATCCCCATCCAGGGGATGACGGCCGGGGTGAACAGGCGAAGACCGGTGCGCAGCCACTCCGTGGCCGCCATCGCCGGCGGCCGGCTGAGGCCCAGGGCATTCATGCCCACCCCCCTGCGCGGGGGACGCCGCCGCCGACAAACAAACGCCGCCCGTGGGCGGCGTCTGGCGCACGAGCGCCCATCAGAAGGAGAAGATCACCCACAGCGGCACCATGAAGTTGGGCGAGAGGTCGTCGTGGCGCACGAGCTGGCCGTCGCCGCGAACGTCGACGAGGTAGTAGGGCCGGCCGTGCGGCGGCGTCACCTTGATGGCGTAGAGGCGGCCGCGGATGCGGTACTCCTCGACCTTGTCCTCGCCGCGCGTGGTGATGGTGACCTGCGGCTCCAGGTCGGCCTCCGGCATGCCCGGCGGCGGCGGGATCTCGGGCAGCGGCTGCAGCGGCGGGCGGTCCTGGGACAGGGCGGGACCTGCGGCAAGGGCGGCCGCCAGCAGCAGGGGCAGGGTGCGCATGGCCATTCCTTAGCGGTTTCTAATGTTCTTATTGTAGCAGCCGATGCCCGTGCACCCCCTGCGGGAAACTGGCCGGATGGCTCAGAGGTTGAGCAGGATCTCGCGCTCCTGCAACGACGGCTCGAAGCCGCGCCGCTCGTAGTGCTGGAAGATGGCCTCCACCACCTGGTCCGGCTCGTCGATCACCTGGATCAGGTGCATGTCGTCGGCGTCGATCATGCCCTCGGTTACCAGGGTGTCGCGGAACCAGTCCGTGAGTCCCTTCCAGTAGCGGCTTTGCACCAGGATGATGGGGATACGCCGGGTCTTGCCGGTCTGCACCAGGGTCAGCACCTCCATCAGCTCGTCCAGGGTGCCGAAGCCGCCGGGCATGATCACATAGGCCGCGGCGAACTTGACGAACATCACCTTGCGCGCGAAGAAGTGGCGGAAGGTCTGGCTGATGTCCTGGTAGGGGTTGGCGTGCTGCTCGTGCGGCAGTTGGATGTTGAGCCCCACGCTGGGCGAGCGGCCGAAGAAGGCCCCCTTGTTGGCCGCCTCCATCACCCCCGGCCCCCCGCCGGAGACCACGGCGAAACCGGCGTCCGAGAGCTTGCGGGCGATCACCTCGGTGAGCAGGTAGTAGGCGTGGTCCGGGGCGATGCGCGCCGAGCCGAAGATGGACACGGCCGGGCGGATGGGGGCCAGCCGCTCGGTGGCCTCGACGAATTCGGCCATAATCTCGAACATCCGCCAGGACTCCCGCGCCGAGGTCACCGCCTCGTGGCTGTGGCCGGGGTCGATGAGGGGGGGGATCTTCTTTTTCATCGGGGAAACTCGCTTGTCCAAAGTGCTCCTGCTGGTCGACGGCTCCAGCTACCTCTACCGTGCCTTCCATGCCCTGCCCGAGCTCAAGAACCGCGCGGGCGAGCCCACCGGCGCCCTCTACGGCGTCATCAACATGCTGCGCCGCTTGCGCCGTGAGGTGCCGGCCGACTACGCCGCCTGCGTGTTCGACGCCAAGGGCAAGACCTTCCGCGATGCATTGTATCCGGAATACAAGGCGCACCGCCCGCCCATGCCGGAGGAACTGGCCGCGCAGATCGAACCGCTGCACGAGACGATCCAGGCCTTGGGCTGGCCGCTGCTGGTCATCGACGGGGTGGAGGCGGACGACGTCATCGGCACCCTGGCGCGCCAGGCCGAGCGGCATGGGCTCTCCACCCTGATCTCCAGCGGCGACAAGGACCTCTGCCAGTTGGTGAGCCCTCACATCACGGTCGTCGACACCATGGCCAACAAGACCTACGACCCGGCGGGCGTGATGGAAAAGTTCGGCGTGCCGCCCGAGCGGGTACTAGACTGGCTCACCCTGGTGGGTGACGCCATCGACAACGTCCCCGGTGTGGACAAGGTCGGTCCCAAGACCGCGGCCAAGTGGCTGAGCGAGTACGGCAGCCTGGAGGCCCTCATGGCGCACGCCCACGAGATCAGGGGGGTGGCGGGGGAGAACCTGCGCGCGGCGCTCGACTGGCTGCCCAAGGCGCGTGAACTGCTCGCGGTGAGGACCGACGTGGCCCTGCCGGTGGGCCCCGCGGACCTCGCCTGGCGCCCCGAGGACCGCGCGCGGCTGATCGAGCTGTTCACCCGCTACGGCTTCCGCTCATGGCTCAACGAACTGGCCGCCCCTCCCGCCGCCTCCGCAGGGGCGGGCGGCGGCGCAGCCGCCGGTTCAGATGACCACGGCGAGGCGGCCGGGCGCGCCGATCGCCGCTACGAGACCGTGCTCGACGCGGCCGCCCTCGACCGCTGGCTGGACAGGATCGCCCACGCCGAGCTGGTCTGCCTGGACACCGAGACCACCGCTCTCGAGCCCATGCAGGCGCGCCTGGTGGGCATCGCCCTCGCCGTCGAGACCGGTGAGGCCGCCTACATCCCCCTTGCCCACCGCTACGCCGGCGCCCCGCCGCAACTACCCCTGGCGCGCGTGCTCGAACGCCTGCGCCCCTGGCTGGAGGACCCGGCGCGGCCCAAGCTCGGCCAGAACCTCAAGTACGACTGGCACGTGCTGATGAACCACGGCATCACCCTGCAGGGCATCGCCCACGACACCCTGCTCCAGAGCTATGTCCTGGAGGCGCACGAACGCCACGACATGGACAGCCTGGCCGAGCGCCATCTCAACGAGACCACCATCCGTTACGAGGAGGTCTGCGGCAAGGGCGCCAACCAGATCGGCTTCGACCAGGTCGAGCTCGCGCGGGCCACCGAATACGCCGCCGAGGACGCCGACATCACCCTGCGCCTGCACCATGCCCTGCATCCGCGCATCAGGGCCGAGCCGGGGCTCGACTTCGTCTATCACGCCATCGAGATGCCCCTGCTGCCCGTGCTCGCGCGCATGGAGCGCACCGGGGTGCTCATCGACACCGCGCGCCTCAAGCAGCACTCCGACTTCCTCGCCGGCGAGCTGCGCGCGCTGGAGGCGAAGGCCCAAGCCGCCGCCGGCCAGCCCTTCAACCTCGCCTCGCCGAAACAACTGGCCGAGCTGCTCTTCGGCCAACTGGGCCTGCCGGTGCTGAAGAAGACGCCCAAGGGCGCCCCCTCCACCGACGAGGAGGTCTTGGAAAAGCTGGCCCTGGACTACCCCCTGCCGCGCATGATCCTGGACTGGCGCGCGCTCGCCAAGCTCAAGTCCACCTACACCGACAAGCTGCCGCAGATGGTGGACCCCGCCACCGGCCGCGTGCACACCACCTACGCCCAGGCCACGGCGGTCACCGGGCGGCTCGCCAGCGTCGAGCCCAACCTGCAGAACATCCCGGTGCGCACGCCGGAGGGCCGCAAGATCCGCGAGGCCTTCATCGCCGCGCCCGGTTTCGTGATCGTCTCGGCCGACTACTCGCAGATCGAGCTGCGCATCATGGCCCACCTCTCCGGCGACGAGCGGCTGCTCAAGGCCTTCCGCGAGGACGCCGACATCCACCGCGCCACCGCCGCCGAGGTGCTGGGCCTGGCCCCCGAGCAGGTGACCCCCGAGCAGCGACGCATGGCCAAGGCGGTCAACTTTGGCCTCATCTACGGCATGTCGGCCTTCGGGCTGGCCGCCCAGCTCGGGATTGAACGTGCCGCCGCGCAGAACTACATCGACCGCTATTTCGCCCGCTATCCCGGTGTGGCGCGCTACATGGAACGCACACGCGAGAAGGCCCGGCAACAGGGCTATGTCGAGACCCTGTTCGGCCGACGGCTCTACCTGCCGGAGATCGGCAGCGGCAACCCCGCCCGCCGCAACGGCGCCGAACGCGCCGCCATCAACGCCCCCATGCAGGGCACCGCCGCCGACCTGATCAAGCTGGCCATGATCGCCGTGCAGGGTTGGCTGGACGCCGAGCGCATGATGAGCCGGCTGATCATGCAGGTGCACGACGAGCTGGTGCTGGAGGTGGCGGAAGGAGAGCTCGAGCGGGTCAAGCAGCGGCTACCCGAGCTGATGTGCGGGGTGGCCCAGCTCACGGTGCCGCTAAAGGTCGACGTGGGGGTGGGGCCGAACTGGGAGGCGGCGCATTGACAGAGGACTGAGGACTGTTTTCAAGGCTTGCCGGCGCCAAGCGCCGGCGTGTTCTCAGTCTTCTGTCCTCAGTCTTCAGTCCTCAGAAACGTATCGCCCGCGGGTGCGCCGCACCCGCGCAAGCCTGACTGTCCTCTGTCCTCTGTCCTCAGTCCTCTGTCACATACAGACCGGTTGCAGATCGACCGGCAGGAAGCGGTTGCTCTCGATCACCCCACGCGCCATCAGCTCCCTCAGGGTGGCGAAGGGTCCCACACCGCCGTCGATGTGGTTGAGCTGCATGCAGGGGGTGGTGAACAGCACCGTCGCCTTTGCGCCCGGCTGCATGACGAGCTGGACGGGGCCGGCGCCGAGACGGGTGACACCGGGCCGGTTCGGCGCGGCGGGCTCCGCGGCGCGGGCCAGTCCCAGGAGATTCCCCAACCAGACGATCAGCAGACAGATCAGACAGCGCTTGGCGATCATAGGCGACTCCTCATGTGACCGATGCCCGCAAACCGCATGCGGCTACCGAATATTTGTTTCGTTTATAGCCCCATAACAATGATCAATTCATACCAGGTCAGGGGCCTCTGCCGCGAGGAGTCGCCCGGCCTAGACGCCCCGCAATAGGGCCTGGATATCGCGCTGCAGCAGGGCCGGGTCACCCAGGTTGAGCTCCACCAGCCGGCGCAGGTCGGTGGCGCTGTCGAGGTCGATGTCCACGCACTGGAAGCCGGCATAGCGGCCGTTTTGGTAGACCGGGCGCGCATCCATGGCGATCTCGACGTCGCGCGCGATCCAGATGGAGATGCGATAGACCTGGCCGGGCTCGAGCTGCCAGTCGTCCCGCGCCTCCAGCAGGCAGCCCTTGAGTGAGACGTCGTGGAGCTGGCAGGGCCAGTCCCGGCCGGGGGTAAAGACGGTGGCACGGGCGTCGTGCAACACCCGGTGGAAGTTCCGCCGCTCCCGGGGGTCATCCGCGACTTTCATACCGTTATGGATATCGGCAGGGTCGCCGCGAGACTGAATGGCTTTAGCGTGAAAGTCGCTTGAGCGACTTCTCGAAGCTCCCCTCTCCCCCCGGGAGAGCGACTTCTCGAAGCTCCCCTCTCCCCCCGGGATAGGGGTTGGGGGTGAGGGAAACAAACATGGCTTATTTCGGGGCGTCTTCTCAAAGTCATGTCCGTTAGCGACACGCTCAGGCGGTCAGGGTCTGCACGCCCTGCGGGGTGCCGATCAGGCAGACGTCCGCCCCGCGCCGGGCGAACAACCCGTTGGTCACCACCCCGACGATCTGGTTGATCTCGCCCTCCAGGGCGACGGGGTCAAGGATGTTCAGGTTGTGCACGTCGAGGATCACGTTGCCGTTGTCGGTGGTGAACCCGGCGCGCAGCACCGGGCTGCCACCCAGTTTGACGAGCTGACGCGCGACATAGGAGCGGGCCATGGGGATTACCTCCACCGGCAGCGGAAAGCGGCCCAGCACGTCCACCAGCTTGGTCTGGTCGACGATGCAGACGAACTTCTTGGCGCAGGCGGCGACGATCTTCTCGCGCGTGAGCGCCCCGCCGCCGCCCTTGATCATGGCCAGGTGGCGGGTGATCTCGTCGGCGCCGTCGACATAGACCTCCAGCTCGCCGACCTCGTTCAGATCCAGCACGCGGATGCCGTGTTTCTTGAGCCGCTCGGCGGTGGCCACGGAGCTGGCCACGGCGCCGTCGATGCGCCCCTTGATCCTGGCCAGCTCGTCGATGAAGTAATTGGCGGTGGAGCCGGTGCCCACGCCGATCACACCGGCGGGCACGTAGTCGATGGCGGCGCGGGCGACGGCCTGTTTCATCTCGTCCTGATTCATGGTCGTTTCTCTATGAACTTGTCGGGAAAAACCCGAGAATAGCGCCAATCCCGACCGATTCCTAGCAACCCCGCATGACCGACTATCTCGAACGCATCCTGCTCGCCCGCGTCTATGACGTGGCCATCGAATCGCCCCTGGAGGCGGCGGACAACCTCTCGCGCCGCCTCGACAATCCGGTCTGGCTCAAGCGAGAGGACCTGCAGCCGGTCTTCTCCTTCAAACTGCGCGGCGCCTACAACAAGATGGCGGGGCTCACGCCCGAGCAGCTCGCCCGCGGCGTGGTGGCGGCGAGCGCCGGCAACCATGCCCAGGGGGTGGCGCTGGCCGCCCAGGTCCTCGGCTGCGCCGCCACCATCGTCATGCCGGCCACCACGCCGCAGATCAAGGTCGACGCCGTGGCCAAGCGCGGCGCGCGGGTGGTCCTGCACGGCGACTCCTATGACGAGGCCTACGCCCAGGCGCGCGCCATTGCCGAGGCCGAGGGCAAGACCTTCGTCCACCCCTATGACGACCCCGACGTCATCGCCGGCCAGGGCACCATCGGCATGGAGCTGCTTAGGCAGATGCGCCACCCCATCCACGCCGTGTTCGTGCCGGTCGGCGGCGGCGGGCTGATTGCCGGCATCGCCGTCTATCTCAAGCGGCTCAAACCCGAGATCAAGGTGATCGGCGTGGAGCCCGAGGATGCCGACGCCATGGCCCGCTCGCTGTGCAAGAAGGAACGCGTCGTGCTGCCCCAGGTGGGGATCTTCGCCGACGGGGTGGCGGTGAAACAGGTCGGCGAGGAGACCTTCCGGCTCGCCCAGCGCTATGTCGACGAGGTCATCCGCGTCGACAACGACGCCATCTGCGCCGCCATCAAGGACGTCTTCGAGGACACGCGTTCCATCCTCGAGCCGGCCGGCGCCCTGGGCGTAGCCGGGCTCAAGGCCTGGGTGGCGCGTGAGAAGGTGCACGGCCGGCACCTCATCGCCATCGCCAGCGGCGCCAACATGAACTTCGACCGCCTGCGCTTCGTCGCCGAACGGGCGGAGCTCGGCGAGCAGCGCGAGGCCCTGCTGGCGGTGGACATCCCCGAGCGGCCGGGCAGCTTCAAGGCCTTCTGCGCCCTGATCGGCGGGCGCGTGATCACCGAGTTCAACTACCGCTACGCTGACCCCAGGGTGGCGCACGTCTTCGTCGGCATCCAGGTGCGCGACCGCGCCGAGGTGGCGGCGCTGGTCGACACGCTGCGCGCGCACGACCTGCCGGTGCTGGACCTGACCGACAACGAGATGGCCAAGCTGCACATCCGCCACATGGTGGGCGGCCGCGCGCCGCAGGTCGAGCACGAGGTGATCTATCGCTTCGAATTCCCCGAGCGGCCGGGCGCGCTCATGAAATTCCTCAACAGCATGAGCCACGACTGGAACATCAGCCTGTTCCACTACCGCAACCACGGCGCCGACTACGGGCGCGTGCTGGCCGGCATCCAGGTGCCGCCGGCCGAGCGCGAGGCCTTCCAGGCCTTCCTCGACGGCCTGGGCTACCGCTACTGGAACGAGACGCGCAACCCCGCCTACAAGCTCTTCCTGGCCTGAGGACTCACGCTCTCCCGACAAACCGCAAAAATACCTTGACCTACGTCAAGGCTTTTTGCGATCGCCGCGCGCGGACAGGCCTTTTTCGTCATACTCCGGTCGGCATCGATCGTGTAACGATGGATGGAGGAGACCATGACAAAAGCGATGCGCGCCCTCGCAGCCCTGATCGTGGCGGCGTTCCTGTCCGGCAGTGCCCACGCCGTGCCCCCTGGCATGTCCGTGGAGTTCACCAAGAGCCCCATGGGCAAGGTGGTCTTCGATGGCAAGCTGCACGCCGACAAGGGCCAGACCTGCGACAAGTGCCACACCGCCATCTTCCAGATGAAGAAGGGCACCGCCCAGATCAAGATGGCCGATCACATGGCGGGCAAGGACAACTGCTTCGCCTGCCACAACGGCACGGTGTCGTTCAAGTCCGACGGCAACTGCGCACGCTGCCACAGCAACAAGTGACCGGCGTCCCGCCTGCGGGCGGGCCTGTAGCGATCACGGAGGGCATGCCCTCCGTTTTTTTCGAGCGCCCGCAGGGCGCGACCGGTGCGCGATGATGCGCGGACGCGGCCTGGCCCGGATATCATAGGCGAGCGCCACCGGTTACCCTGGGTGTCATGCTCACCACCTGCCCCGAGTGTCACACCACTTTCCGCATCAGCCAGGCCCAGCTCGACTGCCGGCGCGGACTGGTCCGCTGTGGCCGCTGCAGCGCAGTGTTCAACGCCTATGACACCCTGCTGCCCGAGCTGCAGACCCCGGCCCAGGCCGATGCCGCTGCGGGTTCGCCGACCGAATCAGGATTCGGCCCTGGCGCACCCCTCCCGGCTGACCGCACCGAAACTGCCGCACCGGAACTCCCCGCACCGCCCGACGCCCCCTCTGTCGATAGCACAGAAGACCAAGCCGAAGTCGACCCCGCCCAACCACAGGCCGGCGAGCCCGCCCCTCCACAGCCTGACGCCGGTGTAACCGCACCGCCGCAGGGCCAGGAGACCCCCGAATCCATCCTGCTCGCCGAGCTGCCGGTGCAACGCCCCACGCGCTGGGTGCCCACGGTGCTCTGGGGCTTCGCCAGCGCGGTCCTGGCCGTCGCCTTCGGGCTTCAGCTTATGTATTACCTGCGTGCCGAGATCGTCCAAGCCTGGCCGCAGTCTCGGCCGCTGCTGATACAGGCCTGCGCCCGCCTGGGCTGCGACCTGCCCCTGCCGCAGGACACCGCCGCCGTACACATCGACGCCTCCGCCCTGGAGACCGACCCCGAGGACGGTGCCCGCGCCGTGCTGAGCCTCACCCTCAGCAACCGCGGCACACAGACGGTGGCCTGGCCGCATCTGGTGCTCACCCTCACCGACAGCCGTGACGCCCCCATCGCCCAGCGGCCTTTCACACCGGCCGAATACCTCGCCGGCAAGGTGGAGGTGGCACGTGGCATGCCCCCCGGCCTGGAACACGAGGTCCACCTCGAGCTCGAGCTCGACGGTTTGCCCGCCTATGGCTACAAGCTGGACAAACGCTACCCCTGACCCCCCGGGCGCTGTGCTTCGATGTTGGGTTTTTGTAGGATTACGTGTCAGGTCCCGCCTGATTGTAAACACGTTTTTTGAACAGATCGGGGCGTTTAGCGTACCAGTTTTTGAGGGCCTCTTGAGGAGTGATATGGCCGAGCGCCTTCTGCGGGATGGACTGGTTGT
>JAKADY010000012.1 GCA_021826065.1 Pseudomonadota bacterium
GGCTGGTTGCACCCCGGGGGGCGGCTCTACGCCCTGTTCATGCAAACCGGACGTGAAGGCGGCCCGCCCTACCACTGCGATCTTGCGGACATGCGCGCATTGTTCCCGACCGAGCGCTGGGACTGGCTGGAGCCGCCGCATCGAGAGGTGCCGCACCCGAACGGGCTGTTCGAGTACGCCGCCATCCTCCAGCGGCGGGCCTGAGACCTGCATCCCCGCCGCCAGCGATTGCCGGGGTCATTGCGCCATGTCGAGGTCCGCCTGGATGGCGTCGAGCCCGGCGCGCGCACAGGCCTCGTCCTGGGCACCGGTGGGGGCGCCTGAGACACCCACCGCGCCGATGATGTTGCCGGCCGCCTCGATCGGCAGCCCGCCGGCGGAGAAGACCAGGCCGTCGACCTTGCCTACGGAGAAGGGTTTGGTGAAGCGGTCCTCAAGCTGGGACAGGGGGGCGTTGAAGTTCACGGCGGTGTAGGCCTTTTGCCGGCTCACCTCCAGGGTGACGGGCGGGGCCAGGGTGTCGCGCAACACGGCCATGGGCAGACCGCCGCGGTCGACCACGGTGACGCCGACCTGGATGCCCTCCTTGCGACAGGCCATGACGGTGGCGTGGGCGATCTTCTCCGCCGCCTCCATGGTCAGGCGCGGGATGCGGACGATGACGGGGAAGTCTGCGGCCAGGGCGGGCACGGCAAGGCTGGCGAGAACGGCGGCGGCAAGGGTCTTGTTCAGCGACATGGTCTTCCTCCTGCTCCAGAGATGAGTTGGTGTTCGGGGATAGGCCCCCTGAATTGGGCGAGCAGGGCAGCTGTCCAGTTCCCCTGGAAGCCCGCCTGACTCTGCGCATGATGCGCTGCGAGCTGCCACCAGGCAAGGCCCGGGCGCTGGTGGTGCGCGCCGTGCAGGTTGAAATGCAGCAGCAGGGCCGAGGCCCAGGCGGGCAGGGCCAGGTTGCGCGCATAGCGGATGTCCTCCAGGGGGGTGCCGTAGTGGAAGGCGTTGTCCACCACGCTGATCAGGAAGGCACGCGCGAGCAGGGCGGCGAGCAGCATCCAGGCGTGTTCGGCGTAGAGGATGAACGCCGTCGAATAGAGGGCGATCACCAACCAGCCGTCGAGGCGCACGGCGCGCAGGGTGGCCGGTTCGAGCAGTTTCTCGCTGAGCGCCTCGACCACGTTGTGTTCGCTGCCGAGCCGCCGTGCCGCCCAGCGGATGACCGGGCGCGGCAGCAGAAAGATCAGGCCACCTAAGACCTCGTACCAGTAGAGGCCGCCGGTCAGGCGGAAGTAATAGTTGAGCGTGAAGCTCAGGCGCTTGTCGACGCCGGCCACATAGACCTCGGAGCGCTCGCGCCGGGTCCGGCTCAAGGCATGGTGCAACAGGTGCCCCCAGCGCAACAGGTCGAAGGCGGCGCCGAACAGCACGGAGAGCACACGTCCGGCGGCGCGGTTGGCGGCCTTGTGCGGCAGGAGCACACCGTGGATGGCCTCGTGGATGAGCGCCCAGGCGGTGTTGGTGAGCAGCACGAGCAACAGCAAAAGCCAGCCCCAGGCAGGATCGGCCGGCAGCAGCGCGAGCGGCAGGATCACGAGCTGCAGCAGTCCGAGCCCGAGAAAGGCCAGCGCTAGGGCCGCATTGACGACCAGGCCCAGGTTTTTCGATGCCGACAGAGTCATCGTGTGGGTCAGGTAAGCCGTCTTGGCCAGCATTTTGCCCTGAGGCGGGCGGACGTTTCTAGCGCCGACCGGCCTGCAGCACCTTGATCTGAAACAGGGTATTGCGCTCGTCCTCCTCCAGGGCCTGGCGGATGTGCTGCAGGGTGGCGTGGTAGCGGGGGATGATGTTGTACTTGAGGGCGTTGACCCGCTTCTGCGTCTTGCGGCTGGCGGCGAGCAGCCGCCACAAGGCGTTCTCCGCCTCGCCCAGCTTGGCCAGCGTCACGGTGAGTTGCCGCAGCCGCAGGCGCGCCTCGTCGAAACTCGCGTCGGTCCACATGAGCCCCACCGGCTGCAGGGGCAGCGGTTCGGCGGTGACGCTGGGGTATTCGACCCCCACGCTGGAGCGGGCGACGATGCGGATGGAGACGGCCGGTTTCAGGCCCACCGCTGCCTGACGCAGCATCTGGCCGCCCATGCGCATCTGCACGATCCCCAGCCAGTGGTAGGCCTCCCTGAGCTCCTGGGCGGTCTGCGCGCGCAGCGCCCGGTATTGCGCCAGACGCTCGTAGACCAGTCGGGTCAGCAGGTCGCGTTTCTTCTCCAGCATCTGCTGCCCCTGCTCCAGAAAACGCACCTGCCGTGAAAGCTGCAGCAGCGCGCTCTTGGTGGGCGGGACGGGCAGACGCTTGCGCATCAAACGACCTCAACCGTCGGCTGCCACTTGTGATAGCGGGCAAGCTCCTCCTCGGTCACCCGGATGAGCTGTTCGGGGGGCAGCATGGAGAGCAGGTCCCAGGCCAGGTTGAGGGTCTCGAAGATGCTGCGGTCCTCGTCCTCGCCCTGGCCGATGAAGCGGCGTTCGAAGGCGTCGGCGAAGGCGAGGAAGCGCCGGTCGCCCTCGGACAGCTCCTCGGCGCCGATGATGGCGGCCAGCACCCGCACCTCGAGGGCCTTGGCATAGCTGGCGAAGAGCTGACTGGCCACGTGCGGGTGGTCCTCGCGCGTGTAGTTCTTGCCGATGCCGTCCTTCATCAGCCGGGAGAGCGAGGGCAGTACCGCCACGGGCGGGTAGATACCCTGGTTGGCGAGTTCACGCGAGAGCACGATCTGACCCTCGGTGATGTAGCCGGTCAGGTCGGGGATGGGGTGGGTGATGTCGTCCGAGGGCATGGACAGGACCGGGATCATGGTGATGGAGCCGCGGCGCTCGCGGATGCGGCCGGCGCGCTCATAGATCTCGGCCAGGTCGGAGTAGAGGTAACCGGGGTAGCCCTTGCGCGCCGGCACGTCGCCACGCAGCACGGCCACCTCGCGCAGGGCTTCGGCATAGGCGGTCATGTCGGTCATCACCACCAGCACGTGGTAGTCCAGCTCATAGGCGAGATATTCTGCCGCGGTGAGCGCCGTGCGGGGGGTGAGCAGGCGCTCGATGACCGGCTCGTCGGCGAGGTTGAGGAACATCACCACCCGGTTGAGCACCCCGCTGTCCTCGAAGCTCTCCTGAAAGTAACGGGCATCTGCGCTGGAGACACCGAAGGCGGCGAACACCACCACGAAGTCGGACGCCTCCTCGCCCAGCAACCGGGCCTGGCGGACGATCTGTGCCGCCACCCGGTTGTGCGGCAGACCACCGCCTGAGAAGATGGGCAGCTTCTGGCCGCGGGTGAGCGAGTTCATGCCGTCGATGGCGGAGATGCCGGTCTGGATGAACTCGCGCGGGTAGGCGCGGGCGGCAGGGTTGAGGGCCTCGCCGTTGATGTTGCGGCGCTCGCGCGAGATGATGGGCGGCCGCCCATCGCGCGGCTGCCCGGCGCCGTTGAAGATGCGCCCCAGGATGTCGCGCGACAGCGGCAGCATGAAGGGTTCGTCGAGGAAACGCACCCAAGTGCGCTCGAGGTCGAGCGCCTCGGTGCCCTCGAAGACCTCCACCAGGACGGCCGCGTCAGACACCCGGATGACCAGGCCGCTGCGCAGACGACCACTGGCATCGCGCAGCGCCACACGCGTGCCGGCGGCCACGCCGGGCACCCCGCGCATGACGATGAGACCGCCCTGGGCGGAGCTGGCGGTACGGTATTCGACGTTTTTCATGCTCAACCCTCCGTCGGCTGCTCGGCATAGTCCAGGGCCAGCCTCTCGAACACGGCCGGGATCTCGGCGATGCGCGCCTTGAGTGCGGCAAGGTCGTCCGAGGGGTGCTGGCTCTTCCAGCGCCGCGCCTCGGCCAGCAGGGGCAGTTGCAGCAGCCGCCTGGCCGGCGCCCCCAGTCTGACCAACTTCAGGCCCTGGGCGTGGATCTCCAGCATGGCCTTGAGCAGCAGGTACTGCTTTTCGGGCGAGGCGAAGCTGTCCACTGCATCGGTGGCGGCCTGCTGCAGCACACCCTCCTTGATCAGGCCGGCCGCCTCCAGCGTCCAGCGCTGCTCGCTGGACAGCGCCTCGACGCCGACCAGGTTGACGATGCGGGCGAGCTCCTCGGAGGCGCTCAACAGGTCGAGCGCGGCGGCACGCGCGGCCTCCCAGCCGGGGTCGACGTTGTCGGCCCACCAGCGGGCGGCGGCGGGGACGTAGCCGGAGAAGCTCTCCACCCAGTCCACCGCCGGGTAGTGACGCGCGTCGGCGAGTTCCTTGGACAACGCCCAGAAGGTCTGGATGATCTCCTTGGTGTGGCTGGTCACCGGCTCGGAAAAGTCCCCGCCCGGTGGCGAGACGGCCCCGATCAGGGTGACCGAACCATGGCCTCCGGCCAGGGTCTCCACCCGTCCGGCACGTTCGTAGAAACCGGCAAGCCGCGAGCCCAGATAGGCGGGATAGCCCTCCTCGACCGGCATCTGCCCCAGCCGTCCGGCCACCTCGCGCAGGGCCTCGGCCCAGCGGCTGGTGGAGTCCGCCACCATCACCACGTCGTAGCCCTGGTCGCGGAAATACTCGGCGATGGTGATGCCGACATAGATCGAGGCCTCGCGTGCCACCACCGGCATGTTGGAGGTGTTGGCCACCAGCAGGGTGCGCTCCATCAGCGGGCGGCCGGTATGCGGGTCCTTCAGTTCTGGCATGAATTCCAACACGTCGGTGAGTTCGTTGCCGCGCTCGCCACAGCCGACGTAGATCACGATCTCGGCGTTGCACCAGCGCGCGATCTGCTGCTGGAGCATGGTCTTGCCAGCGCCGAAGGGACCCGGTATGGCGGCCTTGCCCCCCTTGAGCAGGGGGTAGAAGGTGTCGAGGATGCGCTGCCCGGTGATGAGCGGTTTGACCGCATGGTCGCGCCGGCGGAAGGGCCGCGGCGTGCGCACCGGCCAGCGGTGGAAGAGGTTGAGCTTGCGGATGCTGCCATCCGCCAGCCGCACGCGGGCGATGCTGTCCGCCACGCCATACTCCCCGGCCGGGGCGAGGTCCAGCAGTTCGCCCGCCACATCCGGCGGCACCAGGATACGGTGCGCGATGCTCGCGGTCTCCTGCACCGTGCCCAGGATCTCGCCGCCGTGCAACTGAGTGCCTGGCACCAATCCCTCGGCGGGCTGGAAGGACCAGCGGCGGTCGCGCGGCAGGGCATGGACCTCGATGCCGCGGGCGATGCGGTCGCCGCTCATGGCCCGGACCGCCGATAGCGGTCTTTGCACACCATCGAAGATCGCGTTGAGCAGGCCGGGCCCCAGTTCGACCGATAGGGGATGGCCCAGACCCTCGGCCGGCTCGCCGGGGCGCAGACCCTCCGTGTTCTCGTACATCTGGGCGAGTGCGGTGTCACCCTCGCGGCCGATCACCTCGCCCACCAGCTTGAGCGCCCCCACCCGCACCTGCTCGCCGATCACTGTCTGCGGCAGCTCGAGCCGGACGATGGGGCCGTTGATTTCGACGATCTTGCCCATGTTGTCCTCATCCTGGGGATCGGTCCATCCGGGACCGATCCCGGTCATCCATGCACCAGGGTGCCGAGGTCGGGGGTGCTGGCGAACAGCCGTTCCATCACCACCTGGGCGATCGGCTCCTGCAGCCGCTCCGCCCGTGCCTCGAAGGTCTGGTCCAGGCGTGCGCGGTTGTCGGCCAGGCGCACGCGCAGCCCCCCCAGGGACGCATGCGGCAGCGTCCCCAGGGTCACCTTGCGCGCGGGCGCGGCGCTGCGGGCGAGTTCGTCCCAGATGGGTCTCAATCGCTCATAGTCGCCAGCACTCACCTCGGCGACCAGATCCCCGGGGGGCAACTGCTGCGCCGCCTCGGCGAGAAAACCCTCCAACACCGGCCGGTAGCGGCCCAGGTCGGCCACCAGGTCCTGCAGGGCCTTGTTGACCTGGGCGATGACCGACTGGGTGAGCACCCAGCGCAGGCGGTCGAACTCCGCGGCGCGCCGCGTCTCTGCCGCCTGCAGCCGGCGCCGCACGCGGCGTTCGGCCTCGGCCTTGGCGGCCAGGATTTCCCGCTCCTCGCGCAGTTTGATGCGTTCTTCGGCCTCGGCGAGGATGCGCTGGCGGGCGGCCTCGGCGTTCTTCAGGGCCTCGCGCGCGAGGCCCTCGGCCTGCCTCAGCAAAGCCTGTTCCAGCTGGCTGACCTGGGTGTCGGTGTCCATAGCGAACTCCGTCATGGTGAGCATAGGCGCTGACGACCGCCGCCTCTAACCGTTCATGGCCGCTAAGCCGCCCAAGCCCATGAAAATGCTTGTGCCGGCAATGAACGGTTCCCTCTCCCCCACCCCCTCCCCCGCCTGCGGGGGAGGGGCGCTTCGTGATCGGCTGTGCCGATATCCACGGTAACGCGTCCCTCGTCGAGCGTCCCACGTCTCACTTCAACGCCTCCGGCCCCAGGACCATGCGCACCACATCATCGACCGCGGGGGCGTAGTCCTGCGGCGCGGCGAGCGGCGGCAGCTCGGTGACGACGATGCGGCCGCCCTCGTTGCGCAGGCGGGTGAGCCATTCCCCGCTCCCGTGGGCGAGCCGGCCCTCGAGCAGGACTAGCGCCTCGGCGCCCTGGGCGACCAGCTCGGCGAGCACGCGCTCGACCGTGGCGTGGTCGGCGTCGGCGTGCACCTCTGCGCCGATCAGGCTGAAGCCTTCGGTCAGCCCCGCGCTGCCCAGGACCACCAGCCGGGCACCGCGCCCCGGGTCATCGGACTCGCGCCGCATCTCAGATCTTGCCCAAGAGCAGGATGGACATCACCAGACCGTAGATGGCGATCCCCTCGGCCAGCCCCAGATAGATCAGGGTGCGGCCGAACATCTCCGGCTTCTCGGCGATCACCGCCAGGGCCGCGGAACCGACCGGCCCCAGAGCGATGCCGGCGCCGATGGCGGCGAGCGCCGTGGGCAGACCCACGCCGATGATGGCGAGCCCGAGCCCCAGCGAGATCTCACGCGCGCCACCGGCCGCCACCTCCTGCGCCATGACCTGCTCGATCCCCAGCAGGAGCATGCCCGCCAGCCCAAAGCCGAAGACCGCCAGGTTGGCGAGCACCCCGCGCTTGAGCCAGCGCGGCAGGCGCTTGGACAACCGCCGGGGACGCAGTTCGAGATAGACCCCTGTGAGGATCAGGGCCAGCACGCTCAACCCCATCAAGCCGATCAACCAGGTCATCGCATTCTCCTCTGAACCTAAAAACCGCAGTTGAACGTGCCCGAAAGCGGGCTTGTACGACCGGCTGGCAAGGCGCGACGACGCCGCAGGGTGGCTCCCTGCAAGGAGGAGCAACACAGCCAGACGGGCGTACAAGACCGAAGGCGGGCGCGTAGCGTGTTCACCCTCTGGGAGAGGATAACCGGAGGCAAAATCTCTTGCATCAGCGAGCCGTTACGAAGCCATAAGAGCGGTCAACTGCGGTTTTTAGGTTGAACAAAGCGGGCAACATTCGGCTCAGCCTGCAGATCTCCCGGTGCCCGCCAACCTGAGTGGCGAGAACTCCACACCGCTGCCGCTGAAGAAGCGGGAAAACCCCTCGTAATACATCAAACGCAGGGCCTGGATGGCGACGATGCCGCCCTCCAGGACGATGATCACGACGTTGCCCAGGACCACGGTGAGCCAGTGGCCGGCGGTCGAGAGTCCGGCGGCCAGCGTGAAGATGGCCATGGCCAGGGCGACATGGTTCAGGCTGAAGGCGGCCACACGCAGGAAGGACAGGGTGTTGGCGAACAGGTTGATGCCCGTCTCCAGGGTCTCGATCACGGTCACCAGCAGCCGCTCGCCGACCGCCACACGGCTCTCCAGCCAGGTGTGCGCGGCGATCAGGCCGAGGGCGGCGACGGCGACGAGGGCATTCGCCGTATCGAAGCCCTCCCCGGTGGCTAGGCGGTAGAGACCGTGCACGCTGGCAAGATAGAGGGCCAGACCGGCAAGGGCACCACCGCCGAGCAGAGCGTCGAGGAGGCGACCGACGTTCAGCAGGTTGTAGGTGTTGATCAGCAGGGTCAGGCTGATGAAGCCCACCCCGGCCGCCACGGCGATCGCCAGCATACGTACCGGATCGTGCAGGGGCGATTGCCACAGCGGGTGGATGAGGTCCTCATAGCCGAACACGCTGCCATAGAGGAAACCGAAGGCCACCGAGGCGGCGCCGGCGGTCATGCCCACCACGCGCAGCCAGTTCAGCCGCCCATGCAGCAGGGAGGCGAGCAGCATGATCACCGCGCCGTGTCCGACATCGCCGAACATGGCGCCGAAGAGCAGGACGTAGCTTACGGCAAACAGGAGGGTCGGGTCGAACTCGCCATAGCGCGGCACCCCATAGCTGCGGACCAGGGGCAGGAAGGGGCGCAGCCAGGCCGGATAGGTGAGCAGCGAGGGGACACGGTCGAGCTCGTCGGGCCTGGGCTCGCGCGCCACGAGCCAATAGCGGCCGTGGAAGCGGGCCTCCAGGGCCTGCTGCAGGGCTTCGACCGAGCGGCGTGGCACCCAACCGGCAAAGACGGCGAGATGCCGGCGCCCACGCACGCCGGTCGCGGCGGCCTCGGCCAGCGGCCGCGCCAGCGCCAGGCGAATGGCGGTCTCTTGCACGCGTGTGCCGAACTGGGCGAAGTTGTGTTCCCGTTCCTGGCAATGCGCCCCGGCGGCGGCCTCCAGGCGTTTCTCCTCCGCCTCGATGTATTCACGCGCGGCGTCGGGGTGGGTCTGCAGCTCGGGGGGCACGGGCAGCTCGCGCCAGCCGGCCTGGGAGAGCAGCCCCGCGATCCCCTCCCCCTCCCGCCGCGGCCCGGCGACCACGGCGAAGACCTGCCCCTCGGCCTGGTCGAAGGGCGAAAGGACGTATCCCGCCAGGGCCAGGGCCTCCTGCAGGCGCTTGACGTTGGCCGCCGGGACCTGGCCCAGGCGCGCGTCCAGGAGCGAATCGCGGCGCAGCAGGCGGGAGAGGTCGAGATTGAGGCGTTTGAGGCGCGCATAGGTCTCCTTGAGGGCGGTCAGCCGCTTGCGCTCCTCGTCCACGCGCAATTGCGTCTCCCAGCAGCGCGAGCAGACCTGCCAGACCTCGCGCAACCAGTCGTTGATCTCCGTGAGCTCGGCCAGACTCGGTGCGGCGGCATCGGGCGGCAGCGCGACCTCGCTGGTCATGCCGCACTGCTCCAGGATGCGTGCGAGCCGCGCCTCGGCCTCCAGATAGACCTCGCGGTAGGCGGCGGCCGGGTTGTCGGGCAGCGCGGCATCCTCCGCCGCCACCGGGTTGAACACCCCGTGCTGTGCCAGCAGCAGGGCCGCGTCCGGCGCCTCGCTGGCGAGGAACCAAAGGGTCAGGTGTTGCAGCGGCTGGGCACGGAACATGGCGGCCTCAGGCCACACCGCAGGCCTGGTGTCCCAGGGCCTGGCGTATGGCCTCACTTGGCAGACCGAGATGACGGCCGCGCAGAACGGCGCGTACCCCGCGCAGGTCGCGCTCGCGCAGCACAAGGTAGGCAAAGGCCCGCGCCAGCGGGTGGGCGGCGGAATGCAGGACACTGCGGGCCTGCCGGGCAGCACGATCCTCCAACTGGCAGAAGACCGCCATGATGCTTTGCGCGCCCTCCAGGGTCTGCCGCAACGGGTCCGGCAGGGCGGCGATGACGGCCGCGACGCTCTCCTGGGTGACGAGCCGCTGCAGCACCTCACCTTGCAGATGGTAGTGCCCGCCCACCAGCAGGTAATAGACCTGGGCGGGCGGCAGGTGATAGTTGAAGCGGTAGCGCAGCAGCCACACCAGGTTGATGCGGTCGACGAGCCCGGCCATGAGGTCGCGCATGGGCTTGCCGGCCTCGGCCTCGATCGGCTGGGCACGGCGCACCAGCCCCTCGTAATAGGCGCGGTCGAGGGTGGCGTCTAGGATGAAGGGGTCGTGGCTCTCCTCGAAGGCGCGCCGGGCGTGGCGCACGATGTCGGCGTAGGGGCTTTGTTCGAGCCGGCGGAAGAGCTCCGCGACGTCGTCGGCGTGCATCAGCTCTTCCAAATCCAGGCGGGCGAACGGCCCCATTTCGATCAGCCGCGGGATCAAGGCGGTGTAGCGTTCGCCGGACATCTTGGCGCGGATGAGGGTCTTGACGTTGGAGACCTCGAAACGCCGGGTCCAGTAGATGATGAAATCGCGTGCCGCACCGCTCAATGGGCGCACCAGGACACGGGTCTCCTCCAGGATCTGGGCGATGATGCGCGCCTCCAGCGAAAGCGGGTCGTCGCCCCCATAACCCTGGGCCAGGGCCGCCAGGCCGCGCTCGGTGAGCGCGCTGGGGACCTCCGCATGCGGCAGGTGGATGAGTCGATCGAACTCTTCTTCCGCCCACAGGCGCTCGCTCAAAAGGCTGACGCGGGTGTTGAGATAGGCAGACATGGGCTGCCGCCTTGTTGGTGTTGGAGTCAGAGACGGGGGTCGAGCAGCAGGGCGAGCGCTGCGGCGATGGCCTCCTCCTCGTGTTGCGCCGCCTGCTCGCGCAGGCTGCGGCTGCGTTCCTCGGCCTTGCGCGTGAGCTCGGCAATGGCCTGCTCGGCCCGCGCCTCGGCCTCGCGCAAGAAGGGTTCGCGGATCTCCTCGCGGCGTGCCTCGAAGCGCGCCTCGGCCTCGCTGGCCATCTGCAGGGCCTCGTTGACCAGGCGCTCGCGTTCCCGGTTGGCCGCCTCAATGATGGCATCGGCGCGGGCCTCGGCGTCGAGCAGGCGTTTGAGGGCTTCTTCCATTCAGGGATCAGGGATCAGGAATCAGGGATCAGGATTCGGCGACATCGGGACCTGCCCCCCCGGCGGCTCATCACATGACCTTGACCTTCACCAATTCCTCACCCTGCGGGTCGAGCACGTGCACGGCACAGGCGATGCAGGGATCGAAGCTGTGGATGGTGCGCAGGATCTCGATCGGCTGCTTCGGGTCGTGCAGCTTGTGCCCCTTGAGCGCCGCCTCATAGGCGCCGTCCTGCCCCATGGCGTCGCGCGGTCCGGCGTTCCAGGTGCTGGGGACCACCGCCTGGTAATTGGCGATCTTGCCGTCCTCGATGACGATGTAGTGGGCGAGCGCCCCGCGCGGGGCCTCCATGAGACCGGCACCGCGCGCCTGGCGCTTCCAGGTGGCGGGGTCCCACAGCTTGTCGTTGAAGGTGGCGAGGTCGCCGGCCTTGATGTTGGCCATCAGGCGGTCGTACATCCCCTGCATGGCGTCGGCGATCACCTTGGTCTCCAGGGTGCGTGCGGCCGTGCGGCCCAGCGTGGAGTAGAGGGCCGCGACCGGCACGTCCAGGGTCTTCAGCGTCATGTCCACCAGTTCCTTGGTCTGGGCATGCCCGGTGGCGTAGAGCATCAGCACGCGGGCGAGCGGCCCCACCTCCATGGGTTTGCCCTTCCAGCGCGGGGACTTGAGCCAGGAATACTTGGCGTCCACGTCGAGGTACTCGTAGGGGGGCTTGGGCCCGGTATAGTTGAGCTCGGTCTCGCCATCGAAGGGATGCAGCCCTTTGTCGTCGCCCCGGCTGTAGCGATACCAGGAGTGGGTGACGAATTCCTGGATCTCGTCCTCGGCATAGGTGTCCACCGGGTGGATGGTGGTCAGGTCGCGGTTCAGGATCACCCCGCGCGGGATCAGGAAGGACTTGGGCGTCCACATGTCCTGCTCGGGAAACTCGCCATAGCAGAGGAAGTTGCCCAGCCCCTCACCCTGAGCCGCCCAGTCCTTGTAGAAACCGGCAATCGCCAGGGTATCCGGCACGTAGACCTGGTCGACGAACTCGCGCATCTTATGGATGACGTTCTGCACCGTCTGCAGGCCCACCATGTTGACCGCCGTGGCGTCCTGCCCGCCACGCCCACCCGTGGTCTGCACGGAGATCGGGCTGGGCACGCCGCCCACCAGGAACATCGGGTGCGGGTTCTTGCCGCCGAAGATGGCATGCAGCTTGACCACGTCGCGCTGCCACTCGAGGGCCTCCAGATAGTGCGCCACCGCCATCAGATTGGCCTCGGGCGGCAGCTTGTAGGCCGGGTGCCCCCAATAGGCGTTGGCGAAGATGCCCAGCTGGCCACCGTTGACGAAGTTCTGCAGGCGTTTTTGCACGTCGGCGAAATAGCCGGGCGAGGACTTGGGCCAGCGGCTGATCGACTGGGCGAGCGCCGAGGTGGCCTTGGGATCGGCCTTGAGCGCCGAGACCACGTCCACCCAGTCCAGGGCGTGCAGGTGATAGAAGTGCATGACGTGGTCGTGCACGAACTGCGCCGCGATCATCAGGTTGCGGATGATCTGGGCATTGGGTGGGATGGCGTAGTCCAAGGCATCCTCCACCGCGCGCACCGAGGCGATGCCGTGCACCAGCGTGCACACCCCGCAGATGCGCTGGGCAAAGGCCCAGGCATCTCGCGGGTCGCGGCCTCTGAGGATGATCTCGATGCCGCGCACCATGGTGCCGGCCGATGAGGCGCGGGTGATCCGACCGGACTCATCGGTCTCCGCCTCGATGCGCAGATGGCCCTCGATGCGGGTGATGGGGTCGACGACGACACGTTGGGTGGCTGCCATTTTTCCTCTCTCTTCAACGTATAGGTCGCGCCAGCGACTCACGAGGCGCCCCTCCCCCGCGGGCGGGGGAGGGGTTGGGGGTGAGGGAGACGGGCATGACTTTCATACTTTGTGGGTATCCAATCAAAGTCATGCCCGTCACTGATTCATGAACTCGGTCAGGATGCGGTATTGCTGCTCGGCCTCGCGGTTCTCGGTCCCCTGGCCGTTGGCGATGCTCTCGCAGGTGCGCGCCATGCGCGCGTTCATCGCCACGGTCCAGGCAAGATTATTGCTGCCGCGATCGGGCGGGCTCACGCAGGCCAGGGCCGCCTCGGCGACGAAGTGGCTGGCCTGGTTACGCCAGTCTGCCTCCTTGCCACACTGGGTGTAGGTCTCGACGCTCGCCGTCTTGGCCGCCTGGTAGACCACCGTCAGCTCCGCCTCGGTGATGTCCGGGCGCTTTGCCGCATTGACGGCCGCCACCACGCGCGGATCCTCGCAGAGGGGCAGGACGTTGTCCGTGAAGCGCGCGGCCACCATCCGCTGTTGGGCGGGCGTGAGCTTGGCCAGGGCCGCCTTGAATTCGCTGTCGTTCGTGATGCTCATGGCTTCAGCCTCCTTGCGCGGCGGGCTTCTCGGTCTCGACCAGGTGCTCGGCGAGCAGCTCGGTCAGCCCGACGACGGGCATGTCCATCTGGTAGTGCTCCAGGCCCTCTTCCAGGACGATGCGGCAGTTGGCGCAGGCAGTGACCAGGGTCTTGGCGCCGGTGGCCTCGAGCTGGGCCTTCTTGCGCTTGAAGGCGACGAGCCGCAGCGCCTCGGCGTCCTCGTTGGCGGACACCCCGCCGCCGCCACCGCAGCACCAGTTGTATTTGCCTGGATCGGACATCTCGACGAAGTCCTTGGCGACCATCTTGAGGAGGTTGCGCTGCGGCTCGATCACCCCGCCGCGGCGCACGATCTGACAGGGATCGTGGAAGGTGAGCCGGGTCTCCTCGAAGCCCTCGGTCTTGAGCAGTCCCTGTTCGCGGAACTGGTCGAGCACCTCGAGGATGTGCAGCACATCGAAGTTGTAGGGCCGGCCGATCAGGTTCGGCCCCTCCCAGCGCAGCGCCATGTAGGCATGCCCACACTCGGGGCTGATCACCGTCTTGACCTTGAGCCGCTCGGCACCGTTGACGATGCGCGAGACGATCACGCGGGCGATGTCGGAGACCCCGATCTGGATACCGCTGTTGGTCGCCTCGAAGGCGTCTGAGCAGAGCGTCCAGGTCTTGCCCGCCTGTTTCATGATCTTGGCGATGGCGGACAGGTATTCGGGGAAGTTGATGATCTCCATGGAGGAGAGCAGGATCATGTACTCGGCCCCCTCCTGGTCCACCGGCACGGTCAGCCCCGTCTCGGCCTCGATGTGCTTGATCTGGGCGGCCACCGCCGGCCAGCGCACGCCCATGGGGCTGCCGATCTCCACGGTCCGCTTGGTCGCCCCGATCACCCCCGGGGGCGCGTGACCGGAGACGGCCATGCCCTCGCGCAGCTTGCGGATCATGTAGACGATGTCGTTGCCGACCGGGCACACCAGCGAACAACGCCCGCACATCGTGCAGCTGTCGTAGACCAGGACCCGCCACTCCTCCAGCTCCTCGTCGGTGAGTGGCTTGGACAGGCCAAGCCATTTCTGCAGCCGCCCGAGCAGGGTGTATTCCTGCGTGTAGACCCGGCGCAGGGGCTCCAGCTTGTGGATGGGGGTGAATTTCGGGTCGCCCGACTCGGTGTAAAACAGACAGGCCTCGGCGCACAGACCGCAGTGCACACAGCTCGCAAAGAAGCTGGCGATGGGCGCGTCGATGACCTCCTTGAGGACGTTGATGCCTTTCTCCAGCGATGCGCTCATATCCTTTTCCCCCAGCTAGAAGCCCGCCAAGCGGCGTGCCCTGATTCCCGATCCCGGCTCATACCGGCGCCTCCGCTCCCCATCTGCCCGCACATACAGTCCAGCGTCGGCGCCCGCCGGTATTCGCGGCCGGTCGCACCCCGCTGCGCGGGGCCCCGCTCCCTGCTCATACCGGCACCCCTTTCTTGGCGTTGATGTCACCGTTGAACCAGCGCGAGCCGAACACGGTGAAGGCGTGGAACAGCTTGGTGAACGGCAGGAAGACGAGCAACAGCTCGGCGCTCAGGATGTGCAGGGCCAGCATCAGCGTATAGGGCAGGAAGAGGTGCTGCACCGCCAGATAGCCGGTCAGCACCGGCAGGAAGGTCAGCGTCCAGGTGAAATAGTCCTCGAAGGTGGACAGATAACGCTTGACCGGTTTGTTGATGCGATCCACCAGGACCACCACCATGGCCGCCAGCGTGACGATGGTGACGGCATCGACCACCTGCGAGGGCAGCCCCGGCCAGGAGAGCCCGGTCAGACCCTCGATCAGCTTGATGTGCGGCACGAACAGGAAGACGATGATGGCCAGGCCGACGTGGAAGATGTAGCCGCCGATGTAGCTCACGGGCGAGCGCTTGACCATGCCCGGCGGCGCCACGGAGCGGCGCAGGATGGTATGCCAGCCGGAGGCACCGGGGCGTTTGCGCGGCACGGCCAGGTCGGGCTTGCGTCCCAGGCTGTAGATCTCGATCAGGCGCCAGAGCACGCCCAACAGGAAGATGCTGAGCGCGATGTCGAGGCCGGGCCCCCGCACCCAGGTGAGGAATTGCAGCTCGTTCATCATCGTCTCCTTTACGCGTCCGACGCAGCCCGCTCATTTCTCCAGATCGGCCAGGGTGGCGGTCTCGTGTGCCGCGCGTGCCGCGCCCTTGCGGGCGCGGTTGGCGATGGACACCGCCACCCCCACCGCCGCACCGGCCACCGCCGCACCGGCGACGAATTTGAGTGGATCGGCCGGCATGGACAAGGCCTTGTAGAAACCGCCCGCGTCCCAGAAATCCGGCTCCGAGCAGCCGATGCAGCCATGGCCCGACTCGATCGGGAAGGAGGTCTGGGCATTCCACTTGACGTGGGCACAGGCGTTGTATGTGACCGGCCCCTTGCAGCCCAGCTCGAACAGGCACCAGCCCTGGCGCGCCCCGGCGTCGTCGAAGGTCTTGGCGAACTTGCCCTGGTCATAGAAGGGCCGGCGGTAGCAGCGGTCGTGGATGGTCTCGCCATAGAAGGCGCGCGGCCGGCCCAGCCGGTCGAGCTCGGGCAGCTTGCCGAAGGTGACGAAATGCGCCAGCACGGCAGTCATCACCACCGGGATGGGCGGGCAGCCGGGGATGTTGACGATGGGCTTGTCGCGGATGATGTCGGAGATGGCCACGGCGCCGGTCGGATTGGGCTTGGCCTTGGGGATACCTCCGTACGCCGCGCAGGAACCCACCGCGACGATGGCTGCGGCCTTCGGCCCCACCTCGCGCAGCAGGTCGAGGTTGCTGCGGCCGGCGATGCAGGAGTAGGCGCCGTCCAGGCCGGTGGCCACGGAGCCGTCGATGATGAGGATGAACTTGCCCGCGTTCTCCTCGACCACCTTGTGCAGGACCTCCTCCGCCTGATGACCGGCGGCGGCCATGAGCGTCTCCTGATAGTCCAGGGAGATGGTGTCGAAGATCATGCTCTCGATGGAAGGCGAGTGCGAGCGGGTGATGGATTCCGTGCAGCCGGTGCACTCCTGGAAAGGCAGCCAGATCACGGAGGGCCTGCGCGCCTGGGCCAGGGCCTCGGCCATGGCACGCCCGGCGGTCGGCGGCAGGGCCATCAGGGTGGCGAGGGTGGCACAGTATTTGAGGAAGCTGCGGCGGGAGACACCCTGCAGTGCAAGCTTGTGCATCAGACTGCCATTCGCGTTCATGGTGATCGGACTCCTGGGGATGAATGGACAGGATTGCTTTCAGTTTAGATCATCGAGGCGAATATTCAGACGTTCTAATCCTGATTGGATGTCAGCAGGGTGGGCCGGCACGATCTCGGGAATGTGACAGACCTCGATCAGCTCGCTCACCAGGGTGCCGGCCTCGTTGTGGTGACGCACCCACCACACGCCCGGATAGGCGGCCTCCCGCAGGGTCGACTCGCCGCCGGTGCGCAGGGTGATCTCGACCTCGCCCTGGCCGAGCTGGGCGGCGAGCCAGTCGCGGTCGGCGGGTGTGAGGGGCAGCGCGGTGAGATCGATGGCGCCGCCCTCGCCGCTGGCCGTCAGGCGTGCGAGCTGGGCAGCGACCTCGCGCAGAACCGCCGCCGCATTACCGGTCAGCCCGGCGTCGGCGGACTCGGCGACGATGGGGATGTCCTCAAGCCCCATGACCCCAGCGCTCTAGGATCTCGCGCGCCCGCCGGCAGGCCTCGGGTATGGCCGCCGCCACTCTCGGCGTGCAGGTCTCGCCCCAGTCCACCCGCTCAGGCTGGATGGCGATCAGGGCGCGCCGGGCGGGCCAGCGGTCAGTGAGCCGGGCGATGGCCATCAGGTCGGTCAGGCCCACCTCGTGCACGCTGGCCTTGCGGTTGCCATTGACAAAGGCGTCCATGTCACTTCCCTCGAGCACCCGCAGCGTGCCCGGTGGGGCCTGGAGCTGGGCGGCGTCGATGACGATGAGGGCATCGGCCTCGGCGATGGGGCCGGCCAGGGTGAAGGAGAGCGTGCCGCCGTCGAGGTAGTCGATCGACTCGAGGCCGGCCACCGTAGCGTACGCACCCTCACGCAGGGCCTGCACGACGTGCACCCCCACGCCTTCATCCTGCAGCAGGGTGTTGCCGATGCCGAGCACGAGCGCCTTCATCAGCTTCAAGCTAGCATCTGTCAGGCGAATGGCAACCCGTCGACGGTTCGGGGCCGGCGCCGATGGCAGCGGCAGTCACCCGGCGTATACTGGTGAGCGTCTTCCCGCTTGTACACCGCCCGATGTGTCTGACCATACCCATGCGCGTGGAGTCCGTCGAGGGTCTCATGGCACGCTGCCAGGCCCTGGGGGTGAGGCGCGAGGTCTCCCTGCTCTATCTGCAGCACGACACGCCCGCCGTCGGTGACTATGTCATGGTCCACCTGGGGCAGGCCACGGCAAGGGTGAGCGAGGACGACGCACGGGAGGCCTGGCGGCTCTATGGCGAGATCATGGCCGAGCTGGGCAGCCCGTTGGATGACGACCCGCTCGCGGGCTAGGTTGCCCGCCGGACTCAATCCAGGCTGTTGCGGGCGTGGGCCTGGGCCTCGGCCTCGGCCTGACCGCGCGGGTCTGGCACGGCCTGCACGGCGTCGAGCGCGTCCTTCAGGGTCTCGTCCGGCAGGGCGTTGAGGCTCTCGGCCAACACCTCGGCCGCATCGATGGTGTCCTGCTCCTGCGGCAGGGTCTCGGTGTCCAGGTTGGCCACCAACACGGCTGCGGCGCCGGCCACCTGCAGCAGACGCTGACGCTCGATCATCAGCAGCTCGATCTCCTTCCTGAGCAGGGTGACTTCCTCATCGTTCAAGGCGTGTCGGGTCATGGCTTCCCCTTTCGGTGGTCGGGTTGGACGGTCCCGGCTCGGGCCATGGCCAGCCCGCCGCCCGGGGTGAGACAGGGACGCTCGCCGTGCGCCGGCGCACCGTCCATGGGGGTGAGATAATAGCCGACGAACGCCCCGGATATCACCGCCCGTGTTGCTGCGCCCCGTCAAGCTGGACGATGTGGTCTCGGATCAGGCCCTGACCTGCGACCTGTACACCGCCACCGGCACCCTGCTGGCGACGGCCGGCACTCGCCTCGACAGCCCCGAACAGCTCCGGCGGCTCGCCGGCCAGCCGCTCTACCGCCGCCCGGACAGTGTAAAGCCCGCGTCCCATCCCGGTGAGCGTCTGCAGGCCTTGGCGGCCGAGCTCGCCGCGCTCTCCGGGCTCGGCCCGCTCCCGGCGCTAGCGGAAGGTGCGAGACGCCTGGCCGCCGAGCTCACCAATCTCTATTTCCAGGATCACGAGGCCGCGCTGGGGCTCGTACGGCTGCTGCCCATGCCCGGTCATGCCGTCCGCCACTGCCTGCACAGCGCCCTGATCGCCCTGACGATCGGCGAGGCCCTGGGCTGGCCGGAGGATCGGCTCTGCGCCCTGGCCGGGGCGGCGCTCACCATGAATCTTGCGGAGATGCCGCTGCACGAGCAGCTCGCCCTCGGCGCGTCAGCGCTCAGCGAGGCCCAGCGCGAGCGCCTGCTGGGACACCCGGCCGCCGCCGCCGACCGGCTCGCCGCCGCCGGGTTGGACGAGCGCGAGTGGCTCGCCGCCGTGCGGGCCCATCACGAACACCTGGATGGCAGCGGCTACCCGGCGCGCCTGGCGGGCGAGGCCATCCCCCCGGCGGCCCGCATCCTGCGCGTGGCCGACGTCTATTGCGCCAAGGTGGGCCGCCGCTACTACCGCCCAGCGCGCACGCCGGAGCTCGCCTTCCGCGGACTGTTCGGCGCCGAGCGCCAGCGGCTGGACATGCAGCTCGCCGCGCATCTGCTGCGCCGACTGGGCCTGTATCCGCCCGGCACCCTGGTGCGCTTGTCCAACCGCGAGACGGCCGTGGTCACACGCTATCCCGGGCGGCAGAAGGCCTTGCGCCAGGTGGTGAGCTTTCTCGACTATCGCGGCCGGGCGCAGGAGCGTCCCCAGGTGCGCGATCTCCACCGGCACCCCATGCTCGGCCCCGCGGAGCCGGACCCGGGCTGGCCAGCGATCGACTGGGCACGGTTATGGGGTTATTGATCCGTTCATCGAGCCGCTCACCGGGCCGCTACGAGCAGGCGCTCGATCAGGTAGGCCGCGGCCATCAGGCCGAAGGTGGCGGTGACGCAGACCGAGGAGCCATAGCCGGCGCAGTTGAGCCCGTGCAGGTGCCCGTCGTCCGGACGCTCGTAACAGGCGCCCCCGTCGGCCAGCGGGCGGCTGAGGGGTTCCGTCGAGTACACGCAGGGGATGCCGAAACGCCGACCGGGCTCGCGCGGATAGCCGTGCCAGCGGCGCAGGTTGGCGCGCAGCCGGGCCAGCAGGGGATCCTGGGTGGTCTGGGCCAGGTCGGCGATGCGCACACGGGTCGGGTCGCGTCGGCCGCCGGCGCCGCCCACGCAGACCAGTGGCAGGCGGCGGGTCCGGCAATGCACCACCAGGGCGGTCTTGGCGCGGCTCGCATCGATGGCGTCCACCACACCGTCGAAGTCGGCGTCGAGGAGCCGGGCCACATTCTCCGCGTCGAGGAATTCCTCCACCCCGCACACCTCGCAGCCGGGCTGGATCTCACGGATACGCCCGGCCATGGCCTGCACCTTGGCCATGCCCAGGGTGCCCTCCAGGGCATGGACCTGGCGGTTGATGTTGGACTCGGCCACATGGTCGGGGTCGATCAGGGTGAGATGGCCCACACCGCTGCGGGCCAGGGCCTCGGCCGTCCAGGAACCGACGCCGCCGACCCCGACCACACAGACGCGTGCGCGCTGCAGGCGCTCCAGGCTGCCGGAACCGTAGAGCCGGCGCACCCCGCCGAAGCGGCGCTCGCGGTCGACGGAGGCCTGACCGGGGAAGAGGTCACTCATCGCGTGGGCTTGTGGTTGAGCGTGCCTATGGTGCATGTGCGAGACACCGCCGTCCAGGGGCTGGGCCGCGCCGGATGAGACGCCTGCGCGTCGGCCTCATCCTCGCCACGCTGCTCGTCCTGGGCGGCTGCGGCACCACGGCCATCACGCCGCCCCGCGCCCTGGACCCGGTCCCGGTCTTCGTGCTCGACCACGGCCGGCACACGAGCCTGGTGCTCACCGCCGCCGATGGCAGCCTGTATCGCTACGCCTACGGGGACTGGCGCTATTACGCCGAGCGCGACACCGGTGCCTGGAGCGCCCTGGCCGCCTTGTTTTGGCCCACGCCGGGCGCACTGGGCCACCGCCGCCTGCCGGGGCCGCCCACCGCCGAGGCGGTCGAGCGGCAGGTCCGCGTGGCGATCCGCGCGCTACACGTCCTGCAGGTGGAGCGACACCGTGCGCAGGCCCTGCACGCCCGCCTGAAGGGCATCATCGAGGTCTCACCGCAGCGGCTGGAGGTGCCCGAGGTCGACCTCGTCTTCGTCCCCCACCCGCGCGACTACAGCCTCGCGCACAACTCCAACCAGGCCGTGGCCGATTGGCTGGGCGAGCTGGGTTGTGCTGTCTCACGGCGGCCGGTGCTGTCCGGCTGGCGGATCGACACCGCGCCCCCTTGAACCCTGGCACCCGCAACCCCGCGGCCGCATTCGAATCCAATACACATCCATCCGGCCCCGAGTCCTCGCATGAACGCCCTACCCCATGTCCTCGACGCCACCCGCGACAACTTCGATGCCCTGGTCTTGGGCAATTCCGCCCGCGGCCTGGTGCTGGTGCACTATTGGACGCCCAGGGCGGGGCCATGCCTGCGCCTCATGCCGCGGCTCACACGGCTGGCCGAACACTATGGCGGGCGCTTCCTGCTGGTGCAGGTCAATACCGACGAGCTTGGGGCCCTCGCCCGTAGCCAGGGGGTCACCAGCGTGCCGACGGTCAAGTTCTACCTGCACGGCCAGGTCGTCCACACCATCCACGGCGCCGAACCCGACAGCACCTTCGAGGCGGCCCTCGCCCGCTTCATTGCCCGCCCCGAGGACCGTCTGCGCACCGAGGCGCTCAAGGCGCACCAGGCCGGCCGCACGCGCGAGGCCATCGAGCTGCTGGCACGCGCCGCGGTGGAGCGCCCCGACGACCTCGCCATCGCCGTCGATCTGGCGAAGCTGTTGACCCTCGACGGTCAGCCTGAGCGGGCCCTACAGCTGCTGTCCAGCCTGCCGCGCGCGGCCCGGCAAGACGCACGGGTGGCCACCTTGCTCGCCCATCTGGAGCTGCTCGACAGCGCCCGCAACGGGCCTGCCGATGCCGCGGCGCGCCTGGCCGCCGACCCCGGCGATGCCGAGGCGCGCCTGACGCTGGCCGCGCGCGACCTGGTGGAAGACCGGCTGGAGGCCGCGCTCGAGGGCCTGCTCGCCCTCGCCCGCTCGTCACCGGATTACCGCGACGACATCGGCCGGCGTGCACTCATCGCCCTGTTCGAGATGCTCGGACCCGAGCACGCACTCACCCGCGGCTATCGTGCCCGCCTGGCGTCCGGTGCCTGAGTGCGCGCCGGTTTGTCGGGTGAGCGCTGGCGGGCGGCGGTCTTCGCCGACCCATTGCTGGCCAGCATCAAGGCCGTCAGCGCCGGTTTGGCGCAACATGACGACTGGCCGGGGCTGGACACGCTAAACCGTCTGGCGGCCCGCAGCGGCCTGACCAATGCACGCGGGCTGCCTCTGCGTTTCGTGGCGCAGACCGTGCGTCGCGGCCAGCTCGACTATGAGCGGCACATCCTGGAAACGGGCGAGGTGCCGACGCGGCCGCACAACTGGCACGACCTGTTCAACGCCCTTATCTGGCTCAGCTTCCCCCGCAGCAAGGCCACCCTCAACGCCCTGCAGTGCGCTGCCCTCGCGCAGCGCGGCGCACCGGGGCGGCGGCCGCCGCTGTCGGATGCGGCGACCCTGTTCGACGAGAGCGGACTCGTCCTGGTCGCGCCCGATGAATGCCTGGCCGCCGCCTTGCGTGCCCGGCGCTGGCGCGAGGCCTTCGTCACCCGACGCGCCGAGTGGGCGGGGGCGCGCTGCTACGTCTTCGGACACGCCCTGCTGGAGAAGGCCCTGGCCCCTTTCCCGGCCATGACCGGCAAGTGTCTCAGCCTGTGCCTGTCGCCGTCGCAGCCCAGTGAGGCGGCGCTCAGCGCCATCATCGACGCCCACGTCGCCGCATGCTGGTCTCAAGGGGTCATCCGCCGGCCGGCCGACCTCTTTCCCGTCCCGGTCCTGGGCATCCCGGGTTTGTGGCCGGCCAACGCGGCGCCGACGTTCTACGACGACACGCGCGTCTTCCGCCCGTGAACGACGCGTGGGGTGTCATCGGCAAGTCCAGGAACAGCCGCTAGAATGCGACGAGACCACACCCCTACCATGCCGCTCAACACCCTGCTGCCCACCACCCTGCTGCGCGATGCGGACGGTCGTCCGCTCGCCCAGCGCGTGAGCCTGCGCAACATCCTCATCCGTGCCAAGCTCTCCCTGGTCATCCTGAGCCATACCCTGACCCTGGTCGCGCTCCTCGCCTGGCAGTACGGCTCGGCGCGCAGCGACCTGGTGACGAGCCTGCGCGCCGAAGCGAACCTGATCGCGAGTCAGCTGGCCCCTGCGGTGAGCAGCGGCGACGCGACGGCGGCCGCCCGGGCCCTGCAGGCGTTCGACCACCTGCCGGCGGTGATCGCCGCGGCCGCCTACAGTACCGATGGTGCGCTGCTGACCCAATATGGGCGCGCCGCCGGGGCCGTCCCGCAGCCGCTGCCGCCCGGCCAGCCGCTGGCCTATGCCCTAGACAGCATCACCCTGCAGCAACCGCTGGCGGGCGGTAGCGGCCTACTGCTGGTCAAAACCAGCCTGCGCCCGGTCTATGACCGTGTCCTCTGGTTCGCCATGGCCGCCAGCCTGATCATGGCCGCCTCCTTCGCCCTTGCCTGGATGCTCTCGGCCGGGTTGCGCCGGCGTCTGTACCGGGTGGAACAGGGCCTGCGCCATCTGGCCAATTACGATGCCCTCACCGGACTGCCCAACCGCGTCTTGTTCCGCCGCCACCTGAAGCGTGCGCTGGCGAGCGCCGCCGGCGAGGGCGGCTCGGTGGCGGTGATGTTCGTCGACCTGGACAACTTCAAGATTATCAACGACACCCTGGGGCACGAGGTCGGCGACCGCCTGCTGCGCGAGGTGGGCCGTCGGCTCGCCCGCCTGGCCGGACGCAACGCCCGGCTGGGCCGCCTGGGGGGCGACGAGTTCGGCATCGTGCTCGCCAACACCGACCGCGAGGCCGCCGCGCGGCTTGCCGAGCGTACCCTGCAGGCGCTCACCCGCCCCCTGCAGCTGATGGACCAACAGGTGTACATCGGCGCCAGCATCGGCATCTCCCTCTATCCCGACGACGGGGCGGATGCCAGCACCCTGCTCAAACATGCGGACGCGGCCATGTACCAGGCCAAGGAAAACGGCAAGAACAGCTTCCAGTTCTTCTCCGCCGATCTGCACTTCAAGGCGTTGCAGCACTTCACCTTCGAGATGAGCCTGCGTCGCGCCCTGGAGCGGGGTGAGCTGGCGCTCTATTACCAGCCCCAGGTCGAGGTGGAGACGCGCCGGATCGTCGGGGTGGAGGCCCTGCTGCGCTGGAAGTCGGCGGAGTTCGGCACCTTCTCCTCGGGCGACTTCATCGCCATCGCCGAGCAGTCGGGGCTGATCAACCAGCTCGGCGCCTGGGCCATCGAGACGGCCTGCCGCCAGGCCCGCGCCTGGGTAGACGCAGGCCTCGACGGGCTGACGGTCTCGGTCAACCTGTCGGTGCGCCAGCTGCACACCTGCGACATCGTCCACCTGGTGCGCCAGACCCTGGAGAAGACCGGGCTGGACCCCAGGCTGCTGGAACTGGAGATCACCGAGACGGTGCTCATGAAACACAACGCCGAGGTGATGGACAAGCTCAAGGCCTTGACGGAGCTCGGCGTGCGGCTCGCCATCGACGATTTCGGCACCGGCTACTCATCGCTGGCCTATCTGCGCCGCCTGCCGGTGCACCGACTGAAGATCGACAAGAGCTTCGTGCGCGACAGCCATTTCACCCCGGACGACGCCGCCATCGCCGCCGCCATCATCGCCATGGCGCGCAAGCTGGGCATCGAGGTCACCGCCGAGGGGGTGGAGAACGAGGAGCAGCTCAACCTGCTCAAGCAGGCCGGCTGTCACCTGGTCCAGGGTTATTACTTCGGCTCGCCCCTGCCGCCGGACGAACTGGAGACGCTGATCCGTCGGCTGCGGGCATCACCCGCACCGGCTACCGTGCAGTAGCCCGCTCAGAGCCCCTTGAGCACCGCATCGAGCGGTCTGGACATGCCGACCAGCCGGCCTTGCACGTAGTCCACACCGATCTGGCTGAGCCGGGCGAGGATCGCCTCGTTCTCGACGAATTCAGCGATGGTGCGCTTGCCCATGAGCTGGCCGATGTGGTTGATGGTCTCGACGAAGGCCTGGTTGACCGGATCGCGCTCCATGTCGCGCACGAAGGCCCCATCGATCTTGAGATAGTCGACCGGCAGGTTCTTCAGATAGACGAAGGAGGACATGCCGCTGCCGAAATCGTCCAGCGCGAAGCGGCAGCCCTGCGCCTGCAGGGCGCGCATGAAACGCACCCCGGTGGCCAACTGGGCGACAGCCGCCGTCTCGGTGACCTCGAAACACAGGCGGGCCGGGTCCAGGCTCGTCATCGCCATCTGCTCACGGATGAAGTCGGCCAGCGTCTCGTCGAGCAGCGACGCGCCCGAGAGATTGATGAACAGGTGCATGGCCCGCCCCTCCGCGTTGGCCGTGGCCAGCATCTCCAGGGCGCGCCGGATCACCCAGCGGTCCACCGCCGGCATGAGCCCATTGCGCTCGGCGATGGGTATGAACAGCCCGGGCGAGACCAGATGGCCCTGGGCGTTCACCATGCGCACCAGCACCTCGTAGTGCCGCTCGCCGTCCTGCGCCAGGGGCTGCACCGCCTGGGCGTAGAGGACGAAGCGGTCCTCGGCGAGGGCGGCGCGGATGTCAGCGACGATCTGCAGTTCGCGTTCATAACCGGCGGCGCGCGCATCCGCTGGGCTGTGCAGATGCACCCGGTCGCGTCCTGCCGCCTTGGCCACATGGCAGGCCGAGTGGGCCGCATGTATGAGCTCACCGGCAGAAAGGGCCTCGGGGTCGATGCGCGTCAGGCCGATCGAGGCAGTGACGGGATAGGTCGCGTCCTGCCAGATGAAGCGGAAGCGTCCGACGGTCTCGCGCAACTGCTCGGCGATCTCACGGGCCTTGGCGATGGGACAGTTCTCCAACAGGACCGCGAACTGGTCGCCGCCCAGACGGGCCAGGGTGTCGTTGCGGTGGATGTGGCTGCGCAATAGGTGGGCGACCTGCTTGAGCAGTTCGTCGCCGGCGAGATGGCCGCAGTTGTCGCTGATCGCCTTGAAGTGGTCGAGGTCGATGAGCAGCAGGGCATGCTCGCCCTGGTTGCGTCGGCCGTCTTCCAAAGCCATCGTCAGGCGCCGCTCGAATTCCTGCCGGGAGACCAGGCCGGTGAGCGCATCGTGCGCCAGCTGCCAGGCGAGCTGGCGTTGCATGCGCAGGCTACCGGTCACGTCGCGCAGACACACCACGACGCCCTCGGGCCGCCCGGCGCCGACGTCCAGCGGGGACGCGGAGACCTCCACGCTGAATTCGCGTCCGGCGCGGTCGATGAGCAACATGGGGCCCGTCAGTGGCCGACCCGATCCGGCCTGGACGCTGCAGGCGTTCTGGCAGGTGATGGGGGTGCGGTCGGCCTCGTCGATCAGGGTGACCACCGCGTCGAGCGGCAGCCCGCGCGCCTGCTCCGATGGCCAACCGGTCAGGCGCTCCGCCATGGGGTTCATCAGGGTGATGTTGCCCTCGGCATCGGTGCACACCACCCCCTCATTGACGGCGGCGAGCGCCGCCAGCAACCGTGACTGCTCGCCCCGTAGACCGGCCTCACGCACCTTGCGACCGGTGATCTCGCGAAAGACGACCAGCAGGCGTTGCGGCTGACCGCCCATGTCCGACTGCAGCCTGCCATAAACCTGGTACCAGTGGGTCTGGCCATCCGCGGACAGCAGGCGGATCTCCGCCTCGAAGCGGGGGGACAGACCCTCCCGATGGCGTCGGATGGCCGCCTTGAGCGCCACGACATCGTCCTTGTGCACACGGTCGAGCCAGGACTCCAGGATGGGGCGGGCGGGTCGCGTAGGCAGGTCGAGCAGCTTGGCGAGGGCCGGCGGACAATAGAGGACCGTGTTGGCGGTGAGGTCCGCATCCAACACCGAGTCCTCCGTGGCCCGCAGCAGCAGGTCGAGACGCGACTCGCTCTCATGCCGCGCCTGCTCCAGACGCGCACCCTGCCGGGCATACCGGCGCTGGGTTTCGATCCAGGTCCCGATGATGACCAGACCGCCCAGCCAGACCGCCAGCTGGGCGAGGTGTAGCCCCTGCGGACCGCCTGCATCGCCCAGGCTCTCCATGCGGCCCGCCTCGTCCAGGCCCGGCCCGCTCAGCACATAGGCCGCCAGCCAGAGCAGCGTCCAGGCCAGGGTCGCCAGACCCGCCGGCCACCACAGCGCCCGATCCTGCCGCAAGCCCGTTAACACCACGTCAGTACGCGCCGGGCCGCCCCAAGCGGACTGACCGCCCCCCCGGGGGGCAGTGAGCGTAGCGAGCTGGGGGTCGTTTCATCCCAGGCTTTGCCTACGGTTGGTGCCAACGGGTCCAGATGCGGACCCCTCACCCGCAGTGGGCGGCCCAGGTTTCACGGTGCAGCCGGTCGGCAGGGCTGTCAGGGGGTCTGCAACCATTCCAAGGCAATGCCAGGATCATCGAACACCCTGATATCGGCATCGACGAACAGGCGGTTGAGCCAGGCGATCCAGACCAGCCACTGGTCCGTGGTGACCACCGCGATCTTGCGGAAGTCGTAGCGATGTTCCCGCGAGAAGCGGATCTCCTCCCAGGCCACGTCCAGGGTGTAGCGGATCATGTCGCGCAGATCCAGCAGCAGATTGACGCCGCCCTGGAATTCCAAGGTGTAGAGGACGTGCTGCTCGAAGTCGCGGAAATCGGCCAGGGTGAATTCGCCCAGCACCGATACGCTGACCAGATTGCCCTGGGTCGAGATGCTGATCATGTCGTCTTCTCCATGCGCATGTTGAGGATGGCCGCCCAGATGCCGGCCACGACCGTTATGGTGATACCCGCCCAGGCCGTCGCCGGGATCGCCTCATTCCAGATTAATACATCCAACAGGCTGCCGAAGACCACCGTGCTAAAGGAGAAGGCCGCCACCACGGCGGTCTGCCCCTTGCGATAGGCCCGCGTCATGGCCAACTGCCCCAGCGTGGCGGTGAGCCCCAGCACGAGCAGCAGGTCGGCATGCGGCAGGACCTCCGGCTGCCAGCCGCGCAGGCTGGCAAACAGCGCCCCACCCAGGCTGGAGACCGCGGCGAACCAGAACACCGTACGCCACTCCGGTTCGTTCAACCGCCCCAGGGCACGCACATGCACGTAGGCCAGGCCGGCGAGAAAACCCGAGGTCAGACCGATCAGGCCGGCGACGAGGTCACCCTCCGCCTCCCAGGGGCGCAACAGCAGGGCAACGCCGAGGAAACCCAGGCCGACCGCGGCGTATTGCGCCGGGCCGATGGGTTCCTTGAGCGTGAAGGGCATCAGCAAGGCCAGGAACAAGGGGGAGGTGTAGTTGAGCGTGACGGCCACCGACATCGGCAGCAGGGTCAGGCTGTGGAAGAAGGTGGCCAGGGCGGCGAAACCAACCAGGCCGCGGCGCAGGTGCAGTCCGAGATGTGGCCCGAAGACGCCGCGCATGCCCTTGAGCCCTCCATGCACGGCCAGGCCGCTTAGCACCACTAGCAGACCGAAGGCCGAGCGGTAGAACACCAGCTCCTGGCTGGAGAACCACTGTGCGGCATACTTCACCCAGACCCCCATGAGGGCGAAGCTCATGCCGGCGACCAGCATCCAGGCGGAGGACATCGGGGTGAGGGGTGAGGGGTGAGGGGTGAGGGGTGAGGGGTAAGGGGTAAGGGGTAAGGGGTAAGGGGTAAGGGGTAATGGGTAAGGTTGAGGATCAGCCCTCGGTCGTGTCCGTTTGTGTGAATTCGGGTGCTGCCAGGGACCGTGGGCTGTGTTCCACCGGGCCGGGACTGGCGATCTCGCGGCCGGTCGGCGCCGCCTGCAGGGCCTCGAAGCGGCGTGCGGTGACCAGCACACGGCTCTCCAGGGTGCCGGTGGCGCGATTGTAGGCCTCGACCGCCTGACCGAGGCTGCGCCCCACCGCAGACCAGTGCTCGGCCAGTTTCGCCAGGCGTTCGTAGAGCTGGGTGCCCAGTTCGCTGATGGCGCGTGCGTTCTCGGCCAGCGCGGCCTCGCGCCAGCCGTGATAGACGGCCTTGAGCAGGGCGATGAGGGTGGTGGGGGTGGCGAGGATCACCTTGTGCTCGCCAGCATACTCGATGAGCTGCGGGTCCTGGGCGAGCGCGGCGCTGAAGAAGGCCTCGCCGGGCAGGAACAGGACCACGAATTCCGGCGCGGGCTGGAACTGCTCCCAGTAGGCCTTGGCGCCCAGCGCCTGCACATGCTCGCGGACGTGGCGCGCGTAACGGAGGAGGTGGTGCTGACGCTGCGCCTCGCCCTCGGCCTCCAGGGCGTCCAGATAGGCGGCCACCGGGGCCTTGGCATCGACAATCACGCTCTTGCCTGCCGGCAGGCGCACCAGCATGTCCGGCCGTGGCCTTCGGCCATCGGCCTCGCCGCTCGTCTGCTCGAAAAAATCGCAGTGCGCCTGCATGCCGGCCATCTCGACAACGCGCTTGAGCTGCATCTCACCCCAGCGGCCGCGCACCTCAGGCCGGCGCAGTGCCGCCACCAGGCGCCCCGTCTCGGTCCTGAGCCCTTCCTGCGCCGCCATCAGGGCGCGGATCTGCTCGGTCAGGCCGGCATAGGCGACCGCCCGGGCCTGCTCCAGCGCCTGGGTCTGCTGTCCCAGCCGCTCCAGCGACTCGGCCAGCGGCTTGATCAGGGCCTCGACGGCCTGGCGCCGCGTCTCCAGCTCGCCGCGGGCTGCCTCCTGCTGGGCGGCCAGGCTCTGGCGTGCCAGATCCAGAAAGGCTTGATTGTTGTTGCGCAGCGCCTCCGCGGACAAGGCCTGGAAGGCCTCGGTGAGCTGGGCGCGCGCCGCCTCGATGAGGCGCAGCTTCTCCGCCGCGGCCTCGCGCTCGTGCGCCAGCCGTGTCTCCAGCGCCGCCACCTGCGCCCTGAGTTCGGCCATCTCCTGCTGTCGCCGCTCCAGAACGGCAGTCTTTTCCGCCAGCGCGGCACGCGTCTCGGCCAGCGCCGCCTCGCCCTGCGCCACCTGTGTGGCGAGCACACCGCGTTGCGCCTCGCTGCGGGCGCGCTGCCAGAGGAAGAAAATCAGGCCCAGCGCCAGGCCGAGCAGAAAGGCGATGACGGTGTCGACGGACATGCGCGCATGATACCGGGCACTTCGGCCTTGCGCCGGGCGATAATGCACCCATGCAGCCGACACCAGCCGTCCTCAGCGTCTCCGAACTGAATCGCCTCACACGCCTTGCCCTCGAGCGTGAGTTCCCCTTGCTCTGGGTGGCGGGCGAGCTGTCGAACTTCACCCAGGCCGCCTCCGGCCACTGGTATTTCACCCTCAAGGACGAACAGGCCGCGGTGCGCTGTGCGATGTTTCGCAACCGCAACCAGTTCGTCGACTGGCGGCCGGCCAACGGCATGCACGTGGAGGTGCGGGCGCAACCGACCCTCTACGAGCCGCGCGGTGAGTTCCAGCTCGCCGTCGAGGTGATGCGCCGCGCGGGGCTTGGCGCCCTCTACGAGGCCTTCGCTCGGCTCAAAGAGAAGCTGGAACGCGAGGGCCTGTTCGACCCGGCGCGCAAGCGCCCCCTGCCCCCCTACCCGCGCACGATCGGCATCGTCACATCGCCCAAGGCGGCGGCCCTGCGCGACGTGCTCACCACGCTCTCACGGCGCTGGCCGGTGGCGCGTGTGATCCTCTATCCCACGCCGGTGCAGGGCGAGGGGGCGGGTGGCCGCATCGCCACCGCGCTGGCCACCGCCGGGGCCCGCGGTGAATGCGACGTGCTGCTGCTGGTGCGCGGCGGCGGCAGCCTCGAGGACCTCTGGGCCTTCAACGAGGAGGTCGTGGCGCGGGCGATCGCAGCCTGCCCCATCCCGGTGGTGAGCGGCGTGGGGCACGAGACCGACTTCACCATCGCCGACTTCGTCGCCGACCGGCGCGCCCCCACCCCCACCGGGGCCGCCCAGCTGGCCACGCCGGACGCGGCTGAGCTCACCCAACACCTTGCACACCTCAAACGCCGGCTCGGCATGGACCTGTACCGGCGGCTCACCACCCTGGCGCAGCGGCTCGATGGTCTCGCGCAGCGCCTGCGCCACCCCGCCGAACGCCTGGCGCAACAGCGGCGCCACCTGGCACAGCTGGCAAGGCGGCTCACACTGGCGCAATCCGCCCGCTTCACCGTGCTCCAGCAGACCCTGCGCCATCTGCAGACGCGGCTGCGCGCCTCCCTGCCACGGCCGGAGCGCCAGCGCCGGCAGCTCGACCTCCTGGCACAGCGCCTCGCCCGAGCCACCACCCTACTGCTCGAGCGGCGCCGTTCTCGCCTGGCCGCCCTGGCCGCCCATTTGCAACACCTCAGCCCGGAGGCGGTGCTCGCCCGCGGCTACAGCATCGTGCGGCGGGCAGACGGCCACATCGTGCGTGCGAGCCATGAACTCAGCATCGGCAGCGCCGTGGAGATCACCCTGGCGCAGGGACGCGCCGACGCCTCGATCACCCGGCTGAGCGACGGGTGAGCATGGCGCTCAGCCACTCGGCAACCCGCGCGCACAGATCGGGCTGCAGACAATCGAAGGGCTGGGTCCCCGGCCAGGCCCTGAGCCAGGTCAACTGCCGCTTGGCGAGCTGACGGGTGGCGGCGATGGCCTGCGCGCGGAAGGTGGTCGCGTCGGTGAGGCCCTCGATATGGTCCCAGGCCTGGCGATAGCCGACACAACGCATGGCGGCATGTTCACGCCGCAGGGGATAGGTGGCGCGCAGCCGGCGCACCTCGTCGAGGAAACCGGCGGCGAGCATGGCATCGAAGCGATCGGCGATGCGTCGGTGGAGGACGGCGCGGTCCGACGGCACCAGGGCGATCTCCAGGAGCCGGAAGGGCAGTTCGGCCGCCGTGCGCGCGACCAGCTCTGACATCGGCCGGCCCGTGCTCAGACACACCTCCAGGGCCCGCTGGATGCGCTGGGCATCGGTCGGGGCGAGCCGGGCGGCGGTCGCCGGGTCGAGCCGGGCCAGCTCGGCATGCAGCCGTGGCCAGCCCTCGCGCCGGGCGCGCGCGTCGATCTCGGCGCGCAGCGCGGGGTCCGCCGCCGGCAGGGGGGCCAGCCCCTCCTTGAGCGCCTTGAAATAGAGCATGGTCCCGCCCGTCAGCATCGGCAGGCGACCGCGGGCGGTTATCTCGGCCATCAGCCGCAGGGCGTCGCTGCGGAAACGGGCGGCCGAATAGGTCTCGGTCGGGTCGAGGATGTCGATCAGGTGATGCGGCACCCGCGCGCGCAGCTCAAGATCGGGCTTGGCGGTGCCGATATCCATCCCACGATAGACCAGGGCCGAATCGACGCTGATGACCTCCACCGCAAAGCGCTCCGCCAGACAGGCGGCCAGCCCGGTCTTGCCGCTGGCGGTGGGGCCCATGATGGCGACCGCGGGCGGGCGCTTAGCATCAGTGGCCAGGCTCATGTGAATTGCATCACTCCAGATTCAGTACTTTTGAACTATCATTCGGTCAGCAACCCAACCCGCTCCATGTCCGCGCCCGCTGATAACGACAGATTCGAACGCGCCCAGGAACTGGCGAAAAAGGCCCTGGCCCTGCTGATCAAGGCGCGCGTGCCGCCCATCCCCCCCAGCTACGCGGTTGGCTATGCCTTCTTCGAGGGTGTGCCTGACGAGGTTCACTCAGTCATCCAGGAGTGCCTGCAGAAGGGCGAGCCGCTCAGCGAGGCGCTCATGCTCGCGCTCTACGAGCGCTACATCCTGCCCGACGGCTATGAGCGCTTCCGCAGCGTGCGCACGGACCTCGAACGCCTGCTCAAACTGCTGCTCAAGGCCCTGCGCGCGGCGGACAGCGACAACCAGGCCTTCCAGGAGGCCCTGCAGGAGAACATCAAGGCCCTGGAGGCGGCAGAGGATACCACCACCCTGCAGCGGATCGCCCAGTCGCTGCTCGCTGCCGCGCAACAGGCCCACGCCGACCAGCAGCGCCTGGCCCGGGAGCTCGCCAACGCCCGCGAGGAGCTCAAGAAGGCGCATGCCGAACTCGACCAGCATCGCCGCGCCGCCCTCATCGACCCGCTCACGGGCCTCTACAACCGCCGCGCACTGGACCAGCTCCTACACGACATCTGGCCCACTACCCCGGTGCTGACCATGCTGGTGGCGGACATCGACCACTTCAAGAAGATCAACGACACCTACGGCCACCAGGTCGGCGATGTGGTCATCCGCCAGGTCGCCGAGACCATCCGCCGCGGCATCCGCGGCGAGGACTACGCCGCCCGTTATGGCGGCGAGGAGTTCGTGGTGCTGCTGCCGGACACCGATCTGAAAGGCGGGCTGCAGGTCGCCGAGAACATCCGCTCGCGCGTGGCCAAGCTGCGCCTGGTGCGCAAACACGACAACCTGGCCATCGACGCCTTCACCATCTCGATCGGGGTGGCCAGCCGCAAACCGGGCGAGACGCACGAGGAGCTGTTCAAGCGCGCCGACGAGGCCCTGTACCTGTCCAAGGCCGGCGGCCGCAACCGGGTGACCTCGATGGTCTGAGGACAGAGGACTGAGGACTGTAGTATGGGGGCACAGCTGGCGCCTGCCCCGGTAGTCCGGAGGCCACAGTCCTCTGTCCTCCGTCTTCAGTCCTCAGGAATCTGTCTTCTGTCCTCTGTCCTCAGACATAGAACTTCGCCGCCCGCCGCCGGCCGGGCTTTTTCTTCTGCGTCACCACCCCCTTGACCACCGACGCCACGCTGTCGATGGGGATGTTGGGGTAGAGCGGGTTCAGGGGTTTCAACATCCAGCCCTCGGGGTGCTTGACCAGCTGGCGGAAGATGTAGCGCTCGTTTTCGTCCTCGACCCAGGCGAGATAGGCGATGACGTAGGAGCCGTCCTTGGCCAGGCCCTCGGGTTCGATGACGATGATCTCACCGTGTTCGAACTCGGGGGCCATGGAGTCATCCAGCACCATGAGGGCATAGGATTCCCCACCGGCGCAGGCGGAGACCTCCGGCGCGGCCTGGCCGCCCAGCTCGGCGCGCACGGGGATGTTGAGGGGTTTGCCGCGGGGTGGGTCCATGCTCATCTCTATTTACCTCGCAGGAAGAGCCGATCCAGATCGGCCAGGGTCAGTTGAAACCAGGTCGGCCGGCCGTGGTTGCACTGGTCGGCGCGCGGGATGCGCTCCATGTCGCGCAACAGGGCGTTCATCTCCGGCAGGGTCAGCCGCCGGTTGGCGCGTACAGCTGCATGACAGGCCAGACTGGCGAGAAGTTCATTCTGCTGCGCGGCCAGGGCCTGGCTGCCGCCATGCGACTGGACGTCCCTGAGCACCTGGCGCGCCACGGCCTCGGCGTCGACCTCCTTGAGCAGGGCGGGCAGTGCGCGCACCGCCAGGTGGGTGGGCGAGACCGCTGTCAGCTCGAAACCCAGACGCTTGAGCAGGTCACCGCTCTCCGCCACCGTGGCCATCTCGGCCGGGGTGGCGGCGAACACCACCGGGATCAGCAGGGGCTGCGCCGCCATGCGCCGGTCCGCCCAGGCCTCTTTGAGCCGTTCGTAGAGGATGCGTTCGTGCGCCGCGTGCATGTCCACCACCACCAGGCCCTGGGCGTTCTCGGCCAGGATATAGCGACCAGCGAGCTGCGCCAGGGCGTAGCCGAGCGGGGGGCTGGGCGGTGAGGCGTGAGGGGTGAGGGGTGAGGGGGAGGCGGTCGCCAGAGCCTCGGCCACCATCGTGCAATAGGCGGCCGCGGGCTCCGCCAGGGCTAGGGTGTCCTGCTGGGGGTGGTAAGCCTCTTGCGCCCTCCGGTTGGGGTTTGCGCCCCATGCAGTGGCGGGGGGCTCGCCGCCCGGACCGGCCCTGTGCAGGGGATATGCGGCAGCTACGGAGACCGCCTCGGCCTCTAGCCCCTGCCCCCGCTCCCCAGCGATCGCCCGCTCGACCGCGTGCAGGACGAACGGGTGCACGGCGCGGGCGTCGCGGAAGCGCACCTCGGTCTTGGCGGGATGCACGTTGACATCCACCTGGGCAGGGGGCAGTTCCAGGTGCAGGACGTAGGCCGGATGGCGGGCATGGTGCAGGACGTCACGGTAGGCCTCGCGCACGGCTTGGGTGAGCAGTTTGTCACGCACGTACCGCCCGTTGATGAACAGATACTGGGCATCGCGCCCGGCCCGGCTGAAGGCCGGCAGGCTGACCAGGCCATAGAGCCGCAGCACGCCGGCCTGCACATCGAGGCTGCGGCAGGCGCCGGCGAAGGTCTCCCCCAGCACGGCCAGCGCGCGTTCCCGCCAGTCCTGCGCTGCGTGGCGCCAGACCACGCGACCGTTGTGCACGAGCTCGAAGGCCACGCCGGGGCGCGCCAGGGCCATGCGGCGCAGGGTCTCCTCGCAATGGGCGTACTCGGTGGCGTCGGTGCGCAGGAACTTGCGCCGCGCCGGGGTGTTGAAGAAGAGGTCGCGCACCTCCACCACCGTGCCGCGGGCCAGGGCCGCCGGCTGCACGGCGGAGAGCACGCCGTCCTGGGCGGTGATGCGCCAGGCATGCCCCGACCCCGCCGAACGGCTGGTCAGGCTGAGTCTCGCCACCGCGGCAATGCTGGCCAGGGCCTCGCCGCGGAAACCCAGGCTCGCCACCGCCTCCAGGTCGGCAAGCGAGGCAATCTTGCTGGTGGCGTGGCGCGCGAGGGCGAGCGGCAGGTCGTCGCGGGCGATCCCCACGCCATCGTCGCTCACCCGGATGAGTCGCATGCCCCCCTCCTCGAGCTCCACCCGAATCGTATGGGCGCCGGCATCCAGGCTGTTCTCGACCAACTCCTTGACGGCCGAGGCCGGACGCTCGACCACCTCGCCGGCGGCGATCTGGGAGATCAGCAGGTCGGGCAGGAGATGGATGGCGGGCATCGGGGCCAGTGTACCACGCTGGTGCCGAAGCGCCCGGCTTGAGCTTGGTCAAGGCGCCTGGTGACGCCGGCCCCACAATAGCCGCTTTGCTGGATGTTCGAGGTTTCACCATGACGCCGATCACCCGGTTGCTCAGCAACGACCACGACCATTGCGACCAGTTGTTCGCCGCGGCGGAAAACGCCGTGCAGGCGCGCGACTGGGCTCACGCTGAGGCGGCCTTCGCCGCCTTCAGCCAGGCGCTCGCCCGCCACTTCGCCGCCGAGGAGGAGACCCTGTTCCCCGCCTTCGAGGCGCGCAGCGGGATGAGCGGCGGTCCCACCTTCGTCATGCGCAGCGAACACCTACAGATGCGCGAACTCGTGGCACAAATGGCGGCCGCCGTAGAGCGGCGTGACGATGCAGGCTTCCTCGGGGCGTCCGAGACCCTGCTCATGCTCATGCGCCAGCACAACCTCAAGGAGGAGCAGATCCTCTACCCTATGACCGATCGCATCCTGGCCGGCGAGGCCGACCTCGTCGAGGCATTGCGCGAGACCCTGCAGGCGGACTGAAGCGTGGACGACCTCCTCGTCGACGCCCGCGGGCTGGAGCCGCCCGAGCCGCTGGACCGGGTGCTCTCCGCCCTGGCCCGGCGCCGGCCGGGTCAGCGCGTGCGCCTGCTGCTGCACCGCGAGCCCTTCCCCCTCTACAACCTGCTGCAGCAGATGGGGCTCACCTACACCACCGAGCTCATGGGGGACGGCAATTTCTGCATCCTTATTGGAGATGCCCCGGTGTCTAGAGACCGATGAGCCAGACCGGGTTGTCCTACGAACAGGCCCCGCCCTATGGCCTGCCCTTGCGTTTTTTCCTGACCGCCCCCTTGTTCCTGATGCTGGCGGCGGTGGCGGCCATCCCCACCGCCGCGGACTGGACGGCCGATCCGCACACCCTGGCCGCCGTGGCGCTGACGCATCTGCTCACCCTCGGCGTTCTCGGCATGGTGATGCAGGGGGCGCTGCTGCAGATGCTGCCGGTGGTGGTCGGCACCCCCGTGCCGGCGTCCCATTGGGTGGCACGACTGGGGCACCTGGGGTTGGCCGCTGGCGCTTTGCTGCTCGCGACCGGTTTGTATCGCGGGTCACCCCTTCTCCTCAACATCGCCATGCTCGCACTGGCGGCGGGCTGGCTGCCCTTTCTGGCAGCAGCGGCGGTGAGTCTGGCCCGTGCCCGCACCGCGAGCCCACTCACCCTCATCCCCATGCGTCTGGCCTGGCTGGGCGCGCTGCTGACCGTCGCCCTGGGTCTGTGGCTGGCGGGCGTGCTGGCGGGTGACCTGGATCCGAATGGAATCGAGCAGGGCCTCGGCCTGCATGTGGCCTGGGGGCTCACCGGCTGGGTCCTGCTGCTGGTGATGGGCGTGGCCTACCAGGTGGTGCCCATGCTGCAGATCACCCCGCCCTACCCTGCGGGCTATGCCCGCTGGGCGGCCTGGGTGGTCTTCGCCGCCCTCGCGCTTCTGAGCCTCGCCTCCTTCGCCGGGATGTCCTCACTCGCCGAGGCCGGCTACGGCCTGCTCGGCGCCTCGCTGGCCGGCTTCGGTCTGGTGACCCTCGATCTGCAGCGGCGCCGTCGGCGCCGGCTCACCGACGCCACCCTACTGTTCTGGCGGCTTGGCATGCTCTCACTCGTTATCCTCGCCCCACTGCCCTGGCTGTATCCGCGTCTGCCCGCCGAGCTGCAGGGGGCAGCCGCCGTGATGGGCGGCCTCATCTTCCTGCTCGGCTTCGCCGTGAGCGTGGTGAGCGGCATGCTCTACAAGATCGTCCCCTTCCTCGCATGGTTCCACCTGCAGACGCAGACCGGGGCGCGCGCCGGCAGCATCCCCAACATGAAGGAATTCCTGCCGGACAGTGAGGCCCGGCGCCACTGGTGGCTGCACCTGGTCGCCGTGCTATGGCTCGTCCCAGCGCCCTGGCTGCCGCCGGCCTATGCCGCGCCGGGCCTGCTGCTGCTGGCCCTCGCCGCCTACATGCTATGGCACAACCTGCTCGGCTGTGTGCGCCTGTTCCGTCGCTATGGCGGACGTCTGCACTAGCCGCCTCTGCACGATGCCGATGCCGGCGCGCAGTGGCAAAGGCAGGCGGTCGAGCACCGCGGCGAGCTCGACGGCATCGAGCAGGTTCTTGGCGGCCAGGCCCAGCTCGGTGTCGCCCTCGATGACGAGGCGCCGGTCGAAGAACAGGGTGTCGGGGTCCTCCAGACGCAGGGCGAGGCGCAGGAAGTCCTCGGCGCGGGCGGTGTAGGTGACATCGGCCACCGCCGTCACCTGGGGGGCGAAGCCGGACTCGGTCACGGCGAAATAGGCCGCAAGCCCCAGGTCGCGCACCCGCACGCCGAAGCGCCGGCCACGCAGCCGCTGCCAGTCGAGGCGTCGCAACTCGGGCCAGGCCGTACGGTTGAGTGCGGTGGTAAGCGCCAGCGACACCGGCAGGTGCGGCAGCCGCTCAAGCAGGCGCGGAAGGGCCGCAGGCAGGCGGGGCAAGATGCCATCGGTCGCATTCGTCATAGCCTTCTCCTTCCGTCAGACCATACCCAGTTGGTGCCCCGCGCGGCCCAGCCAGTAGCCGTCGCAGGTCTGGCCTGGCATCCAGCGTTGCAGCGCTGCCGCCGCCTCGGCTGGTGGCAGCGTGCCGTCGAGCAAGGCGCGAAACAGCGTCACCACCCGCTGCATGTGGCGGTGCTGGGGCGACAGGCGCAGCACCTGGACGCCGCGCAATTCGGGCAGGTGGTGGGCCAGACTGTGCACCCGGCCCGACTGGGTCTGGATGCCGTTCAGGGTGAGGAAGTCCTCGCCCTCGCGCGTGGCCAGGCGCAGGCCATCCGGGTGATCCAGACAGCGGAACTGACAGTCGTCCTTCTGCAGGTTGTAGTGGCGGGCGGTGAAGCAGCGTGCCGAGTAAGCGAGCGGCAGCCGCCCATAGGCGAAGACCTCGGTCTCCACACCGGCCGGCACGGGCATGGCGGCGAGCATGTCGCGCGACATCTCCACCGGCGGCACCCAGCGCACCGCCCCCAGCTCGGCGAGTAGCCCCAAGGTGTCGGGGTTGTAGACGTTGAGCGTGGGGCCGGCGACGAAGGGGATGCCCGCCTTGACCGCAAGGCGCACCGCCCCCCAGTCGTTGGCCTCGACCCGCAAGTGGCCCCGCTGCGCCTCCTTGTGTTCGGCGACGTGCGCGATGAGCCGGCGCATCGCCTTCAGATCGGATTCCGATTCGACGAGCGGCAAGGTGGAGAGCGCGACCTCCTTGTTCGCCGCGAGCAGGCGATCGGCCAACGCCAGCCAGTCGTTGAGCCTCAACAAATGGCGGCGCGAGCAGACCGTCTCACCCAGATAGACGATGTCCACCGGCCAGTCGGCGGCGGCTTCGTAGAAGGCCAGGGTCTCCTCACGTGGCCAGTAGTAGAGCAGCGGCCCCAAGGCGAGTCTCATGGCGCCGGCCTCACTTCCAGGGACGGTAATAGGCCCCCAGGGTATGCATGCGCCCCTCGGAGAGCTTGTCCAGTTCGGCCATCCAAGCGGCCTGCACGGCAAAGCGGTCGGGATCGCGCACGACGGCATCGATCGCCTGCCGCCACACACGGGTGACCTGGGCGACATAGGCGGGGCTGCGCTGGCGGCCCTCGATCTTGATGGCGGCGATGCCCATCTTCAGCATCTGCGGCAGCAACTCCAGGGTGTTCAGGCTGGTGGGCTCCTCCAGGGCGTAATAGGTCTCGCCCGCCACGGTGAAGCGGCCTTTGCACAGGGTGGGGTAACCGGCCTTCTCCTGCGGGGCGTAGCGGTCGATGAGGATGCCGTTGAGCCGAGTCTCCATGCCCCGCGCGGTGTCCTGCCAGCGCACCGCGTGCGCCGGGGAGCAGGCGCCGAAGGTGTTGGGCGAGGCGCCACAGGCATAGGAGGACAGCAGACAGCGCCCCTCCACCATCACGCACAGCCCGCCGAAGCCGAAGAGTTCAATTTCCACCCGCGTGTTCTTCACCACCTGCTCCACCTGGGCAAGAGAGAGCACCCGCGGCAGCACCGCGCGGCGAATGCCGAAGCGCTCGCGGTAGAACTCGATGGCCTCGTAATTGGTCGCCGAGCCCTGCACCGACAGGTGCAGCCGCAGCCGCGGGTGTCGTTCGACGGCATAGGCCATGAGCCCGGCGTCGGCGAGGATCACGGCGTCCACCCCGGCCGCTGCGGCGCGATCCACCGCCGCGCGCCAGCGCTCGACTTGCCCGGGCTGGGGATAGGTGTTGAGCGCCATGAGCACCTGCCGGCCGCGCGCATGCGCATAGCGGATGCCCTCGGCCAGGGTCTGGTCGTCGAAGTTGAGCCCGGCGAAGTTGCGCGCGTTGGTGTTGTCCTTCAGCCCCACATAGACCGCATCGGCATCGTGGTCGATGGCGGCCTTGAGCGCCGGCAAGCTGCCGGCGGGGCAGACGAGCTGCAGGCTCATGCGGCTTGCCCCCATAGAGTTGGCGGCGGCTCGGCCTCGGCCGGCGGGGTGGCATGCAGGCCCGTCTTCGCCCCCTGCCGGCTGCCGCGCCGGGCCAGTTCGGCGACGATGGCGTTGACCACCGGCCACTTGTGCGCGCACCACTGCGGGGCGAGCAGTAGATGCGCCGGTGCGGTGCCGGTCAAGCGGTGATAGACCACCGCCCAAGGGGTGCGCTCGATCAGCTCCGCCGCCACCCGCACATAATCCTCCTGGGACCACGCCGTGTACTCCCCCCGCCGCCATTCGTTGGCCAGCCGCGTGCCCTTGACCACGTGCAGCGGGTGCAGCTTGAGCCCGTCGGAGCCGACGTCGAGCACCGTCTCCAAGGTCTTCTCCGCATGCCAGGCGGTCTCGCCCGGCAGCCCGACGATCAGGTGCGTGCACACCGGGATGCCGAGCCGCCGCGCCGCGCGGCAGGATTGGACGTATTCGCGCAGTCCATGGCCTCGGTTGACGCGGGTGAGCGTCTCGTCGAAGGCCGACTGCAGGCCCAGCTCCAGCCACACCTCGTGTCCCCGATCACGGTAGCCGGCCAGCAGCGCCAGCACCTCGCGCGGCACACAGTCCGGGCGTGTGCCCACCGCCAGCCCGATCACGCCCGGCTGGGCCAGGGCCTGGTCATAGAGCTGCTTGAGGGTCTCGACCTCGGCATAGGTATTGGTGTAGGCCTGGAAGTAGGCGAGATACTTGCGGGCGTGCGTGAAGCGGGCCGCGTTGCGCCGGCCGGCCCACATCTGGGCCGCGATGTCATCGGGCAGGGCAGCCCCTCCGGCCAATCGGGCGGACGCATCGCCGCGTCGTCGCGCGACCTCGGCGTTGAACGAGGCATTGTTGCAGAAGCTGCAGCCGCCGATGCCCTTGCTCCCGTCGCGGTTGGGACAGGTGAAGCCGGCATTGAGGGCGAGCTTGTGCACGCGCTCGCCATGGCGCTCGCGCAGCCATTGGCCGAAGGTGTGCACGTAATGCGTCAGCTCAGGCATCGTTCACCTTGCGGCACAGGCAATAGATGAACTGCTGCACTTTGCCGGCCGGGGTGTGATGCGCCTCCCGTTCATGGCGAAGCAGGCTGAAGGGCGCGCCGAATTCGGCATGCAGCCCTTGCGGGTCGTAGCGCATGACCGGCAGCCCGCTGCAGCGCTCAGGTCCATCCGGGGCGAAGGTGGCGACGATGACCAGCCCGCCGGGGCGGACCGCGTGCAGCACCTGCCGGACATAGGTATGGCGGTCGGCGGGGTCGGTGAGGAAATGGAACACCGCCCGGTCGTGCCAGACGTCATAGCCATGCCGCGGCAGGGCGGCTTCCAGTACATTCGCCTCGATCCAGCGGACCTCACGCGCACGCGCGCCCAGGCGCGCTCGCGCCGCCGCCAGGGCATGGGCCGAGAGGTCGAGCACGGTGACATTGCCGTAGCCGGCAGCGAGCAGGTCGTCGACCAGGGTGGAGGCGCCTCCGCCCACGTCGATGATGGCTGCCTCGGTCGGTACGCCGGCCTCGCGGATGAGACGCACAGAGCGCTCGGCATGGGGTTGAAACCAGCTCACCTCGGCGGGTGACCTGCTGGCATAGACCCGTTCCCAATGGGCCTTGGTCTGCAAGGGGTCTCTAAATCCAGACATAGCCCTCTTTTTACACCTTTTCCGGCGTTCTTGCAGGCTCTTCCCACATCAGCCAGCGCACGAAGAGGATGCCGAACCAGACGAGGGCCGTGAGCGCCGGCATGCCGGCGCACCGGTAGCCGGCCAGGGGCAGCCCGGCCGCAGCGACGAAGAGCAGGGCGCGCGCCCCGCCCCAGCGGGCCAGCGCCTGCAAGGACCGCTCGTGCCAGGCGTCGCGCCGGCCCGGCCGCAGCCAGACCGGGGCAAGCTGGGCGGCGGCGCCGCTGACGAGCGGCATAAGGAAGGCCGGCAGGAAGACGCCGAGCGGACCGCTGCTCACCCCCAGGCCCAGGCTGGAGATCAAGGCCGCGGCGAGCCCCAGGGTGGCGGCGGCGAGCACCGGTTCGTTGCCATGCAGGGTGAGGAGCCGGCGGCCGTACAGCCGGACCCAGGCCGTGAGCAAGCGTGCGAGGACCACGAGCCATAGCACCACACCCAGGCCGGACGGCCAGGTCCACCCTGCTGCCTGACCGGTCGCCAGCAGGAAGGTGCCGGCCAGGGCCCATTTGAGATCGCACCTGAGCCGCACCGCAGCGCCGGGATCGGGGCGATTGGCCACGGTCGGCATGAGCACCTGCAGGGTGCCCACGGCGGTCAGCGCGACTAACCCGTAGAGATTGATGTGCAGGTGAAAGGCGCGCAGCGGCGCGTGCCAGTCGGGCAGCCAGGGGATGAGCGCGGCGGCGGCGAGCCCTGCGGTGAGACAAGCCATGGCCGCGACATACCAGGCCAGCCCCGGATGCGGCCCGCCCAGGGCGGCGCGTCCGGCGGCGCGCATCCAGCGCAGCATCATCAATGCGCCGGCCAGGGCGAGCAGGGCGGCGGCCGTGAGCCACCCCCAGGCGAGCCCCCCCGTGAGCACCGCCGCGGCGAGCGCACCCGCCGCCAGCATCAGCCAAGGCAGCCGAGCGAGCCCGCGCCCCGCCCCGCGTCCGCGGCAAAGCACCGGCACGAAGTGCTGCATGGCGGCGGTGATCAGGCTCATCACGCCGACCGCCAGCACCAGGTGTGCCCAGAACGCAGGTGGCGCCACCCACAGCCGCGGCAGGGTCAGGCCGCCGAGGAGCAGGACCAGGGTCAGGGCGACGAGCAGGATCAGCACGTCGTGACGAGGCTCAGCGCGTGCCACGGGCGGCCCTGTCGTCGCGCGGGCATAAGCGTCACCGCGTGCGCGGACGGCAGCGGTCGGCATGCCCACGGGATCGCAGCCAAGATCAAGCCGTCAGCGGCGGATGAAGTCGATCACCACCCCCTGCTCGCCCTGTTCCAGGTACCTGACCTCCACCGCCTCGCCATAGCGGGCCTGCATCTGTTGCAGCAGCGGCAGGGGGTCGTGGTCGTTGATGAAACGCATGCGCTCGCCGGGGTTGAGCGCATCCAAGGCCCCGAATATCGCGGCGTGGCGGAAGCGCTTGGCGATGCCGCGGGCATCGAAGTGATAGATGCCGTCGGGGCGGGTGTGGTTGTGGACGATGGGAATCTGCATGCGATCTCCTCGCTCAACGTCAATGGATCAGCGACAGCCGAGGGCGGCCCGCATCTGTTCGTAGCGTTCGGCCTGGACGCCGTAAGCGATCGCGCGCGCCCGCGCATACTGGCCGCGATAGAGGGCCGGCAGGATCTCCTGCTCGCGGGTGCGCTTGAAGGGCTCCCAGATGCGCCTAAAGGCGATGGCGCGCGCCGCGTCGTCACCACGCAGGGCGCCGACCTCCCCTTCCAGGCGGGCACTGGAGGCATAGACCTCGCGCTTGAGGGCATCCAGATCCCCCCTGCCGCGGCTGTCGATCATCTCCAGCAGCTTCATGCGCGCGGCGACCAGGGCCGCGCAAGCGTCCTCAGTCTGTGCAGCCAAACCAGCCTGAGGCTGCGCCAGCAGACTCACCACGAGGAGAAGCGCTGGCAGGATGGGGCCGCCGCGGGCACTCCCAGGCCGGCCACGCATAAACCGGGATTGTGCATAAAGTCTGCGACAACGCCGGCATGTGTGGTAGGAGCGACGTAAGTCGCGACTCTCGTCGCTCCTACCCGGGCCTGCCCAGAGTCGTGTATCGAACGGGGCCATGATCCGCCCCGAGAGAAGCTCTACGCTCAATGCTCCCCCTTGGTCTTGCGGATGCCGGCAAGCCGGTTGCCCTGCTTCTGCGGCCCACCCATGGGGAAGATGTCGTGCAGATAGCGGCTGTTACCCTTCTCCGGCCCCCAGACCTCGCGGAAGTGGCGCACCATGTCGCGCACCTGGGCCTGCACGCCGTGCTCCTCGTAATACTGGCGGATGAACCAGATAACCTGCCAGTGCTCCTCGGTCAGCTCCAGACCCTCACGGGCGGCCTCGGCACGGGCGAAACCCTCGCTCCACTCGTCCATGTTGAGGATGTAGCCCTCGGGGTCGGTCAGCACCTCGCGGCCGTCCACCAGCAGGCTACGGGTATAGATGGCATAGGGATTGGCGGTGTTTTTCGCCTCTTTCAGATAGTGGATGGTGGGCATATGTGACATCGCGATCCAGGACTCCTATTGTCACTACAGTTAATCATCGGTCATTGGCGCGCCGGCGCCTTGACCGAGGTCAAGTGGCGCCGGCGCCAGGATTCAGGCGGTGCGACGGGCGCGCACGATCTGGTAGGCGCGGAAGAGATAGCCGATGGGCGCGCTCCAGATGTGCACCAGCCGGGTGAAGGGGAAGAACAGGAAGACCGACAGGCCGAGGAAGATGTGCAGCTTGTAGATCCAGTCAACGCCGCGCAGCAGCTCTGGGTTGGGCTGCAGCGTGACGATGCTCTGCGCCCACTCGGCCAGGCGCAGCATGACCGTGGGGTCACCCTTGGCAGCATGCCCCATGGACCAGAAGATGGTGGAGAAGCCGACGATGGCGGTCCCCACCAGCCAGCCCAGGATGTTGATGTCCATCCAGCGACTGGCGGCGCGCACCCTTGGGTTGGTGAGCCGCCGCAGCCACAGGAGCGTGCCGCCGATGATCACCATCAGGCCGAAAACGCCACCGGCGTACATGGCCATGTACTGGTGCGCCATGTCGGAGATCCCCAGCGCCTGGAACACGCTGTGCGGCGTGAGCAGGCCGATCAGGTGGCCGAAGAAGATGCCCAGCATACCGATGTGGAACACATTGCTGGCGAAGCGCATGCCCTTCTTCGACAGGAGCTGGCTGGAATCACTCTTCCATGTGTACTGCTCGTGGTCGAAGCGGATCCAACTGCCCAGCAGGAAGGTCGCGAGCGCGATGTAGGGATAGACCCCGAAGACGATGAGATGCAGATCCATGATTGACTCCTAAATCGATGGTGAGGGATGACAGACCTCGATCACCCGTAACCCGTCACCGGTTACGCTGCCGCCCGAACGAGCTGGCTGCGGGCCTCGACCAGGCGCACCAGCGGCGCATAGGGGCTGCCGGCCGCCTCCAGATTGGCGGCGAGCTGGTTGAGCACCCGGCCCCATTGCGACAGGAAGACGCGGGCTTCTTCAGGCTCGAGCTGGCCGGCGAACTCCAGCATGAGCGGCAGGTAGTCCGGCAGCTCGTTCACCCCGGAAGACTCGGTGTCCGCGTCATTGGCCGCAAAGGGGCGTAGCTCCAGGCCGAATTCCTTGTAGAACTCCGCCAGATCGATCAAGGCCGGCCCGCGGTTCTTGTCGTCGCCGAACAGGTGATGGGTGAGGTTGAGGGCGTGTTGCGGCGTCAGATCGAAGGTCTGCACGTACACCGCCTGGGCCTCCAAGGGATCCATGCCGGCCAGGTGATCGAGGAAAGCCTCCAGCACGCGCCGCGCCTCACCCGTGCAGCCCTGCGCGACGGCGGCGCGCAGCTCGGGCAGGGCGGCGTACAGGTCCTCGCCCGGGTAGTCGAGCAGTTTCGAGAGCAATTTGTAAAACATGTTGACTCCTATTTTTGCCTTGTCTGCCCCTCCCCCCGCGGGGGAGGGGTTGGGGAGAGGGCTTCAGTCCGCCGACGGCACCGGATCGCGCTCCTCCACCGTCTCCTTGCGCCGCTCGGGCCACAGCGAGTTGGGCGAGATGCCGGGCGAGGAATCGTTGCCGAAGGTGAAGCCGTTCTGGCCCTGGTGGCCGTAGAAGTCTTCCAGGGTGACCTCCTGGTGGCCGGTGGGCACGACGAAACGGTCTTCATAGTTGGCGATGGCGAGATACCGGTACATCTCGCGCGCCGTGGCCTCGTCGATGCCGGCCGCCGTGAGGACCTGGGTGTTGGGCGTGCCCTCCACGTGCACCGAGCGCATGAAGGAGCGCATGGCGATCAGGCGGTTGATGGCGGCGACCACCGGCGCCTCGGCCCCGGCGGTGAGCAGGTTGGCGAGATACTTCACCGGTAGGCGCAGGGCCTCGGCCTTGGGGATGCAGCCATCGGCCTCGGTGGGCAGCCGCCCCTGGTCGATGGCCGATTGCACTGGTGAGAGCGGCGGCACGTACCAGACCATGGGCAGGGTGCGGAACTCGGGGTGGATGGGGAAGGCGATCTTCCACTCCACGGCCATTTTCCAGATCGGCGAGCGGCGCGCCGCCTCCAGCCAGTCGTCATTGATGCCCTCGCGCCGGGCCGCCTCGATCACCTCGGGGTCGTTGGGGTCGAGGAAGATGTCGAGCTGCGCCTGGTAGAGGTCCTGCACATTGGGCGTGGCGGCCAGTTGCGCGATCTTGTCGGCGTCGTAGAGCATGATGCCGTTGTAGCGGATGCGTCCCACGCAGGACTCGGAGCAGACCGTGGGCATGCCGGACTCCACGCGCGGATAGCAGCCGATGCACTTCTCCGCCTTGCCGCTCTCCCAGTTGTAGAACACCTTCTTGTACGGGCAGGCGGAGATGCACATGCGCCAGCCGCGGCACTTGTCCTGGTCCACCAGGACGATGCCGTCCTCCTCGCGCTTGTAGATCGAGCCGGAGGGGCAGGCCGCGACACAGGCCGGGTTGATACAGTGGTTGCAGATGCGTGGCAGGTAGAGGTGGAAGGTGTTCTCGAACTGCTTGTAGATCTCCTTCTGCAGGCCGGCCATGTTGGCGTCGCGGGCGCGGCTTTCGAACTCGCCGGCCAGGTCGTCCTCCCAGTTCGGCCCCCAGTGGATCTTCTCCATCTTCTCGCCGGTGATCTGCGACACCGGCCGCGCGGTGGGCGCCGCCTCGGACAGGGGTGCCTTGAGCAGGTGGGCGTAGTCGAAGGTGAACGGCTCATAGTAGTCGTCGATCTCCGGCATGTCCGGGTTGGCGAAGATGTTGAGCAGGCGCTCGAGCTTGCTGCCGGATTTGAGCTGCAGCTTGCCGTTCTTCACCTCCCAGCCGCCGCGCCAGATCTCCTGGTTTTCCCATTGCTTGGGATAGCCGATGCCGGGCTTGGACTCCACGTTGTTGAACCAGACGTATTCCACGCCCTTGCGGTTGGTCCAGACGTTCTTGCAGGTCACCGAACAGGTGTGGCAGCCGATGCACTTGTCCAGGTTGAAGACGAAGGCGAATTGGGCTCTGACTTTCATTGCATCTCTCCTTGTGGGGCGGCCTGGGCCGCGATACCACGTCCATCGCGGGCAAGCCCGCTCCTACGATCCCTTGAGGGGTGGCCGCCGGCGCTCGCGGGTGTCTTTCGCACCACCCCCGTGGAGACCCGTACACCTTTGCACGCCGGCAGCCAAACTCGAATAAACATTTCACCGACACCCCTGCCCTCCCCCATCCCGGGGGAGGATGCAGGCTAGCGGGCCCCCACTCCGACCGGGTTGCGGCTCGCCTCGCGCTCGGGCGTGAGCGGGCGTTCCAGCCAGTCCACGTCGCGATCCTCGATCTTGCGCACCACCACGAACTCGTCGCGGTTGCTGCCCACCGGGCCGTAGTAGTTGAAGCCGTAGGCCAGCTGCGCATAGCCGCCGATCATGTGCGTGGGCTTGACAACCACGCGCGTGACCGAGTTGAGGATGCCGCCGCGCTTGCCCGTGGTTGGGCTGCCCGGCACGTTCACGGTCTTCTCCTGGGCGTGGTACATGATGGCCATGCCGCGCGGGACACGCTGGCTGACCACCGCGCGGGCGACCGTCGCGCCGTTGGCGTTGACGGCCTCGACCCAGTCGTTGTCGCGGATGCCCACGGTCTTGGCGTCCTCCTCCGAGATCCAGACGTAGGGGCCGCCGCGGAAGAGGTTGAGCATCCTCAGGTTGTCCTGATAGGTGGAGTGGATACCCCACTTGGAGTGCGGCGTGATCCAGTTCAGCACCAGATGCGGCGACTTCTTGACCGATGCCGGCACGAGCTTGTGGTCCTGCATGTCCAGACCCGGTCGGTAGACGCAGAAGCCCTCGCCGAAGTCCAGCATCCACTGGTGGTCCTGGTAGAAATGGGCGCGGCCGGTCAGCGTACGGAACGGGATGTGCTCGTGCACGTTGGTGTAGCCGGCGTTGTAGGAGACGTGCTCCGACTCGATGCCCGACCAGGTCGGCGCGGTGATGATCTTGCGCGGCTGGGCCAGGATGTCGTGGAAGGTGAACTTGTCCTCGTGCCGGCCGGCATAGAGGTGGTGGTGGTCGATGCCGGTCTTGCGGGACAGCGCCGTCCAAGACTTGTGCGCCACCTCGCCGTTGGTCTCCGGCGCCATGCGCATGACCGCGTCGCACACGGCGATGTCGTCCTTGAGGCTGGGCATGCCCTGCGACACCCCGGGCTCGGTCACGGTGCGATTGTGGCGCTTCAGCTCCTCGTATTCCTGCTCGGTGTTCCAGTCGATGCCCTTGACGTTGTTGCCGAGCTTGACCATCAGCGGCCCCAGGGCGATGAACTTGTTGTAGGTGCTGCCGTAGTCGCGTTCGACCAGTTTCAGCAACGGCATGGTCTTGCCCGGCACCGGCTCGCTGTCGCCGCGTTTCCAGTCGCGCACCTCACCCAGGGGCTGCGCCAGCTCGAACGGCGAGTCGTGCAACAGGGGCAGCGCCACCAGGTCCTTGCGCACGCCCAAGTGCTTGGCCGCCAGCGTTGAGAACTTCCTGGCCAGGGCCTGGAAGATCTGCCAGTCGGACTTCGACTCCCAGCCCGGGTTGACCGCCTCGGACAGCGGGTGGATGAAGGGGTGCATGTCTGTGGTGTTGAGGTCGTTCTTCTCGTACCAGGTGGCCGTGGGCAGGACGATGTCGGAATAGGCACCGGTGGAGTTCAGACGGAAGTTGATGTCCACCATCAGGTCCAGCTTGCCGACCGGCCCCTCCTCGTGCCAGACCACCTCTTTGTTGTCGCGCCCGGCACCCCCCTCCTGCAGCACGCCGTTTTGCGCCCCCAGCAGGTGCTTGAGGAAGTACTCGTGCCCCTTGGCCGAGGTGCCGATCAGGTTGGCGCGCCAGACGAACAGGTTGCGCGGCCAGTTGACCGGGTTGTCGGGGTCGGCGAAGGCCACATCCAACGCCCCCGACTTGAGCTGCTCGACCACGTACCGGGCCACCCCCGCCTCGTCCTTGGCGCCAGCCCGCTCGGCCTCGGCCACCAGCTCCAAGGGGTTGCGGTTGAAGTGCGGCGCCGAAGGCAGCCAGCCCAGGCGGGTGGCCACCACGTTGTAGTCGGCCAAGGAATAGCCCTTGAAGCGGTCGCTGGCGGTGGCGGCGCGCAGTCCATCGGCCTTGATCGTCTCGTAGCGCCACTGGTCGGTGTGGAAATACCAGTAGGAGGTGGAGTTCATCTGCCGTGGCGGCCGGTGCCAGTCGAGCGCGAAGGCGATGGGCGCCCAGCCGGCCTGCGGCCGCAGCTTCTCCTGACCCACATAGTGCGCCCAGCCGCCGCCCGACTGTCCCACGCAGCCGCACATGTGCAGCAGGTTCATGATGGCGCGGTAGCTCATCTCGTTGTGGTACCAGTGGTTGACGGCCGCGCCGACGATGACCATGGACTTGCCGTGCGTCTTGGCGGCGTTGTCGGCGAACTCGCGGCCGGTGCGGATGAGATCGGCCCGTTTGACCCCGGTGATGCGCTCCGCCCAGGCCGGGGTGTAGGGCACGTCGGCGTCGTCATAGGAGGTCGCCACGTTGCCGCCGCCAAGTCCCCGGTCGATGCCGTACTGCGCCAGGAGCAGGTCGAACACCGAGGCGACATAGACCGTCTCGCCGCTGGCGAGCTTGAGGCGGCGCGCCGGCACGTTGCGCGCGAGGGTGGCCGGCTCGTCCGGCGTGAAATGCGGGAAGGCGACGCTGATCACCTCCACCCCCGGCTTGCCCAGGCAGGTGAGTTCCGCGCGCATGTCGGCACCCGCGGAGGTCTTCTCCAGCAGGTTCCACTTGCCCTCCTCGCCCCAGCGGAAGCCGATCGAGCCGTTGGGCACCACGAAGCCGTCGGAGACCTCGTCCCAGACGATGGTCTTCCACTCCGGGTTGTTCTTCTCGCCGAAGTTGTCGGCGAAGTCGCTGGCGCGCAGATAACGCCCGGTGACGTAGCCCTCGCCTTGGCGGCGCAGGATCACCTGCATGGGCAGATCCGTGTATTTGCGTGCGTATTCCTGGAAGTAGGGCACCTGCCGCTCGAGGTAGAACTCCTTCAGGGCCACGTGGCCCATGGCCAGGAAGGCGGCCGCGTCGGTGCCCTGCCGGACCGGCATCCACAGGTCGGCGAACTTGACGTATTCGGCATAGTCCGGCGCCATCGACACGATCTTGGTGCCCTTGTAGCGCGCCTCGATGGCGAAATGCGCGTCGGGCGTGCGCGTCATCGGCAGGTTGGCGCCGGCGATGATGATGTAGGTGGAGTTGTACCAGTCGGCCGCCTCCGGCACGTCGGTCTGTTCGCCCCAGACTTGGGGGCTCGCCACCGGCAGGTCGCAGTACCAGTCATAGAACGAGCCGCAGAAGCCGCCGATGAGCGACAGATAGCGGCTGCCGGCGGCATAGGAGATCATGGACATGGCCGGGATGGGGGAGAAGCCGAAGATGCGGTCCGGCCCCCACTTGCCGATGGTATAGACGTTGGCGGCGGCGATGATCTCCAGCACCTCGTCCCAGCTCGTGCGCACGAAGCCACCCAGGCCCCGCACCTTGACGTATTTGTCGCGCTTGGCCGGGTCGGCCTGGATGGCGGCCCAGGCCTCGACCGGGTCCTTGCCACTCTTGCGCTCGGCGCGGTAGAGGTCCAGCAGGCGCCGGCGGATCATCGGATAGCGGATGCGGCTGGGCGAATACAGATACCAGGAATACGACGCCCCGCGCTGACAGCCGCGCGGCTCGTGGTTGGGCATGTCGTCGCGTGTGCGCGGATAGTCGGTCTGCTGCATCTCGAAGCTGACCAGACCGTTCTTGACGAAGATCTTCCAGGAGCACCCCCCCGTGCAGTTCACCCCGTGGGTGGAGCGCACCACCTTGTCGTGGCGCCAGCGGTTGCGGTAGGCGTCCTCCCACTTGCGGTCCTCGATGGTCTTGATGCCGTGGCCGTTGGCGAAGGGTTCGCGCGGATGGGTGAAGTAGGTCAGGCGGTCGAGAAAGTGACTCATGGTTTGCTCCTCAGGGATTCAGGTCTCGGTCGTATGCGCTCAGTACATCGGTCAGCAGGGCTTCTCCGCGCCACGCCGCCAGTAGTACCAGTGGTTCAGCAGCAACCCCAGGCCGTAGAGCGCCACGAAGATCCACAGCGCCGCGTTGGGGCCGCCGGTCAGCGCGAAGGAGCGGCCGAAGATGATGGGCACGAAGAAACCCAGCAGCAGCACCGCCATGGCCGCGGTGAAACCCAGCACGTGGCTTGCCTGCTTGGGCTCGAAGATCATGACGATCTGCTTGAACACGCTGGCGTTGCCGATGCCGGCGCCCAGGAAGATACCCAGCAGCACGATGAAGAAGGGTATGAATTCGGCACTGGAGGCGGGCGCGGTGAAGAAGGTGAGGCCGGCCGCCGAGCCGATCAGGATGAGGAACACCAGCATGCTCACGTTCGCCCCGCCGAACTTGTCGGCCAGCACACCGCCGACCGGCCGCACCAGCGCCCCCACCAGCGGGCCGATCCAGGCGTAGGCGAGCGGGTCGGGGGCCTCCGGCAGCTTTCCGAACACCTCCTTGATCAGCAGCGGGGTGGCGGCGGCGAAGCCGGAGAAGGTGCCGAAGGTGAGGGTGTAGAGGATGGTGGTGATCCAGGTGTGCTTGAGCTTGACCACCTTCATCTGCTCCATGAAGTCACCGCGTGCCGGGTGATTCTTCATGCCGAAAAGGATCAGCACGCTCAGCACCAGGGTCGGGATGAGCCAGATGTAGGCGGCGTTCTGCGGCCACATGGGCATGGTCTTGATCACCGCCTTGGTCTGCGGGTCGATGACGTTGAAGGTCAGCGGGTCACCGGCCATGGCGCCGAAGATGCCCGCCCCCACGGCCAGTGGCACGACGAACTGCGCCACCGAGGTGCCGAGGTTGCCGATGCCCACGTTCACCCCCAAGGCGGTGCCACCCAGCCGCTTGGGGAACCAGAGGTTGATGTTGGCGGAGGACGAGGAGATCTGGCCGCCGGCACAGAAGCCCGCCATACCGGCCCAGAACAACAGGGTCGTAAATGGCGTGCTGGGGTCCTGCACCACATGGCCGATGCCGAAGATGGGGATCAGCAGCGCCACGTTGAAGATGAAGGTGGTCCACATACCGCCGATCTTCAGCACCAGAAAAGTGTGCGGAAAACGCGCCACCGCGCCCATGAGCAGGGCCATGGCTGGAAGCCAGAAGCGCTGGTCCACGGTGAGATCGAAGCCCAGCCCTGGCAGCCGCACCACCAGCGCACTCCAGGTGAACCACACGGCGAAGGCCAGATGCAGGGCCAGCATGGAGATGAACAGGGTGCGGATGGCGAAGCCCTTGTGTGACGCCCAGAACGCCGGGTCTTCAGGGCGCCACTCGGCCACATCGAAGAAGCCGCTGTGGCCCGTGGTTTGCGTCTTGCTCAAGGTGGACATCTCTCGTTCTCCTTACAGGGGGTTGTTGCGCGTGCGGGGATACTCACTCAAGCGGGTCTGTGGCGCGGGCAGGCCTCATCATCAGATCGAGCTTGCGCACCTCGGTGAAGTACATCCAGATCAGGCTCACCCACACCACGCCGTACATGAGCATGAAGACCGAGGAGCGGATGCCGGTGAGGTCCACCAGCGCCCCGAACATGATGGGCAGCAGGAACCCGCCCAGGCCGCCGACCAGCCCGACGATGCCGGAGATCACGCCGATGTTGTGCGGGTACTCGTCGGAGATGTATTTGAAGACGCTCGCCTTGCCGAAGGCGAAGGCCACGCCGACGATGAACAGCAGGACCGTGAAGAGCTCGGCGGGGATGTGCAGGCTGAAGGTCTGCGGCCCGGTAACGGTCTGGACGGTGAACTCGGTCTTGGGATAGGACATGATGAACAGGCAGATCCAGCTGACCCACAGCACCCACCAGGTCACCTTGTGGGCCCCCCACTTGTCCGACAGCCAGCCGCCCACCGCGCGCAGCACGCCGCCCGGCAGCGAGAAGGCGGTGGCGAGCAGCGCCGCGGTCTTCAGATCGAAGCCGTACTCGGACACGTAGTACTTGGTCATCCACAGGGCGAGCGCCACATAGCCGCCGAAGACGATGGAGTAGTACTGGCAGTACTTCCACACCGTGGGGTCCTTGAGTGCCCTGAGTTGGTCACGCACGGTCACGTGCGAGGGCACGCGGTGTTCCGGGTCGTCGTAGGTGAAAAACCAGAACAACAGCGCGGTGACCAACATGGCCGCGGCGTAGACCTGCGGCACCATGGTCCAGCCATAGGCCACGACGATCGCCGGGGCCACCAGCTTGGTCACCGCCGCCCCCGTGTTGCCGGCGCCGAACACCCCCATGGCCATACCCTGGCGATTCTTCTCGAACCAGCGCGCGACATAGGCGATGCCCACCGAGAAGGAACCACCGGCCACCCCGACGAACAGGCCGATGACCAGGAAATGCCAGAACGCGGTGGCATAGGCCATCAGCCAGATCGGCACCACGGTGGCGAGCATGATCAGGAAAAAGACGATGCGCCCGCCAAACTTGTCGGTCCACATGCCGATCGGCAGACGGATGAGCGAACCGGTCAGCACCGGGGTAGCGATGAGGATGCCGAACTCGGTCTCGTTCAGCCCCAGATCGTTCTTGATCGGCACCCCGATCACGGCGAACATCATCCACACCGCAAAGCACACGGTGAAGGCAAGCGTGCTCATGATCAGGACGGACCACTGCTTCTGGCTAAGCGATGTCATGACACCACATCTGGATCAACATACCTGGATGTCCGTTGTCGATGCCCTCAGTTTAGGGATCGTGAAGGGCCACGCCAGTGGGGGCCTCAGCTGCAAGAGCCGCGGGAATACCACTTTCGAGGTAGGGTGGTAGAGATGTAACCCCTTGTTCCTAAAAGGGCTGCGTGCCCATGCCGCATGCCCTATGCCGCATGCCGGTGCAAAGGGGGTATTCCCACTTCGCCGGCCGGGGTGTAGTTTCATGACCGCACCGGGCCCCGGTCGCTGACAGGGCCCGCCCACCGAACACCCGAGGCTGTGCGTTGAACACCTCACCCCTGCGTTTCTTCGAACGCTCCATGGTCGCCCGGCTGGGCGGGGCGATCGCCGCCATTGCGCTACTGGCGGTGCTGGGCATGTCGGTGTCCAGCATGGTGGCCCTGTCCACGCGTGGAAGCGGCGAGGCCATCAACCTGGCCGGCAGCCTGCGCATGCAGAGCTGGAAGATGACCGCACTCTACCTGGCCCACCCGAATGGCGACCCGGAGCGCAACCGTCAGCGCCTGCGCGAGGCGATCGAGACCTTCGAGGCCACGCTGGCCGCCCGCCCCATCGCCGACATGCTGCCGGGCAGCAGCGAGCTCGATCTCGCCGGCAGCTACGCGCACGTCCGTGAGCAATGGCATACGCGCATCAAGCCGCGCTTTCTGGCCATGGCGCGCGCCCAGGCCGCCCCGCCCGACGCAGGGGATAAGACGCTCATCCTGGCCGAGGTAGGCGCCTTCGTCGACACCATTCACAGCCTGGTCAAGCAGATGGAGCTGGCCACCGAGGCCAAGATTCGCGTCATGCAGATGGTGCTTGGCGTGGCCCTGATCTTCACCCTGCTGATCGTCCTGCTCACCGTCTATGTCATCCACTCCGGGCTGGTGCAACCGCTGCGGACCCTGCTCGCCTTCTCCAACCGTGTCGGCCAGGGCGACCTCTCGGTGCGCACCGAGCACACGGGCGAAGACGAGCTGGGCCGCCTGGGCCAGGCCTTCAACACCATGGCCGAAGACCTGTCCAAGCTCTACGCCGACCTGGAGGGACGGGTGCGGCAAAAGACGGCGGAACTGACGCGCAGCAATCAGTCCCTGGAGCTGCTCTACCAGTCGATCGCCCGGCTGCACGGCGGCCCGCCCGGTCGCGCGACCTATGCCGCCGTCCTCGACGACATCGCGCGTGTGCTGGGACTGGGACACGGGCTCATCTGTCTGGGCGAGGCGGGCGGCAGCCACGGCCAGGTCATTGCCAGCACCCTCACCGCGCAGGACCCCGATCCCTGCCGCCAGGCGCGCTGTGACTGGTGTCACGGCACGGAGAGCACGCGCACCAGCCTCACCCCCGAAGGGGCGCAGCTGATCACCCTGCCGCTGGCGGACGCCGAGCGGCAATACGGCGTAATGATCGTCGTCGTGCCGCCCGGCGTGCACCCGGAGCCCTGGCAGATCCAGCTGCTGGAGGCACTCTCCCGCCACATCGGCGTGGCCCTGGGCGCCGAGCGGCGCATCGAGCAGAGCCGGCGCCTGGCGCTGCTGGAGGAACGGGCCGTCATCGCCCGCGAGCTGCACGATTCGCTCGCCCAGTCGCTCGCCTACATGAAGATCCAGGTCAGCCGCCTGCAATCCGTCCTACGCCAACCCGAAAAGCAGAGCCAGGCCGAGCAGATTCTGCAGGAATTGCGCGAGGGGCTGTATGGCGCCTACCGGCAGTTGCGCGAGCTGCTGTCCACCTTCCGCCTCAAGATGGAGGGCGAGGACCTGCCCTCGGCGCTGGCCCAGACCGTGGCCGAGTTCACCGCGCGCGGTGGCCTCGACATCGCCCTGGACATCGAACGCAGCCGCTGCCAGCTCTCCCCCAACGAGGAGATCCACGTCCTGCACGTGGTGCGCGAGGCCCTGGCCAACGTGCTCAACCACGCGCAGGCCCGCCATGCGCGGGTGAGCCTCGCCTGCACCGGAGGCGAGCGGTTGGAGGTGGTGGTCGAGGACGACGGCGTTGGCATCCACAAAGCGGCCGACCACCACCACTACGGCATGACCATCATGGAGGAGCGGGCCCGCTCGCTCAACGGCGAGATCCGCTTCGAGCCCCGCCCCAGTGGCGGCACCCGTGTCGTGCTAAGCTTCCGGCCGGCGGCACGTCAGGACGTCATCCCCCTGCAAAGGATCGCCTCATGACCGACACCCCCCAACGCGTGCTGATCATCGACGACCACCCGCTGTTTCGCCGCGGTGTCATCCAGCTCATCCGCGAGGTGCCCGAGTTCGAGGTGGTGGGCGAGGCCTCCTCGGGTGAGGCGGGCATCGAACTCGCCCAGAAGCTCAACCCTGACCTGATCCTGCTGGACCTGAACATGCGCGACATGAGCGGGGTGGATGTGCTCAAGGTGATCAAGGCGGGGGGCTGCGACGCGCGGGTGGTGATGCTCACCGTGTCGGACGCCGAGGCCGACCTGGTGGCGAGCCTGCGCGCCGGCGCGGACGGCTATCTGCTCAAGGAGATGGAGCCCGAGGACCTGATCGAGAAACTGCGCGAGGCGGCGGCCGGCCAGGTCACCCTCAGCGAGCGGCTCACCGCGCTGCTCGCCCATTCGCTGCGTGCCGAAAGCCAGCCGCGCGACCCCGAGGCGGCGGGGCTGACCGAGCAGGAACGCCGCATACTGGACCTAATCGCCGCCGGCAAGAGCAACAAGCTGATCGCACGCGAGCTGGACATCGCCGAGGGCACGGTTAAGGTGCACGTAAAGCATCTGCTCAGGAAGCTCAACCTGCGCTCACGGGTAGAGGCCGCGGTGTGGGCGATCGAGCACCGGCGAGTGCGCAGATGAGCGCGGCCGCATTGATCCAGGTCAATGCCTCTGGCCGGCCGAGGCTTAACATCGGGGCGCATGCCAACCCCGCTCTCCCTGCTCGCCGCCGCGCCGCATCGCACCCTGTTCCTGCCCGGGGCGGTGCAGACCGTGCTCGCCGTCGCCTTCTGGCTCGCCGCCCTGCTGGCCCAAGCGGGGTTGCTCCCGCTGCCAGAGCCCCGGCTGCCGGCCGCCGCCCTGCATCTGTGGGTCATGCCTTACGGCCTGTTCCCCTTTTTCGTCTTCGGCTTTCTCTTCACCGCCGTGCCCAACTGGCTGGAGACCGCGCCCCCGGCCAAGGCCGCCTACGTCCTCGTGGCGGTCTTCCTCGCCAGCGGCGTCGCCCTCGCCTATGTCGCCGCCTTCTGGCCGGTGCTGGCCCTGCCCGCCTGGGGCCTGCAGACCGCCGGCTGGTTTGCCGCGCTCTGGGCGCTGGGGCGGCTGCTCACGGCGCCGCGACGTACGGCCGCGCCCCCCGCTTCGACCCTGACCGTACTCCCCGCCCTGGACCGGCGGCACGCCCGTGTGGCCTGGCTGGCCTGCGCGCTGGGTGCGCTAGGCAACCTGCTCTTCGCCCTCTGGCTCGCCAACGACACGGGCCCAGCGTTGCGCTGGGCCCAGGCCCTCGGCATCTGGGGCTTCCTCACCCCCCTCTTCCTCGCCGTCTGCCACCGCATGCTGCCCTGGTTCACCAGCCGCATCGTCGGCGGCTATGCCCCCTACCGCCCCACCTGGGCACTCGGGACCTTGGTAGGGCTGGCCTGGCTGCACGCAATACTGGAGGGGCTGGGGCTGCCGCAATGGACCTGGGTCGCCGACCTACCGCTCGCCGCGGTCACCGCCTGGCTGGCCTGGCGCTGGCATCACCCCCATGTGTGGCGAGTGCGGCTGCTGGCCATGCTGCACCTGGCCCTGCCCTGGGCGGCGCTCGCCTTCACCCTCTACGCCATCGACAGCCTGATGTCGTGGTCGGGCGCGGGCTCGGGCCTCGGCCTCGCCCCATTGCACGCCCTGGGGATCGGTTTTTTCGGCGGCATGTTGCTCGCCATGGCCGCGCGCGTGAGCCTCGGCCACTCAGGACGCAAACTGGAGGCCGATCGGCTGACCTGGGGTCTGTTCTGGCTCGTGCAGGTCGCCGCCCTCGCACGCATCCTTCCCGAATTGTTGGCGGTAGCACAACCGCTGCCCTGGCAGATCCTATCCGCGACGTTGTGGCTGGCCGCCTTCCTGCCCTGGGCCTGGCGCCATGCGCCGTTCTACTGGCGACCGCGGGTGGATGGCAAGCCAGGATGATTGCGCTTCAAGACGGGCGATCGACCGCCCGATTGCTCAGGTGTTTCCCCCGCATTCATAAACCCCGGCGCGGGCCCTTTCCAGCTCCTGCGCATAGTCGTAATGGCGCGTGCGGGCCTGCACGGCGCAGGCGGCAGCGCTCATGTGCCCCTGCTCTTCGAGCAGGGCGCGAATCACGGCATTGGCATCGGCGAGCGGTGGCACCATCAAGGCCTTGAGCTGGTCGTAGACGTCGCTATCCAGCTGGATGGTTATACGTTCGTTCATGTCTTCCTCCTTCCTCATTGCGCCGAGGTATTTTTTTTAGCGTGAAAGTCGCGCAGCGGCTCACGACGCTCCCCTCTCCCGCAGGCGGGAGAGGGGCTGGGGGTGAGGGAAACGGACATGACTTTCATATTTTGGGGCGTCTTCTCAAAGTCATGTCCGTTAGCACGTACCCTAGCGGTCGTCATCGAGCGGTGATCCCGAGCGGACACGGGCGCTGGCGCGAGGGTCATCCAGCGGTATCCAGCAGCCTGCGTGCGGCGCGCTGGCGCCAGCCGTCAGCCAGCACCCCTAACCGCAAGAGATCGGCCAGGGCCGCGGCATCTTTGTGCGGGCCAAACAACACTTCGAAGACGCGGGCTACGCTCCAGCGAGGATGGGGACGCTCGACCAGGCTGAGTCGGTCACCGGCTGCTGCCTCGCCCTCTTCGAGCACCCGGTAGTACCAGCCCGTACGTCCCGTGTCGCGCACACGCTCGACCATGTCAGGCAGAGCGAAGCGCAGGTCGAGACGGCGGCACGGTTGTCGGCCCTGTGAGACCTCCAACAGCGCCTTGCCCAGACGCCAGCGGTCGCCCACGCAGACGTCTGCCTCGGTGAACCCGCGGCTGGAGATGTTCTCGCCGAAAGCGCCATTTTGGAAAAGTGCGGCGTGGCCGGGCAGCTCCGCAGCCCAGCGATCGTAGTGATCCGCTGGGTAGTGGTGCAGGGCCTTGTCAGGCCCGCCATGATGGGCGCGGTCGCCCTGCGCATCGCCGCTCAGACCCAGGCGGGTGATGCGCACCGAACCGTCGACGGGCCGCTTGTCGATCGCACTCAACAGACCAGACCCGCCCAGTGGCCGCAGTTGGCCGATGTTCAGGGCAAGGCACTCGATCACGACCGGCGCCTGTTGCCGCACTGGGTCCTCCTTACTCGCCCCGCCACAGCGTCAAAATGGCGGGGTCATCGGCATGCTCGAGCAGGATGGACTGCACGCGCGCCTGCCACAGCTGTGCGAAGCGGGCGCGCTCCTCGGGCGTGGCCGTGCCTGCCAGGACCCGTGGCATCAACTCGGCCTGCGCGGGCGCGGCCGGTACCCGTTCGGGATGGTAGTCGAGCAATACCGCAGCGCCGCTGTCGAGCCGCGTCAACCTGACCTCGGCCGGCAGCGCCAGCCCATAGCGCAAGAGGCCACGGCGGCTGTAACGGCCGCCAAGTCCGGCGAAACCGCCCTCGCCCGCCGCCCCGGTGATCATGCCCAACACGGCACCGACCACACCCGTGGTCCCGCTGTCCTGGGCCGCGCGCAGCTCCACGCGCACCCCTCCCCTGACGGGCAGGGTCTCGGGATAGAGTGCGGCGAGGCCATGCCGGGCCATGAGCCAGGCGCCGGCCACGGTCGGGCAGGAGTGCCCCGCCAGACGCACCACATCGACGTAGTGGAAGTCGAGCTGGCCGCCCGCCGCCGCCCCGAGCAGCTCCGCCAAGGGATCGTAGAGCGTGATGGCGGGGACCTGATCAAAGAACTCCGGATGCCGCATGCATACCTCCGGTGAGCCTCATGGACGCAAGCTGACCAGACGCAGGTGTCGGCGCACCCCGGCGAACGTCTCCGGGCCTGGCACGGCCTCGCCCAGTGTCCGGGCGCAGCCGTGGGGCCGACACACCTGCACAACCAGGCGATCCTCACCCAGTTGGGCCAGCTCCGATCCCAGTTCGATCATGTCCTGCTCCGCCAGCAGATGCGGATGCCAGGTGCAACGCAGCTCATAGGCCACGCCCGCCGTCTGAAGCAGACGTAGGCTGGTGAATGCGGCCTCGGCGCTGTCGGGCACACCGGTCAGTTGCGCATAGGCACGTGCTGGCGCCTTGACGTCCAGCCCCACCCAGTCCACGAGCGGCAGGAGACGCTCGATTCGCCGGGGATAGATGCCGGCGGTATGCAGACCCACGCGATAGCCGAGCGCGCGTACCGCCCGCACGGCGTCGGGCAGGTCGGCCTGCAGGACAGGCTCGCCACCGCTAAAGACCACGGCATCCAACAGCCCCCGGCGCCGCTCGAGGAAGGCGAGGACGTCCTGCCAGCGATACGCTGACGGTATGCCAGCCGGCTGCAGATGCGGATTCTGGCAATACCGGCAACGCCAGGGACAGCCCTGGCAGAAGACCACGGCAGCAAGCTGCCCCGGCCAGTCCACCGTGCTGAAGGGAATGAGGCCGCCGATGCGCATGCGTTCAGGCGTCAGAACGGACGCGTGTAGAGGCGTCGAATGCGCGGGATTCGGTAAAGAAACGCCGCTCGGCGTGTTCGCCCTGCTTGCCGAGGTTGAAGCTGGCCACCGGGCGGTGGTAGCCCATCACCCGTGTCCACACCTCGCAAGGCTGGCGTTCTTCATCCTTGAGTTCGATATCGAGCAGAGTATCCATGGCATCCTCCTGGAGAGTAGGGTCGCTGGAGCCGTCTCAGGCCGCCAGCCGCTGCCGCTTGCGGGCAACGAGCTCGGCGTCGCACTTGGGACAAAACTTGTGCTCACCGGCGAGATAGCCGTGTTTCGGGCATATGGAAAAAGTGGGCGTGACGGTGATGTAGGGTAGCCGGAAGTTTTCCAGGGCACGGCGCACCAGCCGCTTGCAGGCTTCGCCCGAGGACAGGCGCTCGGCCATGTACAGATGTAGCACGGTGCCGCCCGTGTACTTGCGCTGCAAGGTCTCCTGGCGGGCCAGGGCCTCGAAGGGGTCGTCGGTGAACCCCACCGGCAGCTGGGTGGAGTTGGTGTAGTAGGGTCGCTCGGGGGTACCCGCCTGCAGGATGTCGGGGAAACGCTTGCGATCCTCCTTGGCGAACCGATAGGTGGTGCCCTCGGCAGGGGTGGCCTCCAGGTTGTACAAATGCCCGGTCTCCTCCTGGAAGGCCTGGATGCGCGCGCGTATGTGGTCGAGCAGGCGGCAGGCGAAGGCATGCCCCCAGTCGGTGGTGATGTCGTGCGCATCCTTGGTGAAGTTGCGGATCATCTCGTTGACCCCGTTGACCCCCAGGGTAGAGAAGTGGTTGCGCAGGGTGCCGAGATAGCGTCTGGTGTAGGGGAACAGTCCCTGGTCGATGAGGCCCTGGATGAGCTTGCGCTTGATCTCCAGGCTCTGCTTGCCCATCTCCAGCAGCGCGTCCAGCCGCCGGTACAGACCGACCTCGTCACCGGCATGGAGGTAGCCCAGGCGGGCACAGTTGATCGTCACCACACCGACGGAGCCGGTCTGCTCGGCGCTGCCGAAAAGCCCATTGCCGCGCTTGAGCAGCTCGCGCAGGTCGAGTTGCAGCCGGCAGCACATCGAGCGCACCATGTGCGGCTCGAGGTCGGAGTTGACGAAGTTCTGGAAGTAGGGCAGGCCGTACTTGGCGGTCATGGCGAACAGCCTGTCGGCGTTTTCGCTCTCCCAGGGGAAGTCGCGGGTGATGTTGTAGGTCGGGATGGGAAAGGTGAACACCCGCCCCTTGGCGTCGCCTGCCGTCATCACCTCGATATAGGCGCGGTTGATCAGGTCCATCTCGGCCTGCAGCTCCCCATAGGTGAAGGGCATCTCCTTCCCGGCGATGACCGGGACCTGGTCTCGGAGGTCCGGCGGACAGGTCCAGTCGAAGGTGAGATTGGTAAAGGGGGTCTGCGTGCCCCAGCGCGAGGGCACATTGAGGTTGTAGATCAACTCCTGGATGGCCTGACGCACCTCGGCATAAGTGAGGCGGTCCTTGCGCACGAAGGGGGCGAGATAGGTGTCGAAAGAGGAAAAGGCCTGGGCGCCAGCCCATTCGTTCTGCAACGTGCCCAGGAAGTTGACGATCTGCCCGACGGCGCTGGACAGATGCTTGGGGGGCGCGGCCTCCACCTTGCCCGGCACGCCATTGAGCCCCTCAGCGAGCAGGGAGCGCAACGACCAGCCCGCGCAATAGCCAGAGAGCATGTCCAAATCGTGGATGTGCAGGTCGGCCGCGCGGTGCGCCGCGCCGATCTCGGGCGGATAGACGTGGTTGAGCCAGTAATTGGCCACCACCTTGCCGGAGACGTTGAGGATGAGGCCGCCGAGCGAATAGCCCTGGTTGGCATTGGCGTTGACCCGCCAGTCGCTGCGGGACAGATACTCGTTGATGGAGGCCTCCACATCGACCAGCGTCTTGCGGTCGGCGCGCAGCCGTGCATGCGCCTCCCTATAGGCGATGTAGGCGCGGGCGGTGCGCCAGTAGCCGGCGGCAATCAGCTGTTGCTCGACCACGTCCTGGATCTGCTCGATGTGTGGCGCGATCCCACGGAAGCGATGAGCAAGCAAGCGCACGACCTGCGCGGTGATTCGGCCGGCCTCCTCATCGTCATACTCGCCGCTGGCCTCGCCGGCACGGCGGATGGCGGAGCGGATCTTGTGCGCATCGAAAGACACCTGCCGGCCATCGCGCTTGATGACTCGGCTGGGGCAGGAAAGGGGGGGCACAGCGGCAGACGTCATCCTGGGGCCTCCGGTCAGGTGGCGAGCGGTTAACACTATATATAGTTTTTTTCTGTCGATGGTTAAGCATATCTAGTGGC